>JBILVV010000197.1:0-8427 GCA_044370255.1 Pirellula sp.
TTGCTCCAAGGCACACTCTCGACGATACCGATTTGACCAGGGGTTCCGGACGCGATGTATAGGCTACTGTTCGCTTCGTTCCATTCGATATCGCTGATGAAGCGACCGCGGACCGGGATGCGGGCATGGAGTTTGCCATCGATCGACCAAGCGAGCACTTCGCTAGCGCCGCTGCTGAAGATGATCTCGCCAGCCCGATCGATCGCAATCGCGCTGACGGCGTGAGGCTTCGGATACGTCCCCCATTTTGGCTCGAGATTCAATCGCGTCGGGACAAACGATTCGATCGGAGCATCGTTTGAACCGTCGACTCGCGCACCGAACACGACCCAGTCATAGATGGCATCAACGGCATCGGGATCGAGCGGAGGAGAGTCTTTGGGCATCCGCTCATCCGGATCAGCGGATAAGAGCCTACGATACAATTCTCCCATCGCTTCGTCAGCGTCCTCATCCGGTCGTATTGTGTCTTTTAGGATGGGCAGTCGCTTGGAATCCCCTGCTCGGCGCATCGATTCGGGGGTAGCCATCGAGTAGCCACCCTCGGCTTGTTGATCGTTGTGGCAGCCGATGCATTGGTCGACGAAGATCGATGCCACTCGACTGAGCCGAGGTCCGAGGGACTGCGGCGGTTCGACGATCAAAACGGTATTAAGTACGTTCATATCCCGTAGCCGATTCGGCACTTGTTGCCCTAGGGTAAGTGAATCGCAAGCGAAGAAGAATATCAAAAGTAGAGCAAAAGCTCTCATGATGGATCCTGCGAAATTTTGACCGGTTCGGGCCATGTGGGTGCCGCCAACTCGGTAGCGATTCGATCGTCAGCCCATCTTCGCCATCGGCTGTTCCGTTTTCCATCCGGGGTTGGCAATCGATGAAGGTAACCGACATGCCCGCCATACTGCGTCTTCACGAGCCTTGTGGTTGAGGAATATGCGGCGCGATTGAAAAGATGGGCCGGAACAATAGGATCGTGCTCATCGATCAAGATGGTTGTTGGGGCTTGAATGTTCGGCAATTCTTCGATCGACGAACCGAAGCAGTAATAGGAGTCCGAACTAGGGAACCCCGCAAGCGGCGCGGTGACTGTTTCATCGAAGCGTCGAATGGTTCGATAGTCCGCGTTTCGAAGGACTTCTTTCCACTGCGGCCAGATATCGGCTCGCTCCTGAGCCTGCCTCTTCAAGGCTCGCATGAAGTATCGGCCATACAAACGATTGATGCCGCGTTCGATGTTTTCGCAGCATGCCTTGAGATCGATGGGAGGGGCGACCGCCAACGCGTAGTCCACTCGGAAATCGAACGGATGAAGTTCGGGTTGCATCGCATGGCGAGCAAGCATCTTGAGCAAGATATTTCCACCAAGCGAAACGCCTGCGATCCGCCATGTCGAGATCCGCTGCGATTGACTGAGGTGGTTCAGGCACTTGCGAACCAGGTCGTAGCAGGCTCCGTGCGGAGGCAAAAAAGTCGTTCTGCAGGACAGGCCAGCACCTGGCAAGTCCGCGCGGAACACTCGGTAACCCCGTTGTAGCAACCCCGCTGCGATATTGGTCATGTAGGTCCCGGCATGCGAAGAACCCAAACCATGCAGTAGAAGTACCGATGGCCTGCTTTCATCCAGGTTTTCGGGCGCATTTTCGTGAATGAGCATCGCCCCCGTATCGCCGATCTCAATGCGGTGAGTCACCGCGGGAGCCAACGGGGCAATTGGGCGAAAAAAGCCCGTGATCAGTGTCTGTACATGGCCAGTACGCAGATACCAAGGGGGACGAAAGTCGGCCAAGCCGCCCCGATGAGCAACTTGCAGCGGACGCGAATTCGATTCCAGTTTGCGATTCAAGGGTTGCTCTCGAGGGTCAACGCGGTTGGTGCAGGTAAGGAGGTGTTCCAGATATAGTTCCGTTGTCTGGAGTACCAGGAGCTTTCTCGAGGGTCAAGAGCGCAAGCAAGTCAGCCACCTCCTGCGGTGTCATCTGATTCTCGATCCCTTCGGGCATCAAGGACTTGGTGTCCTGCCGAAACTCCGCGATCTCCGAAGCAGGGATTACGGTCTCCTTGCCACCTTGCACCTTGATGACGGTCTTGGTCTCATCGCGGGATACCAACAGACCAGTGACGATCGTCCCATCCTCGGTCCGAACGGTCACACTCTTAAACGCATCGCCGATCACCAGGCTTGGATGAAAGACACTTACAAGCAACTGTTCATACGAGCCGCGACCGTTGGCGGTGATATTTGGGCCTACTTCGGCACCCCGATTGTGCATCACATGGCATTGGCCGCAGATGCGATCGTAGACCACCCACCCCTTATCAGGATTGCCTCGGGCGTCCCAGCGCAATTGATCGGCCACTCGTCGCACAACATTCTCTCGTTCCTGGGATGTGGCCGTATTGACGGTTCCCCAGACTTTCGCGATCAAGCCCTTGGCTATATCCGAACCTTCGGCGGCCAGCAATCGAACGCGATTGGGGCCAAGCAGTTCCTTGCGCACCGTTCCAGCCGCCACTTGTTGTAAGAAAGCGCTCGCACTGGGTTCCCGCAGACACATCCGCTCCGCGATTCCGGCTTGCACATCGCTTGGCAATTTCGGAAGAGCATTGACGAGCAGTTCAATAGCTCCTTCATCAGCGCGAGCGATCCCTAGATCGAGCGTCATGTCACGGAACGGCGTCCCTACATGTTTGCCTTCGACAAGATCGCCGAGGACTTGTTCCAAGGCCGATCGATGCGATCGGTTCGGATGCACTGCGGCGAACATCAGCGTCTCGCGCCTCAGTTCCGCAGGGATCGACCGATCGAGGATCTGCTCGATCGCGGCCGTTTGCGCTTCAGGCTCGTTGCAGATCAATCGCGCCAGCAAGCTCGATTGTTTCCAGGCGGGATTCTCGTTCGACAATGCTCCCTTCTGTCGAAGCGCATCGAGCCAGGGCCGCAGTACACTTTGCGCAGAGGCGAGCGAGATCTCGCCGGTGAAAATGCGATAGGAGATCGGATAGAGAATCATTGCCGAGCTATCGGGATACTTGTCGAGCATGATATCGGAGAGCTGAAGCATTGATCCCAATCGTTCTTTACCATCGCTACTGGCGACATCTTTTGGTAATGCCGATGCCCACTTGGCCGCGATGCGTTGAACCATGTTTCGCAGTAGATCCCCATCGCGATTCAATCCATCCTGCAATGCTTGTTGGATCATGTCGGGATGACGATCGATCGATGGAAGCATGTTCTGCCAGACGACGCGCGGCAGAATCGGATCCTCGGTGGAGTGCCTGAGGACATCTAATTCCGTAGCAAGTGCGATCCGAGTTGCGTTCTCAGCTTGGCGCTGCAGTTTCGGTGCGGCGATCGCGACCTGCAATCGCACGCGAGGATCCGCGTCGCTGGCCATCGATCTCAATTGTTCGGCGATCGCTGCATCGTCGGGCTGATGATCCCCAGCCAGTCGCACACCCCACGCTCGCAGTTCAGGATTCGGGTCGCGAGTTAACTTTTGTAAGAGTGCGGCTGGCAGTGTCCCCGAACCTGCCATCGACCACAACGCGTGCATGCGGGTCTTCATGGGTTCATCGCCGAAGACGATTTTCTCGAGCGAGTTGGTGATCGTAGGGTCGTCGGTCCCTCCCCGTTCGGCGAGTTCGAGTTGGGCTCGCTGGCGAATGAAGACGTTGTCATCGCCGAGGGCGCGGATCAATCCCATACCATCGAGCTTACTGATATCGGGATATCGCACCTCTGGCCGTTTTTCGTAAACAATGCGATACAGACGGCCATGCCCGCGATCGATCCCTTGAGGGTCCGCGTTGGCGTCTTGATAACAGTGGTATCGGTCATACCAATCGAGAACATAGAGACAACCATCGGGACCAACCTTCTGCGCAACCGGCATGAACCATACGTCGTTGGCGGTGAGGAAATCGGGTTCGCCGAAGCCTTGGTAGGTGGCTCCCGCTCGCTGGATCCGATCAACGTTGATACATCCGCCATGAATATTCCCCATATAAAGCTTGTCGCGGTATGCCGGTGGATAAGCAGCGGAATCGAAGTACTCGATACCGCAGTAAGCAGCCATTTGATGCGTGTGCTTGACGATCGAGTCGGCCCACCATGTGTGCGGTGGATAGGGGCCTCCTTGCCTCAGATAGTACGCGCTCTCGGTCAGGTGCCACAAGTGATCGATGACGCAGGCGCTGATGAATGCGCTCCCTTCGCTATCGAATGCGACTCCCCACGGGTTGCTGGTCCCTTGGCAGAAGAGCTCAAACTTGCGCGTCCGAGGATGGATCCGAAACAACGCGCAAGTGAAATCGAACTGGCGGCCGTCTTGCTTCACGACCGATCGATTGAAGACGCCGTTGAGACCATAGAGATAACCATCGGGGCCCCAGGTCAGCGCATTGGGCAACTCATGCGTGTCATCGCGTCCGAAGCCGGTCACCACCACCGTCGATTTGTCGGCGACATCATCTCCGTTGGTATCTTCGAGAAAGAGAATGTCGGGAGCGTTAGCCACCCACACACCACCGTGACCAACCGCGATCCCGGACGGAATGTTGAGACCTTCGGCGAATACCTTCACGCGATCGACACGACCGTCTCCGTTGGTGTCTTCGAGGATCTTGATCCGATCGCGGCCGGGCCCAGCTTCGCGTCGGGGGTATTCAAAGCTTTCGGTGACATAGATGCGACCTGCATCGTCGAACGCCATAGCAACGGGATTGAGGAGATCCGGTTCGCTCGCGACCAACTCGACGCGGAAGCCTTCGGGGACTTGCATCTTGGCCAGTGCTTCGGTCGGTGACAGCGGCGGTCCAGGAGGCTGGCTCTGCCTGCGTGGAATGAACTCTTCTTGCGCGAAAGTCGAGTTTGCGAAGATGATCGCAGCAAGAACGCAAAGGGTTGCGATCGCTGTTTGGTAGCTTTGAAGGAGTTGCTTTTTCATGATGGTTGATCGGTTGTTAGCAACCCTCTGGGCTGGGATCCAACCTCGCCTTTGGGGTCAATCATTTCGAACGCTATCGGGAAACAGGTAGTCACATAACGAACGGGCGACCTTAGTATACCGTCCGAAGGGGGACCGTGCGAAGTTGCGTGACTCGTCGTTCGGCAAAGATACTCGGCAAAACGGAGCCCATCTGTTGGCTTGACCACGTGGGGCGATGATCCGATATCGGGTAGCACGTCTAGAGGCTTTGTCATGGACTTGAATGTTAGCCGAGATGCGCAAGCATCCGGGTGGAAGCGCACTGAACATCGCGACGTCTGCCACAGTTCAACCCGGCAGCTTGCGCTGCGCGGCTTTTATTGAACGCGTTCCGCGTGAGCATGGGTGGCACGCCCTGAGGCTTTGCGATGGACGTGAATGTTAGCCGAGATGCGCGAGCATCCGGGTGGAAGCGCACTGAACATCGCAACGTCTGCCGAAGTTCAACCCGGCAGCTTGCGCTGCTCGGCTTTTATTGAACGCGTTCCGCGTGAGCATGGGTGGCACGTCCAGAGGCTTTGCGAAGGGCCTAGGCTTTCGATCAGGCTCCATACTCACGGCACCATCGTGATCGAGAAACCGTCGTAGCCTTTGACCCCCACCGTTTGGATCCCGGTAGACTCCCATCCAAGCTTGTTGAGATCCTCACAGTACTGGCGAATGCCGATCACCTTGGGATCCACAGTGTTTTCATCAGCTACCGCGCCCTCTCGCACGACGTTGTCGCTAATAATCACGGTCCCCGAACGAGCCAGCTTAACAGCCAACGCCAAATAGATAGGATTCGACGGTTTATCGGCATCGATGAAGATTAAGTCGAAAGGCTCAACAGCATCGTCAATCAAACGCTCCATCACCATTCGCGCATCACCGCAAATCACCATCGCCTTTCGATCGACGTGAGCAAGAGTGATGTTCTCGCGCGCGAGCTTGGCGTAGTCCTCCATCAGTTCGATGCTCAGAATCATGCCGTCGCTGGGAAGGGCACGGGCAAACCAAATCGTGCTATATCCTCCCAACGTCCCGATTTCGAGGATCCGTTTGGCCTTGGATATTTTGGTCAGAATCGCGAGCATTTGCCCTTGGCATGGACTGACGTTGATATCGGGCAGTCCCGCCTGCCTACATCGCTCCAGCACCGACTCCAAGATTTCGTCTCTCTTAAGAAATGCATCTTGGAAGTATCGGTCTACCGCACTCCAGATTTCGTTATTCATAGATCATGCCGGAACGTTGCCGGTTTTATTCCTTTTCAGTGCACCGCTGACTTGGACAATAGGTTGAGCACGATGACACCAAGAACGATCAACGATAGACCAACGATGGCTGGTACATCAAGCGACTGACCAAACTGAACCCAAGCAATGAAAGTGATCAACGCAACGCCCACGCCCGACCAGATCGCGTAGGCGACTCCGACCGGAACCGTTTTGAGCGTGAGCGATAAAAAGTAAAACGATGTGATGTATCCCACTGCGACAATGAGCGATGGCCAAAAACGGGAGAAACCCTCCGAAGCCTTCAGCGCCGAAGTTGCAATCACCTCGCTTACAATCGCGACGGAGAGAAAAATCCATTGTTGCATGGGGGGATACCTGTTGTGGCTTGGATCGAACGCTGCTCCACGTTCCTCGCCTGCAGCCTTTAAAGCCGCGTTTAGGCGGCTCGCGCTTTGGGTTGATATAGACTTGAAAATTCCGACTTAAAAACACACGAGTGAGGGTGAAACATCGATTCACTTTGTTTGATCGGAAGCAACAAAGCGCCAGCGGGATTGGCGTAGCTGCGCGAGAGGTGAACCGCTCATGACTTCGTACCATACGGTGACCAGCATGCCATCATCGCACTCGACCGTCGAGGGATATCCGAGATCCCCTGTTACTCCGTCGGCGCTCAAGACAATCGGTTCGCTCCATGTCGCGCCATTGTCAGCGCTGACTCGCGCTTGATTGCCAAACGGAGGGCGACGATATCCGTAACTCATGAGCAACCGACCATCTTGCAGTCGCAATAAATGGGATGGGATCCCCCATACGCCGATCGTATGGGGGACCGACCACGTCTTGCCCTTATCGGTCGACTCGCTTTGCAATGTTTCGCCGTCGGACTGCCGATTCTCATTGCGAATGTGGCAGATCAAGGCGCCATTGCTTGCTTCGACGAGATGAAGCTCATGATAGTGACGCATCTCGTCCCCCTCGCGAACGGGCAACTCAGCGATCAACGACCAAGACTGTCCATCATCGAGCGATTCGCAGATGCCCACTTTGTTTTCTCCCCAAATCGCTTTCCCTGCGTAGAGCAAGCGTCCACTCTGGGTCACGATGGGACCGTGAGGACTGTTGATAGGTACTCGCATGCGCTGCGACCAAGTCACTCCGCCATCGGTCGAGCGGATCAGGTAGCAACCCAGCTCGCTTTTCCGCTGCTCAGGAGAGAGGCGATCGCGGGCGGCTCGCCATTCATCGATGAGTTTCTGTTCGGCAAAGCCGCCGGGTTGTCCGACCTGCGTGCACTCTGCACGTTCGAGAATAGGTTCATAAGCTAGCGATGTGAAATGGGTTATCAAGATGGAACCTGCCGCAGTCTCGACCACCCCCGCATCTCGATCATCGATCGGGCTATCGAGCAACACCTGTGGCCATCCCCAGGTTGCTCCATGATCTTTGGATCGCATGAATTCGAGTCTGCCGAAGGGACACACATGCGCTTCGCGCCCACCGGAGAAAGCGAGCAGCAATTCGCCATCCTTGCGACGAGCCAACGTCGACCATCCGTGATATAGAGGTGGCTTCCACGAGATAACGCGTGTATCGAGAATCTCGATGGCGGGCGCTGGCGGATGAGGAATTTGGCATAGTCCGACTCCATGGAGCAGGCTACATGCAAGAAGGCAGCTCAAAATCGAGGGATTCTCTTTTCGCAACGAGTCGGTGATCAAACGAGCGGAGCGATTTCTGGTGACGTAGTTCCAGAACCATTGAAACATGACGAGCACTCGATTCTCGAAGCGTGCCAGATACAGAATATGAATGAAGAGCCACGCGAGCCAAGCAATGCGACCGGACAATCGCCAACTACCAAACTCCATAATAGCCCGCGATCTCCCAATCGTTGCCATCGTTCCTTTGTCCCAATACTGAAAGGGTCGATCGATCGAAATTCCTTCGATGGCTTGTCGGATGCGACGTCCGATATACTCCCCCTGTTGCATGGCGACCGGTGCGACGCCGGGAAGCGTCTTTCCATCGGCGGTCGCGAAGGCTGCCATATCTCCTGCGGCGTAGACATTTGGGAATTTCGGGATAGTGCAATGTTGGTCGACGGCGATTCGCCCACTGCGATCTAATAACGATGGATCTTCCGCAGCCTCCGCCAGGAGCTTAGCGAGTGGGGATGCCTTGACACCTGCTGCCCAAATCACGTTCCTAGTTGC
>JBILVV010000198.1:0-8388 GCA_044370255.1 Pirellula sp.
GCCGTTGCTGATGCGTGTCATGTAGTTGTAGCGACTTGCTTGCAAGCAGATGAAGAATGCACGCTGGTCCCCAAAACCCTTGCGAAGAGCTTCGATTTCTTCTCGCGTTACCTTCGACGGAGTGCGTGTCAGCTTGCGAGCAAATGCCAACGCTTGCTGCTGCGGTTCAGTAAACGAAGACCAGTCGTTGCCAGCAAGTTTCTGGCTGAGATCGGCGATCTGCGTTGTATCCATGCCCATGACTTCCCAGTTCATTTCACAATGCCCCATGCAGTAAGGGCACTTCACCGCATCGGTGACCATCCAGAAAATGCAGTTGCCAAACGCGCGGTCCCAGTTGCTCGAAATCTCTGCTCCGGCAGTACGCAGATAAATCTCAAAGGGGACCGCCAATTCATCTGCGTAACCGAAAGCGATCTTGTACCAGATGATATCGCTCGGCTTTTCCATTAGCCCTTGCGGCAAGCGGTCGGCAAAGACGCTCCACTCGGGAATGGGCAATCGAGTGGTCCGATCCCGCTGCTGTTGCAATCGATTCTGCAACTGTTCATAGGGGAGCCAAGTGAACTCTCCGTCGTCTTCGATAATATCCTTATTGATCTCGGGCTTTGCTCCTGGGATATCTGGTTTCTTGTTGGCGGGAGGAGGGGTAGTGGTCTTGGTTAGTGTATCGCTCGCGAATTTGACGACGACCGGAGGCAAGGGACCGTTCTCTTCGATCGGCGCTCCTAAGCAAATCAGAAATCGATCTTGAAAGTTCGCGTAGGCCATCGCAAGCACCATCGCCGCCGCTTGGCGATCGCTAAAGAGTTCGACCAACTTCGCGAATTGTTCGTCGGTAACACCATCGGAGTTTAGCGTCATATCGTGAGCAAACTGCAGTGCAGAGCGTTCGGCAGGACTCCATGCGGCATATTCCTGTGTATCGAGCGAAGCGAGTTTTTCCGCCGTGACACCGGCACGCTTCGCATCCGCCGCCGCGGTAACTGTGGCGTAGGAACACCCGTTCGCTTTCGCGGCGACATATCGCATCCCCGAGCGCAAACCTGGTTCGACTGGACTGCGCGTACGTTGGGCAAGATCGAGTTCGAGAAACGCCGCTGCCGTTCGCGGAGCTTCCCGAGCGAGCATCCGGGCCCAGGTTGGTAGCTCTGCCCCCTGCCCTTGTTTCGCCGCCGGCATCACCTTCCACGCGTCGGCGTTCGACATCGGCGCAGGCCATCCCATTGCGGTGGGCTCGTCACCTGTCGCGATTCCTATAACTTCCACAGCGCACGCTCCCAAGAATGAGATTGTGATTGCAAGCAAGATTCGTAGCACGATGGACAGCTCCAGAAGGAAAATTGCCTAGTGAGGACGCGAAATGTTGTATTTGTACGACCAGTAATTCCCGATCGCTTTGGCTCCTGCGACAAAGCTCTTTCCGTTCACATTACCAGTCATATAGGCCAACGCGTCCATCGGAGGAGGTTGATCCAAGATCAACACCGGGCAGCCCTGATGTTGTTCGGACAGGATCGCGACAATATCTTTTCTCGGCTTTGCGAAATCGACGTAACGGATATCGAGTTCGTAACGCAATTTGGAAAAGTAGTCCAGGACTCCGGTAATTTGTGCGCAATCAGGACAGTAATATGGGGCTCCCGCACCATCGACGAAATCCGACTTGAGCAGAAACAAAGTATCGCGTGCCATGTAAGCCTCCAATGCGACAGGGGATGAATGATTCGATCCCGCGAATTCTAGCAGAGATGCGTTGTGGTCGAAATGCGGTGCGGAGATCGGAGATCGGTTAATGCCTGTCCCAGCTTGACGCTCTGCTACTTTTGTCAGCGGTGTCGAAGTACAATGATTGGACGGAGTACCGAATGGAAAAGTTTACGATTGTTGGTGAGGAATTATGGGCGAGGATGGAGCGGGCAGTGGAAAAGGTAAACGAGCGTTTGCGCAAGACGGTTCGCATTCTTGAGGATGGTGGCGTTCCCTATGCGGTGATCGGAGGTCATGCAGTACGCGCCTGGGTCGCTCAAGTTGACGAAGCCGCCTTGCGCACAACTTGCGATGTCGATATCCTCGTTCGCCCCGACGATTTCCCATTGTTATTCGATGCCATGATCGCTGCAGGGCTTCATCATCGGAATGTCGGCGGTTTGGATATGTTTGTGGAACATCCAGAGGCGTCAGCCCGCGATGCGATCCATGTGATGATGGTTGGCAGGGTGGAAAGAAAAGGGGAAGAACCGAATCCCGATATCGAACCTTGGGTTCGTGCAAATGACTTTCGAGCCATCGCATTAGAAACGCTGGTCCGCATGAAACTCAATTCATTTCGGGATAAAGACCGAGTCCACCTCCGAGACATGATCTCGCTCGGACTGGTCGATGAATCATGGCTTACACGGTATCAAGATCGGCTTCAAGATCGTCTCCGTTTCTTGCTCGACGATCCCGACGGTTGAAGGGCTGATCCTAGAGTCGGGGCGGCGATTTGACGTCCAGTAGCAGCAAATCAAACATGACGTTGGACGAGACGATGAGACGGAATCTTTCTGGTCTCGACCCACTGAGCACGCCCCTCGCAAAGCCTCAGGGCGTGCCACCCAGTGTTTAGCTCAAGGTGTGCCACCCAGTACTTAGCTCTGTGCTCTGTGCTGCCACCGTCTGGCAGCGGTAGCTACGGGGTTATTCTGAGACGTCGCGGAGCAGGTGCATCAGGCTGCGCCAAGGCTTGCCGCTGCCAGTGGAAAGGGAAATCGCACACGACCTCGCGTTCGTGTAGCCTTCCTCGCATGAGGCGGCATTCATGTTCTCCGCCACCGTCGCCGTGGCGCTTTGGACCAACTCGGGAAGCTCAAATCCGCGATCGCCTCCCATACCGCAACACTTTCCTTCGTGGGGCTGAATCATTTCGTCCGCACACGCCGAGCCGACCGTGAGCATAGCATCCCCCCAGCCGAACTTCTGATTCGAGCAAACCGAGTGGATCGCGATCGAACGCTTCCGCTTCGATATCTTCAGCTTGGGAAGCAAGATCTCAGCATAAAGTGAAGAGTCGATCAAGCGGATACGGGCCAGCTGATCTCTCCGCACGGGGTCGAGATCGCTAAGTCCTTGTCGGATGAAAGCGGTGCATGAGCCCAGATCGGTCACGATCGGTCGCCGCCCTCGATCGCTCCATCTCCACATGGCATCGACCAGTTCCGACTGTTTCGATACGGCCGATGCGATAAAACCCTTTGACGAAAAAGCCTGCCCGCAGCACAAACCCACCGCATTGCTCGGGATATGCACTCGAACGTCTGCTCGTGAGGACACCTCAACCAAGGCTGCGGCAGTACCGTGCATCATGCGAGACATGCATGCAGGCCAGTAGACATATTCGCACTCGTCGAGTTCGGATAGGAGTGACCGATCGATGTCCTCGCGATCCTTTTCAAGGGCTCCGTGCCATTGCGGAAAGCCCGGGAATACGAGTGACAGTCCGTGTGTCATACCGCGCATGACCGAGTCGCCGAGGATCGCAGATGCAATTCGACCTGCGGTGAGGCTGACTTTCACTCCCCGTTCTGCGATGCCGAAGGAGCGAGCCAGCATCGCTGCCATCGACTTCTCTGTCTCGGTAACGCTTTCTCTCCGAAGTTGTTTGATGAGTTCGCCGGTGTTGATGGCGACCGGACAATCCAGAGCGCACAACCCATCGGTGGCGCAAGATGCCTTGCCCGCCAACTCGTAATCGCGATCCAACTGTTTCGCCAACTCCGTGCGACCTTGGGCGATCAATCGTTGACGGGCTCTTCGCAGGACAATGCGTTGCCTAGGGGACAGGGTAAAGTCGCGGCTAGGGCAGCGCGGTTCGCATGCCCCGCACTCCACGCACTTGTCGACGACATCCTCAACGATCGGAAGATCCTTGATATTCTCCAGGTGCAATTTCGGTTTGGAGGTCAGGATCACGTCGGGGTTGAGCAAACCGTCCGGATCGACAGCCCGCTTAAGTCGGTACATCAAGGCGACAGCGTCGGACCCCCACTCGGTTTCAACAAACGGTGCCATGTTCCGTCCCGTGCCATGCTCGGACTTCAAAGCTCCATCGAAGCGATGAACCACCAGATCGACCATGTCATCGATGAGGCGGGCATAGCGATCTGTATCCTTGGGGCTGGCCATCGGTTGCGAGATGACAAAGTGAAGATTTCCATCTTTGGCATGGCCGAAGATGATCCCGTTGGCATACTCATGCTTGATAAACATCGACTGCAGTTCGAGTACCGCGTCGGCCAATCGGTGCAGCGGGAAGTTGATATCTTCGAGGATAACGGCTTCGCCCCGATGGCGCATCGCAGCCACGGCAGGATACATTCCTTTGCGCAGCTTCCACAGGTACGCTTGTTTCTTCTTGTCTTGCGTAAACGCAACGGGACTCAAGACCTTCAGTTTAGGCTCAACGCGTTCCCTAAAGATTTCTAATTTGTGTTCGAGTGCTTCGGGAGTTGCCGCTTGAAACTCAAATAGCAATCCCATCAATTGCTGATGGGTTGACAGTTGCTGCTGCAATTCGGGTGGAGCGCCTTCGAGATCGCGAATCGACTGCAGGCTCGCCCGGTCCATGAATTCGACGGCATCGCTTTGTACATCGATCAAGTCGGGGATTCGATCGCAAGCCGACCTCGCATCCTCGAAGAATGCCAGGGTGGTTGCCTTTTCAGGCAATTCGGGGAGGGTTCGCAGTACCGCTTCGCAGATAAATGCGAGTGTCCCCTCAGCGCCGATCAGCACATGGGAGAGAATATCCAGCGGTTCTTCGTAATCGACAAAGGCATTGAGCGAGTATCCAACGGTGTTCTTTTGACGGTACTTGCGCCGGATCTTTTCCAGCAACTTCGCGTTTCCCAGAATGGATTGGCGAATCGCGATTAACTCTTGGCAGAGCACTGGTTTTTCAGTGCGAAATCGTTCGGACTCTTTCGCACGCGATGTATCCCACAGGCTGCCGTCTGGAAGGATAAAGCGAATGCTGTCCAGGGTGTGGTACGCGTTGTTGACCACCCCACAGCACATGCCACTCGAGTTATTCGACAGGATCCCTCCCATCATTGCGGAGTTGATGCTCGAGGGATCCGGCCCCATCTTGCGTCCGAGCGGTCGAAGGTGAGCATTGACCAATCCGCCGATCGCACCGGGCTGCACCCGTACGCGCAAACCATTGTCGAGGTTTTCGATTTTTCGCCAGTGGCGACCGATGTCGACCAACCATCCGTCGGTCACCGCTTGACCCGAAAGACTTGTTCCGCCCGCTCGAAAGCAGATCGGGATCCGCTTCTCTCGCGATGCGAGGAAGATGTTGCGGATTTCCTCTTCATCCTTGGGCTGCAACACCGCCTCGGGAATCAGAAGATAGGGGCCAGCATCGTTGGCGAAGGCGTAACGTTGCCATGCTTCTTCGAGCATCTCACCGCACGGTCGATCGAAGTTCATGGTCGGGTCAATAAGAGAGTGGTGAGCAAGCGAATGTTAGAGTGCCTTGACCGCTTTGACGATGTCGAGGACAGCCTGTTGGCCGTCGGCATAAAACATCAGAGTGTTAGGCATAGCAAAAAGTGGATTCGGTATTCCAGCGAAGCCAGGGCTGAGGCTTCGTTTGATCACGATCACCGTACGAGCCTTGTCGACATCGATAATCGGCATCCCTGCGATCGGACTGTTCGGATCAAGGCGTGCCGATGGGTTCACCACATCGTTTGCACCGATCACGAGCGCGACATCTACCGTATCCATGGTCGGATTGATCGCATCCATCTCCATGAGCTTGTCGTAGGAGACATCGGCCTCGGCCAGGAGAACATTCATGTGACCTGGCATTCGGCCAGCCACCGGGTGAATCGCATACTCGACGTTCGCGCCCTTCGATTCTAGCACTTTGGCCAGGTCTCGGACAGCATGCTGAGCTTGTGCAACCGCCAGACCGTATCCGGGAACGATGACCACGCGCTGTGCACCATCGAGAATCATTGCAATGTCGTCTGCGGAAGTGCTGCGCACATTGGCGTACACCTCGTCGGCAGAAGCGACCTTGCCTCCGCCAGCCATTTTCCCGAAAAGTACGTTAGCCAAGGATCGGTTCATCGCCTTGCACATGATCTGGGTCAGAATGATTCCCGACGCGCCGACCAAAGAGCCAGAGATGATCAAGACACTGTTATCAAGAATGAATCCGGTCATGGCTCCGGCGATTCCCGAATACGAATTCATCAGCGAGATCACCACCGGCATATCAGCGCCGCCGATCGGCATCACCAAGAAGAACCCCAAGATCAATGCCAGGGCGGTGATTGCCAAGTAGCACAGTACCTGAAGGACGAAACTCTGGGTCGAAACACTGAAGGCGATCAGAAGGAGGATGCCGAGAAGGAGGCCCGCATTGATCACCGTTTGAAACGGCAAGGCGAAGGGTTGCTTGAACTGCTTGTACTCCTTGAGTTTGGCAAAGGCGACCATGCTGCCTGAGAAAGTCACACTTCCTATCAATCCCGACAATCCGATGGCAATCAGCGTGTCAATGGCCTGATGATCGCTTTGAAGCAAATCGGCAAATGCAACGAAGGTAGATGCCGCTCCACCAAACCCATTGAGCAGTCCGACCATTTCGGGCATACCGGTCATGGGGACGGTGTGCGCAAGCCACAATCCAATGACGGTACCAGCGAATAAGCCGATGCCAATGAGCCAGTAACCATGGACTTTGTCATCTAATAACGTTGCACCGATAGCGAGCAACATGCCGAGCGTTCCGAGGATGTTGCCACGGACAGCGGTCTTGGGTGAAGACATGGACTTCAAACCCAAGATGAACATGACGGAAGCGAGCAAGTATGCCAGCAGAATCAATGGAGTGAGAGCAGAGGGATTCATGGCGGGACCAGTCTACTTCTTTTTGAACATGGCGAGCATACGATGGGTCACCCAAAAACCGCCTGCAACATTAATCATCGCGAGAACGATAGCGGCAAGTCCGAAGAAACTTCCAAAGCCGAGTTTGGTGAAACCGGTGGCGAGGAGTGCTCCGACGATGGTGATACCGCTGATCGCATTCGATCCACTCATCAGCGGAGTGTGGAGTGTGGGAGGCACTTTATTGATGACTTCAAAACCGACGAAGATCGCGAGCACGAAGATCGTCAGGCTACCGAGCAACACAACCACTCGATTGGAAGCCGCTGCAGGTTTGGCGTCCGTTGTCGGAGCGGCAATGGCTTCGTCAGCCTTTTCCTGCATCTTGTTGAGGTTCAGATCGCCTGAGTTAGTTGATGCTGCCGGTGTTTCGGCGGCCTTGTCTTGCTCACCTGCACTATCCTGTGCCCACAACGCAGATGTCGGTGCGAAGCAGGTTAGTGCAGATAACAAAACAAGCAGGTAGGAGTGGATGGACCGTGATCCGAGCAGCGCAAAAGGAAACATAGTCGCTAGTTCTCAAAGGTTTCGTCGAACGGAGCAGGCTCTATTTAACTTGCCTTCCAGGACCGCGACAAGCGGACGACCGCATAGTTTTAGCGATCGAACAGTTTCTTAAAGGCATAAATCGTTGCTGCTCGTCCGGCCCGAGCGATGGATGTCGTGAGGGGAATCTCCTTAGGGCACACGGCAACGCAGTTTTGAGCATTGCCGCAGGCCTGGATCCCGCCGCTGGAGGTCAAAGCTTCCATCCGTTCCCGCTCCAAGTTTTTCCCAACGGGGTGCGCGTTGAAAAGCATTGCTTGAGAAATAGCGTGGGGACCGACGAACTCGACGGAGTAAGCCGCTTCCTTCCTCGCCTTGAAATCCTCATCGCTTTCCCCCGGGTTGCGTTGGAGTTCGACCTTGTTGAACTGCGGGCAGGCTTCCAAGCAACAACCGCAGCTCATGCACTGGCTGAGCGGGTAGTTTTGTTCCTGATCCTCGCGAGAGATCCTGGGACCAGCACCCATGTCAAAGTATCCGTCGACAGGCACCCATGCCTGGACGCGTTTGAGCGAATGGAACAATCTCGAACGATCGATGACCAGATCGCGAACGACCGGAAACTTGGTCATCGGACGAAGTTCGATTTCCTCGGGATTGTCTTCGAGCAAGCGGTCAACGATCGCGCTGCAGCTCTGGCGAACGCGTCCGTTGATCACCATCGTGCAGGATCCGCAAACTTCTTCGAGGCAACCGCAATCCCAGGCAACGGGTGCAACTTCTTTTCCGTCGCTGGTTCGGGCTTGGGCTGCGATCTTCTGGAGAACGCTGATGACGTTCATGTCCGGCTCGTAATCGACTTGATGTCGTTCCCAGTAGGGAGGGAGTCCGGGGCCATCTTGACGCAGGACACGCACGTTGATTTTGGATGGCCGTCGCTTGGTTGTGGCTTCT
>JBILVV010000199.1:0-8314 GCA_044370255.1 Pirellula sp.
GATACTGCTGCATACGATGCCGAGATCGATCCGAACGATTCGATCCTGAGTATCGCCCAGCGGCTCAGTCAGAACGGCGGAGGCGGCACTGACTGCGCTCTGCCGATCGTGGCTGCGAACCGGCGGTACGGACACCGTTCGTTTGCCGGCTTGGTACTCGTTAGCGATAACGAAAGCTGGGTTGGAAATGGGCCCGGCGGTGCGACCGGTGTGATGTCGGCGTGGGAGGACTTCGTTGCCAGAGAGCGCAAGCTCAATGGCAAGGGAGCCAATCCGAAGCTGATCTGCATCGACCTGCAAGCGTACCAGACCGTTCAAGCCTACGAACGCACCGATATCATGAACATCGGCGGCTTCAGTGACGCCATGTTCAATGTGATCAGCGCATTCTTGAACGATGGCTTTCAGCGATTTGTCGCTGAGGTCGAAGCAATGACATTATAAAAACATGGCATTGGGAAAGATCGTTTCAGAGTGACGTTGTCGGTGGGGCGAGACTTCGGTTCCCGTTGGCAATGTCCACCATCAACATACCCGCGTCTTGGGGCCAACCCAGGGCGCGGGTGGTGTTGTTTTATGACTCGATCTTCAAGATATCGCCTGTGGAAAGATCGAACTCGAGGACGATCCCGTGGTTTTCGAGCTGAATGGCTTGATCGCAGCAAGAGCAATTCACGAAGAGCGTACCCGAATCGAAAACGGTTCCGAAATTCTTGATTCCCAGTTCGTCGTGAATGTGACCGAATGCATGGACGCGCGGCTTAATACGCTCTCGGACATGACGAGTCAGCGACTGGGAGCCCACATGGATTGGTTTATGGCTCGCCATGTCTCGCGTTTTGTCCAGATAGCCTTTCGGCGGACCGTGCGAGACAAGGATATCGACCCGATCCGGGATCGTTTGCCATACGGCGTCGAGGTCTTTTCGTTCCCGCATGAAAGCCCAGTCGTAGAATTTCGGGGTATAGGGAGTTCCGAATACGATCATTTCTCCCAAGCGAGTCGCTTGATGGATTAGGAATCGGATTGCGGGATACTCCTTGGGTTGGATCAAGCCTTGCTCGATCGCCGTCGAATGGTTTCCGGGGATAAAAATTTTGTGCTTGATATCGAGAGCCGAGAACCATCGGAAAAAATCACGCGACTGTTGCTCATTCTTGGTTGCATTCATCGACTGCGACTCGTCGCCGCAGTGGATTACCGCATCGAGCCCTTGAGGGATTTGCAGTTGTTCGTGGCGATTGTGCGTATCGGATATCAGCCAGCACCTCATCGGTTTCCCTCGAAATTTCCAAGGCATTGATTGTTCGACCTGCTTTGCAAACAGGGTACCATCGAAGACAATCCTAAACGGTTGCAGGTTCCCTCGGCAACCTCGCAGGTTCCCTCGGCAACAGGGTGCGAATTCTTGTCGTTGTAACTCCGGACGTTTTGATTCACATCTTCCGAGACCCGTATTGTGAAGCCGCTCACTTGTTGCTTGTTAGTTGCAGTTTTGTCTCTTTCCGCAAATGCCAAGGAAACACCCAACATTATCGTGATCATGGCGGATGATCTCGGGTACGGGGATGTGTCTTGCAATGGTAGCAAGACGATTTCGACGCCAAATATCGATCGCATGGCTGCCGAAGGACTTCGTTTTACCAGTGGTTATTGTTCCGCTTCGACTTGTACTCCGACACGTTTTTCCTTCCTCACGGGAACATATGCATTTCGTGAAAAAGGAACCGGAGTTGCCCCGCCCAATGCTCCCGCAGTCATTCGACCTGGAACCCCGACGATTGCATCGATGCTGCGAGAGCGAGGATACGCGACAGCGGTTGTTGGCAAGTGGCATCTTGGGCTAGGAGATCGAGCACCCGAATGGAATGGGGACCTGAAGCCCGGGCCGCTGGAAATCGGATTCGATCATTGCTTTATTCTGCCCACAACCAATGACCGAGTTCCCCAAGTTATCGTTGAAGATCATCGGGTCCGAAATCTCGATCCTGCAGATCCTCTTTGGGTTGGCAACGACAAGCCCAGCGAGGACCATCCGACAGGAATCAGCCATCGGTCCGAACTCAAGATGGATTGGAATGTCGGCCACAACGGCACGATTCATAATGGCATTAGCCGCATCGGCTTCTACACGGGTGGTCAACGCGCAAGATTCCGAGACGAGGATCTTGCGGACGAATGGGTTCATGAGATGACTCGATGGATCGAAGCTCATCAACGTCAACCCTTCTTTCTTTTCTTTGCTTCGCACGATATTCATGTCCCGCGAGCGCCGCACGAGCGTTTTGTTGGCAAAAGTGGACAAGGTCCTCGAGGAGACTCCATTCTCGAGTTCGATTGGAGCGTGGGTGAGATTCTTGCCACGCTCGATCGGCTAGGCCTTTCGGAAAATACCCTCGTCGTTCTTTGCTCGGACAACGGTCCCGTTCTTGATGACGGCTACAAGGACCAAGCGGTGGAAATGCTTGGAAACCATCGACCCGCTGGCCCTTATCGCGGTGGAAAGTACAGTGTTTGGGAAGGTGGGACTCGCACCCCATTTGTGGTCCGTTGGAGGGGACGCATCGCGCCCGGAGTATCGGATCAAGTTGTTTGCACGATCGATTTAGCTACGAGTTTTGCAGCGTTGACGGGCGCGATCCCCCCAGAAAATGGATTCCTGGATAGCTTCAATGTGCTTCCCGCTCTTTTGGGAGAACCTGGAGCTCAAGGACGCGATCACTTGGTTCAGCAAGATAACGCAGGCAAGCGATTTGGACTCCGTGCTGGGGAGTGGAAACTGGTGAGACAGCCTCGCGGTGGCGACAGGGCGACGGGAAAAAATAGTGAGATGATAGAATCCTTATTCCATTTGACGGAGGATATTTCGGAGCAAAATGATCTAGCAAGCTCAAACGCAGAGCAGCTTCTGCGATTGCGTAAGGTATTGGACAATGCCATTCAGTCCGCGGGCACACGGCGAAGGTAGAATGGCTCGAATACTCATCGGGATTTCATCACGATCGCCACTAGCTGCCTACAGTGCTCGAGCGACAACTCGGATGAGATGTTTTCCATTTGCCGAGCGGACTGAGCAGGAGGGCTGGCAAGAGGACCAAATCGCCTAAAATCGACGTGCTCATCATCGCAATCATCAGCATCGCAAACTGGCGAGTCGGATTGAAGGCGGCGAACATGAACGGTAGCATCGAGCAACAGCTGATCAGCATCGTATGAATCATAGCTCGTGCGCAATTCGAGAACGTATGAGCAATGGCTTGCTCGCGTGTATCTCCTTCGGACAGTCGCCAAGAGTACCAATTTACAAAGTGCATAGTATCGTTGACCGCAATTCCCATCGCGACACTCGCGGTCAACAAACCAGCCACATCGAGCGAATACCCAAGCCATGCCATCGCGCCAAAGACAACCGTCTCGGGCAAGACGTTGGGAAACATGATAAGTAGCCCGGTTCGAATACCCCGTGCGATCAGCATCATTACTGGGGTGATCAAGAGGAACGCTGTGGTGAAACTAGAGCCTAAATCAGTTAGAAGCGCAGTCTGGGTGTCATGCATCATAGGTGAGAAGCCCGTGAATTCCACCTGCGGTACCGAGACCGGTCTTATGTTTTCCTTTTGCTCGTCTCGAGTATCTCGCTGTTCGACAGAGGTTTCTTCAAGTAGACCGAGTTCCCTCACGGCGTTCCGGACCTTGGCCGTTAACTGTCCATAATCGAGCTGCGACAGCGCAGAAACCTTGGCTGTGATCCGCCATGTCCATGTGTCCGACGTCTCAGCTACCAAACCTTGATCTTTCAGTTCGGGTAGGAAATCGAGAAGCGAGTTTCGAAACACTCGTCTACGAACAACGTCTCGGACCCGAGAGCTTGTTGGCAATTTGGGGAGAAACGTAGTTGCTGCAAGCACTCCTCCTATATCGGGTTGGCTCCTGAGGTGGCCTGCTACGCGGTCGACCCAAACCACTTGGTCGAACGTATCGACAGAAGTGTCTTTAGGAAATTTCAGCAAGACCTCCACTGAAGCGATTGGCCCGAGATGTTGTTCCATCCAAGCCATATCGCTGACGGTAGGACTTCCGCGCGGGAACATATCATGGAAACGAGTCGAGGATTTGAGAGAAAGGAGTCCATAAAAACTAAACGACAACAATAGGATTCCACCCAATGAAACCGGCCAGGAATAACGATTCATGAAAGAAGCGTAGGCTCGCGACCAGGGAGTCACCGGCTCGAACTCGCCCTCCGATCGTTGCGTCGATCGGGCAGATATATACCGATTTCCACAAAACCAATCCGACAACCTTGGGAATACCAAAATCAGAATAGCGTTGGCCGCACATAATGAGATTGCAGAATAGAGCCCAAAGTTGCGAACAGGTGAAAGCTGGCTTGTCGCCAGCGCGATCATCCCGAGTGCTGTGGTTAGCGTTGCTAGCACACTCGGTTTGAGCCCCAAGAATACAGCACGAGAGCCCAAATGCTGGTTGTGACTGCGAGCAACATCGGAATAGTAATTCATGAAATGTACTGCCGCTGATAGCGTCAGCATGAACACCAAAGTCGGTAACACAATCAAGACTGCACTGAATTCAGATCCGAACGCCGTAACAATGGCCACCGTGAGCAACTGCCCCACGCCAGCGATTATCATGACAGGGAGTACTGCTCGTAATCTGCTCAAACACAACCAAGCTAAAGCCACTCCAAGCAGACTCGAGGGGAGAACCAATCTTTTCAAGCTTTCCTCGGCCGCGACATCCACCGCGTAGGCTTCGTACACTGAACCGACCATCTTCAAATGCAAGCGACCCAAACCGGGGACGTCGTCCGCCGCGCGCCGTATCAACTCGATCGCATCCTTGTGACTTTCGATTCCTGCCGGAGCAAAGCTAATGAATAAAGCAGACGTCCCGTCGCTCCCAATTACCGACGACTCAAGCCTAGCAAGAGCGGCTTCCTTGGATAACGCGATCGGCGGATCTGTCAAACGACGAACCATTTGCTCAGTCGTTTGCAAGGATTCGATCCAAGAAATACTCTTGCGGTCGATACGTCGGTCATCGACTTGTCGCAACGAATCCGCCATTGCTGGCAAGCGAGGATCATCAACTTGGCAGCCATCCCAGGAGACTACAAGATATTGATCTGAGCCGAAGGCCCGAACAAATTCCTCATAACGCTGACGAACAGGACGTCCCTCGGGCAACCAAGCATGAACGTCTGCTGCTCCGATCCTCATATGCACCGCAAAATAAATGACCACCGGGAGCAGTAAGGCTCCTAAGAGAACCCCCCAGCCGGACCAGACGTCCAGTTTTCGAAGCAAGCGTAGCGAAATGTTCAAGCGACTTGGCCCAGGCTTCACGAGAGATCAAAATTCACCTCATGGACCTACGAATTGTATCACAGGCAAGCTGTCACTTTGTTTGTACGGATAGCTAATCGTCAAACGAACCGTCCATGAACCGCCTCGGCGTTAACCGCAGTTTTTTCGGTTTTCGGATATGCTATCATGCGGTACGCAGACTGCGATACCTTTCGCTCATAGAGATCAAAAGGTACATGATCCCGGTTCCTGACCGGCCGTTAGAGCAATCGATGATAGAGTATTTTGCGAGGGAAGTATTGGATGAACCAGAGTGACAACCCCTTCTCGCCACCCGTCATCAGCGGTCCAGCGTTCAACGGACCGGGTTTTGAGCCGCCAAAGGATGCGTATTTGCCCCAGATTCCAGTAGTCGGGATCTTGATGATCGTTCAGGGTTCGCTCGAAACGCTGTATTCTCTATTTTGCTTCGGCATGGGTTTTGTCCTCATCTATTCGGAAATACCGCAAGAACGAAACCAGCTGCCACCCGAGATGCTCGGGGCGGGTATGGTCATCTACGGTGCGGTTGTTGGACTTCTGTCCCTGTTAAGAATCGCCTCCGGGATTTTCGTTTTTCGTTATCGTCGCCGAACACTTGCTCTCGTCACCAATGGGCTTGGGCTCGCTGCCATGCTAACTTGCTACTGCGCACCAAGCGCAATCGCGATTTGCATCTACAGCTTCATCATTTTGTTTCAGCCTTCGGTTGTCGCCGCGTTTGCTCGTAACGACACGTAGACGGAATGTTGGGGGCTTGGCAACTCGCGGGGGGCCGGCGGCGATTGAGCTCAAGAACGAGCGAGTTCACAGGCAGCCAGATCCATTCCAGCCAGCCAATCAAAATTCTGCTACTATGTTCGTGCTGGGATTTCAAAATAATCGATTACGTTACGTGCCATTTTTACAGGAACCTAATGCATGAGCCAGAGTGACAATCCGTTTGCTCCACCCGTTGTGAATGAGTCAAGTTATGCACCTGCCCCCGACCCCTACTATGCCGCGAACAAAGTAAAGCCACCTGCTCTGACCCTCTTGATCGTCACCAGTGTCATGATGGTCCTGGTCGTTTTGGGTCTCTTGTTGAACCTAGTGGGTATGGGAATGGGAGCCGCCGCAAATAATTCGGAGGGCGCAAGCTTGATGTTTCAAGGAGTCTTTGGACTTGTTCAAGGATTGATCGGGTTGGCCGTGGGAGCATTCGTCATCTACGGTTCGCAACAAATGATGAAACTTCAGTCCTATTCATTGGCTACCGCTGCCTGCATCGTCTCCATGGTTCCCTGCATATCTCCCTGTTGCATCACGGGAATCCCCCTCGGGATTTGGGGACTGGTTGTCCTGAACGATCCACTCGTAAAGTCAGCTTTCACCGAATAGGCTTCTTGCGAAATAGATACCGAGTTTTACGTCGCTTACGATACCCAGTGTAGGTATTCTGTGTAATCTTCCCACCTTGTCAGCATCGCCAAGATCGCCAAGCTTGCCAAAGGGTAGACACGGGATTGCAGAATCCCATTGAGTTCGGTCGATGAAGCTGTTATTCGAATTGCTCCATTGTCGCTTCAAAACCGAACCGTTCTATGCATCATTTCCACCGCGGTGTTTCACTTGCAATCCTAGTTGCCGTCGCTTGTCTTGTGATCGGAACTGGGTGGGTGCATGCACAGAACTTGGTGTACCCGGCTGAGGCAGCGCTACCCGTCCAGGTGGAACCTTCCTACGAACACTCGGCCGTACCCTACCAAGAGGAGTCGGTCGAAGAGATTGAGATACCTGAGAACATCGACACCTCAGAACTGAAGACCATCGACGGATTTTCGGGTGGCTTTTGCACAGAGGAATTTTGCATCCCGAAAAGCCGACGGTACACGAGCTATCGTCAGAGCGAGAGCATATGGTCCTATCTCCCCGGCGATGGCGATCAGTTTGGATGGCTCGACTTCGAAGATACTCCCTACATTAGTCGAGGAGAGAAGTCAGGGTGGTCGGTCGGTATGGGGCTGCATCTATTGTCAGGCCCTAACGCTGTCCCATTGCCGCCACGACTATGGGACTTTGTTTTGGGATACCAAATGCGAAACACCATCTCCGACCGTTTCAGCTATGACCTTGCCGCTACCCTTGGCGTGTACAGCGACTTCGAAGATTCGGCCCGAGATGGAATTCGATTTCCTGCTCATGCAGTGGGTATCCTGCACATGAGCGATTCCTGGGATTGGGTTGGCGGAGTTGACTATCTCGACCGCGATGACTACAGGATCCTGCCGGTAGCTGGCTTCTCATGGCACAGTCCTGATTTTCCTAATCTAACGATGGACCTTGTATTCCCGCGTCCTCGGGTCGATTTTGCATTATCCGCAACCGAGCGGATGTATATCGGTGGCCTTCTGGGAGGTGGGACCTGGGATATCGAAATGCCGGGCGACGTGAACGACGTCATGACCTATCGCGATTTTCGACTCCTCTTCGGGTTGGAAAAACTTTACGACAAAGGAAGATTGTCTGGCCTCGAGCTAGGTTACGTCTTCGGACGCCAGGTCGATTTCCGCACTCTGCAACCGGGCGTGGAGTTCGACGACGGTTTCGTGATCCGTTGGGTATCGCGCCACTGAAGAAGACCAATGACCACCCCTTGTTCTTGCAGTTGCGATTTCGGGTCTATCACAACCCGAAACGTAAGTGAGGGTTCGTGCAGCGAGCCGACGCAGACCGGATTTCTTCGTACTCGTACTCAGCGAAGCGGTACTCGTACTCGTACTCGATGGCTTTTCGAACGGCAGCAGAGGCGATCATTGGTCGCGACGGTTGCAATGGTTGCGGATCAACACTCGGGACGGCTATACTGTCCGACGACGAGTACGAGTACCGCTCATCCGCATTCGCGGATTCCCTGAGTACGAGTACGAGTACGAAACAGAGCACGAACAAAACGATGCACCAAAGCC
>JBILVV010000200.1:0-8240 GCA_044370255.1 Pirellula sp.
ACCTCGGGCCAAGATCCGATGAGGTCAGATCGCCCGTTCTTTGAGACCCGATATCCGGTTCTAAGCGTTACCCTAGCAAATGAGTAAGAATCCCTACATCTGGCGCGTCGGGTAGTTTAGGCATCTAGTGTATCGAAACGAATGAAAGCCTTCATTCGTTTCATTTGATTTGAAAGGGTGATTGTCGAAGTGCCGAGATCTACGAGACAACCTCGCATGGGGTGACACTCCCCCCCTTTTTACGCCAACGGACAAACAGCCATCGCAATGAAGAAGAAGCTCCTGCCGATCGCTACAACCGTTGCTGGCCTTACGTTCCTCACCGGATCCATTCCGCCGACGGTTTGTGCCCAGGACTTTGGAACGGTATCCGGCTTCAGCGACCCGATCTCAGAGGCACGAGGCCAGCGTGGGCCAAGTCCGTTGCAGACAGTGCCTTGGCGAAATCGAGATGAGCAGTACGCACAACTGGCCGAAGAGGTTTCGCTACTGGAGCGTCAGACGCAGATCCTTCGCAAAGCGGTTCGGCTCGTAACCCCCACGGTGGTCCATATTGAAGCCCTGAAAGAGGGGAGCGGACAGAACACGGGTCGAACGGACGGTCGAGCCAAGGATCAACAGCGGGTAGAGGAGGCAGGTTCCGGTGTAGTGATCCAGATCGGTGGCGGCAATTTTGTCTTGACCAATCGGCACGTCATTCACACCGCGCTGCAAAACAACATCAGGATTGAAACATTCGAAGGGATTCCCCTCAAAGCCAGTCGGATATGGGATGATCCATCCACTGATCTTGCCGTGCTTGATGTTCGTCGAAACGATTTGGCAACTGCAAAGATCGGCGACAGCCGTAATCTTGAAGTTGGAGACTATGTATTCGCGGTTGGAAGCCCCTTTGGTCTCAATCACTCCGTAAGCTATGGAATCGTGAGCGCGAAGGGACGTCGCAACTTGGAATTGGGATCCAAGTCGATCGTCTACCAGGATTTCATCCAAACCGATGCAGCCATCAATCCGGGCAACAGTGGCGGTCCATTGATGAATATGCGTGGCGAAGTGGTCGGTATCAATACTGCAATCGCCAGCAACTCCGGCGGCAACGAAGGGATCGGTTTCTCGATCCCGATCAATTTGGCTTTGCACATCGCCAAGCAACTGGTCGAGCGTGGCGAAGTTCAACGATCCTACTTGGGGGTCAGTGTCGAGCGCGCCTTCAACACCGAATCGGGCGAGGGTGTCACTGCACAGCGTCCGCGAGGAGCGTTCGTGAAAGTGATCAAGCCCAACAGCCCTGCCGAGTTGGCGGGATTGCAATACGGCGATATCATTCTGGAGTTCGACGGGATTCGTGTAGAAAACGATGAGCATCTCGTGCAACTCGTAGGATTATCCGCAATCGGAAAGGCGATTGAAGTCTTGGTACTTCGGGACTCCAAGTATCTCCGCATCCCGGTGGAACTGGTTGGTATCCCCAACGTCCACTAGTCGAATCGTCTCGGAACCGCACGAGTGGATCCATTCTTTTCCTTCTCGGGAATGTAGCTATGGAAGTTGATGTTGCCACCGTCAAGAGTTGGATCGATCGGGGTTCCGATGATCGAGGAGTACCGGTGTTTCTGCTCGACTGCCGTGAAACCGACGAATATCAGACTGCGAATATTCAACCCTCGCATCTCGCACCTTTGAGCCAATGGCCTCCGGCGCCGGATATCATCGAAGCCATGCATGGAAACCAAGTAGTGGTTTACTGTCATCACGGTGGACGATCGCTTCGAGCAGCCAGTTGGTTGCGTCAGAACGGTTTCCCCGATGCTCTTAGTATGGCAGGTGGCATCGACCTTTGGAGCCGGGTTGTCGACCCGAGTGTGCCAAGATACTGAGCCGTGCAACGATCGAATTTCTTATGGCTGGTCCTTAGCAGGCCATTGATCCGTTGCAGGGCGGACAATCTCCAGTAGTTCGATAGCCGGTTCGCCATCGCAGTGGATCATTGCTGTCCGCCCAAAGGTGATGGTATCGATTGGAACGGAAAAGGAGTGAGCGAGTACCGAACCGCATCGGATGCGCCATAGATCGAACAGCTCGACCTCGCGCAGTACTTGATGTTCGATGAGTACCCGCCCCAGCGGTTTTTTCTCTTCGAGAATTTCACGTTTGGGCTCCTCTGCGATTCGGTGCAGATGGATCCTCACAATACCGTACTGGACAACATGTCCGAGTCGCTGCGTGCGAAGTATGATTTCGCGGCTATAGCTGTCCCCCTGCTTCACTGAACGCAACACTTGCACATCCACCGCATCATTGTGAAACGCTTCGACGGTGACGGTCATATGACGGTTATGTGCCAAGAGTGTCGAATACGGCGATGGAACAGCCAGAGCATCTGCGAGTTGAAAGCGACCCACGGGTTCCGGGTTGGCATAGAAACGTCCTATCAGGCTTTCGAGAAAGCCGTCGGCATCGCGATCGGTTGATGGACGGGAAAGTTTCGCAGGCACTGGAACTTGCAGGAAGGATACGTTTAGCAACTCGGTATTGACCGTTTAGGTCAGATGAATCTCGAGACCATCATAGGCCAAGTGGACATTGTCTGGCAATTCGCGATGGAACGTGGTGTAATCCAGTTCGTGGGATAAATGAATCAAATAGGTCTTGTTCGGCTGAAGTTCCTCGACAATATCCAGAGCTTCGGGCACAGATAAATGGGTCGGATGAGGTCGCATTCGAAGCGAATCCAAAATCAAAACATCCAATCCACGCAGCAAATTCATACTCTCCTGTTCGATCCGATTGGTATCGGTGCAGTATGCCACATTTCCGAATCGGAAACCCAAAACACGACAGTTGGGACCATGTACCAATGGCACGGGGATGACATCTGCTCCGAGGACTCGAAAAGGTTTTTCCTCTAAGTGCCGAAGTTCGAGTTGAGGTACTGCCCCCGGGTGTGTGTGCTCTCGCCCGCTAAAGGCATAGTCAAAAACACGACGGATGCGATCCTCAACCCCTTGCGCTGCATACAGGGGAATAGCATGCCCCAATATGAAAGGGAACAAGCGAACATCATCCAGGCCATGAAGATGATCCGCATGTTCATGCGTGTAGATCACGGCGTGGGCGATAGCGATCTTCTCGCGAAGAAGTTGTGTTCGCAGATCGGGCGACGTGTCGATCAGTAGGTTCCCCTCGGGCAAACCAAGGATAGCGCTGGTCCGCGTTCGCTGATTTCGCGGATGACCTCCGGTGCAAACATCGCATTCGCATCCCAAGCAGGGAACGCCGACGCTCGTTCCTGTCCCCAACAGGACCATCTTTCCTCCGATGTCTCTCGATGCCTTGCCATCGATGCGTTGCTCTTGTTTAGACATACCACTCCACAAAAGCTCGCGAACGGCTGTCCAATTTCCGGATATCATCGACTCGGAAACGACCTCCGCTCGCATCCACGAAATGGACTGTCCAAGCGCTGACTCGACGAACGTCCTCCTCAGAATTCAGCACGAATCGAGTCCTTCCAAAATTGGTTTCCACTTCCCATTCGCACGGCTCTTGCGTTCCAGAAACCGACAACACTTTATGGATTTGCGGAACGAATTCGCGGTAGGCCAATTCCTGCTCGATCTTCTCGCGATTGGCCTGCGAAACTCCGGAAACATCTCGAAGACAAACAAGTTCCTCCCCTTCGGAACTGACGATCGAAATCCATTCTCTGGGAGTCGCTACGGGAAAGAGAGGCAGCACGACAAGATCCGGGTAGATCTTTCCATGGGCATCGATCAATTGCAAATGCGACCAGGCATCGTAGGACAACTCGAATACCCATTTCCCATCGCGCGAGCGAAATGCTTCCGAGCGGGCATGCTCCGCTAAATCGCGATTTGGCTCATTCGGTGTAATTGCTGGCATTCATGTGCCTAGGAGTGAGATTTTGGGAGAACATCGCCGGAAACCAGAGTGAATTTTAACGAGCGGGAAGAGGTTTTGGGATGGCGATCGGGTCCGGGGACGGGCAAATCCGTATTGACCCGAATTTTTGTGCTTCCGTACACTCCCCCTCGGATCAGTCTCGCCAGAGATTTTTAGATATGCACCCTTTGCAACGAAGCGTGTCGCTACCCGTACCTTTCGCATTCTTCCCTTTCGCATTCTTCATGAGGATACCCATGCGATTTTCCCTACCGACGATTCCAACTCTTTCCGGCCGACTCATTATCCTCGGCTCTTTCGGAGTGATCTTCGGGCATGCTGCTTTGGTTTGTGCGCAGGATGAAGCACTATCGCCGAAATCGCAAGGGAACCGAGTACAGGCGACTCCCGCATCGTCCGTCAAGAATGTTCCTCAGGCAGATGTTGGTCCCGCCGTTGTTGCTACGGTAAACGGCCAGCCGATTTCTCTTGGCGAACTTGCTCAGCAATGCATCGCTCGACATGGCGAAGAACTTCTTGAGAACATGGTCAACCGGACACTGCTCCTGCAGGCGTGTCAAGCGCGCAAGATCGAAGTAACCAAGAAGGACGTCGATGACGAAATCGCTCGCACCGCATCGAAGTTTGGGTTAACCGTCCCGATGTTCCTGAAACTGCTTCAGGAAGAACGAAACATCGCCCCTGAGCATTATGCCACCGATATCGTTTGGCACATGCTTTCGCTGCGTGCACTAAGCAAGGAGGCCATCATGGTCTCGCCGCAGGAACTCGACCATGCATTTCAGCGCGAATTCGGTCCCAAGGTCCAGGTGCGAATGATCGCATGTAAAGACATGCAGAAACTGACACAGCTTCATCAGCAGGCCGTTGCGGACCCTGATATGTTCAAAACGCTCGCACGAGATCACAGCGAAGATCCTGCTAGTGCCAGCGTCGAAGGTTTGCTTCCACCCATTCGCAAGAACATGGGGGACGATGATATTGAGAAGGTCTCGTTCAAACTGCAACCAGGAGAGATCTCAAACATCTTCCAAATCGGTGAGTTCTATATCACTTTGCAATGCGTGCGTCATTTCCCTCCTGCGAATCCACCAGCAGCGCAACTAACAGAGATTCAAAACCGTATCCGATCTGATATCGAAGAAGAAAAGCTTAGAAAATCGGCTGAACAAACTTATGTGTCTCTTCGGGACAACGCACAAGTGATCAGCGTTCTGGGCAAACCGGAATTGCAACAGCAGTACCCCGGAGTTGCGGCAGTCATCAATGGACAAGCCCTCATGATGACAGTCCTGGAAAAGGAGTGCGTGAAGCGATTCGGACCAACAGTACTCGATAACGAGATTAACATGAAACTGGTGGAGCAAGCATTAGCGGCTGACAAACTGCAGGTAACGCAAGCTGATATCGATAACGAAATCCGCTACACCGCAGAGTTCTACGGTTATGTGCAGTCCGATGGCACCCCGGATATTCAACGTTGGATTGCCGATGTCCTGAGCGATGAAGGCAAGACTGTGGACATGTATATTCGCGATGTCATTCAACCAACCGTGGCCTTGAAGAAGTTGGTGGCCAACCGCGTCCAAGTCACCGAGGAAGACATCCAAAAGGGTTTCGAGGCGAACTTCGGCACGCGAGCAGAAGTATTAGCGATTGTTCTTAGCAACCAGCGAACCGCCCAAGAGGTCTGGGAAATGGCCCGCAATCGGCCTACCGAACAGTTCTTCGGCGAACTTGCCAATCAATACTCTGTGGAGCCCAGTTCCCGGAGCAACTTTGGCAAAGTTCCGCCCTTGCGTCGACACAGTGGTCAACCGACCCTGGAAAAAGCGGCTTTCGGTATGAAACCGGGTGAAATGTCCGCGATCATCGAGGTCGGCGGCCAGTACGTCATCTTGCGATGCCAAGGGTTCACCGATCCAGTAGTAACGGACATCAATGCGGTGCGAGGAGAGTTGCTGAGCGAAATACGCGAGAAGAAGACTCGGCTCGAGATGGACAACGCCATGTCCAAACTGCAAGCCGATGCTCAGATCACTAACTTTCTGGCCCCTAAGAAAAGCCGATTGGGCGCGGTCGAGAAGCAAGCAACGATCAACGAATTTAAGAATAGCAAGTAATGTCGCCTCGCCCCTCCGCACGGAGATAGGATACTCTCCTGATGGCAATGGATTCTCATCGACGAGAGCGGGATCGCGGTTTGCGTCGAACATTCCCGCGACATCGACGTATGGCAATCGACATCGCAAACGCAGCACTGACGGTCCCAAGCTTTCCCGTGCATCGCGTTATGCCATTAGGTGCTGTGGATGAAGCACGAAAGCGATATCCCACGCGGATTGGTTGGGCAGCACTCTTGTGCCACGCGTATTCAGGAATCTCGCAGGAAATCTCGGAACTCAGGGAAGTATACGTCGAGAAACCGTTCGAGTATCTGTACCGGCATCCGAATCCGGTAGCTTCGATCACCATTCAACGAACCGACGACCAAGGCAATGAAAGATTGGTTTGGGGACGTCTTTCCGAATCCCAACGATCGACCATTGATCAAACCCAACAAACGATAGCAAGATTTACCGCATCTCCGCTCAACGAATTCTTCCGCGATGGTTTGAAGATGGAGAACCGACCGAAACCGCTACGGAAACTCACTTGGTGGATTCTCATGCGATGGTCCGGTAGGAGAAGAGCGAAGCATTTGGGAACGTTCAGCATCTCCAATTTGGGTGGTTGGGGAGCCCTCAACGCACACCATCCGTTGGTAACAACAACGAGTCTCTCTATGGGCCCGATTCGGGCGAATGGTGATTGCGAGGTAGTGTTGCTATGCGATCATCGCGTGCTTGACGGTGCGCTCGCCGCACAGGTTCTCGATCTATTGGAGCACCGCTTGGGGTCGACAACTCTGCAAGCACTTCAGACAACCAATCCGACCCTCGCAGTAGCCTGACACCAACACTCTCTCTTTTACTTTTACGTGCCACCCACCTAATTGACAGGTAGGATGATCCATATTCGCCTGTTGGCGAGGGGACTGTGGCGAGGAACACAAAATGTTAATCAGTGCGTAGCGTCGAGAACTGCGTTCCACTCGCCGAACATTACAAAGAAACCAGATGGGAGAATGGGCGAAATCACTGAACAAAGTAGGTGGCGGATAGAGATCGGTGGGTGGCATCCGCAGAGAACAATGCCTGCCTCTCGCAGTCTCCTTTCAAGACTCTTTGACTATACACTTCGATTTCGTGCTCAAGCGGTTTAGAAAGCCAAAACGGCTGGTAGATACTTAGTGATGAGATCCTCGTAATACGGACGAAGTTGCTTCCAGTCCGGAGGCGTTGGACATTTGGAATACAGATCATAAGGGTTGAATTTACGCACCCACGGCAACATGGATCGATCGTGGTCATCGCATAAAAAGTCGTACTGCTCCTCGCGATGCCATGCATAAAACGAGTGGTAACGGATCATGTACAGTGCGGGTTCCGGCAAATACGGAGCCATCACATGATACAAATACTCGTCATGCCCCCATGACATCAGGATATTCCGAAGTCCACATCCAGTATGATAGATGCCGAGTTCGGTGTTCAATACCGAATCACGAGTATCTGGATTGTCGGCGAAAAACTCACTGTAAACAATCTTTTCGTTGAACCGGCAGCCAACAGGAAAGGTATCTCCAACTACCGCCCATTGAGGTTGCCCCCATAGGCATAGTACTTTGCCTAAGTCATGCAACAGACCTGCCAACACGAACCAGTCTTCGTGACCGTCCGCGCGAATCGCTTCAGCGCACTGGAGTAAATGTTGCATTTGGTCTAGTTCGATGTCTGGATCCGAGTCATCGACCAATGTATTGAGAAAATCGAACGCCTCGAAGGTGCTCATCTTCTGACGGTTGAGTCCCAGAAACTCGGCCCGTTTAGCCCGCACGAACGCGAGCGTCTGCTGTCTATGATTCTCGCGATAGAAATCTCGCACGGTTTCTCGTCTCGGATTGTCGTAATTCCGGTACTCGCTTTTGGCTTTCCGCCCCGGTTCTGAATACACCTGTTTTCCGATGAAGTCTTCCACTGCTTCGATATCTTGCATTTTTATGTTCCTAAAGTGCTACGCGTACTCGGTCAAAAAAATCCCAACAACACGATGTCGATATGTTTAGAAAACTCAACGCTAATGCGCGGAATACGAATGGTAGCAGGCAGAAGCAGCACAGACCATCCGATTCGTGCGTTATCGATCATGATGCGTTGATGCAAAGATATGCCGGACCGCTCGTTGCCCGCGGCGCCAGCGATGCTGATGCTCCG
>JBILVV010000201.1:0-8237 GCA_044370255.1 Pirellula sp.
TTCGCGTCGATCGATACAGCTTTGAAACACACCGACGAAGCTGTAGTAATCGCGAGTACTGATGGGATCGAATTTATGATCGTGGCAGCGAGCGCACTGGACGGTGAGTCCCATCAGTCCGCGAAAGGTGGTGTCGATACGATCATCGATGATGTCGTATTGAATTGCAAGGAATCGTCGACCGAGGGTCAGGAATCCCAATGCGGCTAAATCGGGCGAACCTTCGGGGGTCAACTGATCCGCAGCGAGCTGCAGTTCAATAAAGCGATCGTAAGGTAGATCGTCACGGAAAGCGCGAACCAACCAATCGCGATAGGCTCGCGAGAACACAAAGGTTCGATCTTCACGACCATAAACATAACCCTTGGTATCCGAGTATCTGGCAATATCCATCCACACGCGGGCCCACTTCTCAGCGACCTCCGGTCGATGCAGCACTCGATCGATCGCATTTTCCCATGCTTCGGCACTCGCGTCCTGCTCATAGCGCTGCACATCTTCCCAGGTCGGGAACAGCCCCGTCAGCACTCGGTGTAACCGCCTGATCTGCGTTCGGCGATCCGCTTGGGGAAGGGGCTCGATGCCGCGTTGGACGAGGGTGTCTTGGAGGTAACGATCGATCCAGTGAATGGTATTCCCTGCCGCATTGTCGTTGACATGGACTTCACGGGATCCAGGGTTCGAACGAGCTTTCAAGGGTCGAAAAGCCCAATGCTTGGCGGCGATCTCTTTGCGAGACTCAAAAGATCCGTTGGCAATCATAGGGGCATTGATTTGACTTGCGGGGAACCGGGCTCCACGAAGAACCCACTGCCGAAGCGACTCTTTCTCTTGGGGACTCAATGAGTGCATCGAATCGGGGGGAGGCATTCGCACATCGGGGTCCATCGATTCAATGCGAGCGAGCAACGGGCTTGCGGTAAGCTCGCGCTGATCGATGATCGGTCCGTTCTCGCTTCCTCGGTCGAGGAATTCCTGATTATCTAGACGAAGGCTTGACCATTGTTTGGTCGGACCATGGCACTCCCAACACTTTTCGATCAGAAGAGGTCGAATGTTCGTTTCGAACCAATCGGAGTCCTGCGCCAGAGCGGGATTGACCACCAAAATCCACGCCCAGACCATCTGCTGCACATACGAGTGAATGTACATTGCGAAGTTCATCAGCCACGAAATGAAACGATGAATCATGGGATCGAAGAAAGGGATAAATACCAGGATTGGCCGCGAGACTCTCATTGTATCAGGCAAACGGAGCGCTCGGGGAGTTATTTCAATCTATCGTGCGACGAAGCTCCGCCGTCGTCACGGGTTCTATCGTGCAATCGCTGGCAGGAAAAGATTCTCGAAACAGTACGTTTGTACAACGAACTTTCGGTCCGTTGACTGTCGCGACGACCGACTAGGAAGTCCGTCGTACGGGTAAAGGCAAGGGCGTGACACACTGACTCGTTGTCATTTTCTAATCGATTTCATCAGCGGTTCATCGTTTCTTTTGGTTTTTTGTACACGCTGTATCCGAGCCCTTGATTGGCATCTCCTGTTCCATGCTAGACAATGCATTCTGGTCTCGCATCTACCTACTCCATTTCGCCTCGCGATAGAAAGTATCTGTCATGAAAGTTGATGTTGTCGCTCACTTGCACGCCAAGCCTGGAAAGGAAGCTGAGTTGCGCCAGGTCCTCGAAGGCTTCGTTGCCCCGACAAGGCAAGAGGAGGGATGCATCCGATACGATCTGTTTCTCGACCTCGATCATCCTGGCCGATTCACGTTCATTGAGGAGTGGGCCAGCCGCGAAGCACTCGAGAAGCATGGTCAATCGTCGCACATCACCGAAGGCCGGAAACACTTTCCAGAACTGCTCGGCGACCCAGCTTGGGTCCAAGTCGCTACCCAAATTCTTTGAGTCCTACCATGTCCATTCGCAATATCGATCGTATGCTCGCCCCTCGCTCGGTGGCCGTTGTCGGCGCCAGTGACACACCCGGTAAAGTTGGCCATGCCGCCCTCAAGAACATCATCACGAACGGCTATACCGGAGCGGTATACCCGGTCAATAGTCGATCTGATACCGTTCAAGGTCAGCGGGCATTCCCCAACGTCAGCGCGATCGATCAAGTGATCGATTTGGCGGTCGTGTGTACTCCATCACATACGGTTCCATCGATCGTTCGCGAATGCGGTGAGCGGGGTGTAGGAGCTTTGGCAGTATTGACCGCCGGCTTTCGCGAATTGGGTGAAGAGGGAAAGCAGCTCGAGTATCAAGTCAAGGAGGAACAGCGTCGGTACCCGGGCCTTCGCATTCTCGGTCCTAACTGTGTGGGATTGATCAATCCGGGGATCCAACTGAGCGCGAGCTTCGCGGTTGGGATGCCTCGGGCAGGCCACGTCGCGTTCTTGTCGCAATCGGGTGCACTGTGTACCTCGGTGCTCGATTGGTCCCTATCGCAAGGGATCGGATTCTCGCACTTCCTATCGCTCGGTAATCAACTCGATGTTGGGTTCGGCGACCTTCTCGATTACCTTGCCGAGGATCCGAACACAGCATCCGCAATTCTTTATATCGAATCGATCGCGGATGCGCGTTACTTCATGTCGGCGGCCCGCGCGTTTTCGCGCCGCAAGCCGTTGGTCGCATATAAAGCAGGACGATTTGCCGAGTCGGCACAAGCTGCCGCTTCTCACACCGGAGCGATGGCGGGTGTCGATGCGGTGTATCAAGCGGCTCTTGAGCGAGCGGGGATCGTACGACTGTTCGAGATGCAGTCTCTGTTTCAATGCGCGGAGTTGCTCACTCAGCATCCCCAGCCGATCGGTTCGCGATTGGCAATTGTTACCAACGCAGGTGGTCCCGGAGTGATGGCGACCGATGCACTGCTCGAGCAACGTGGCAAACTGGCCAAACTCGCGTTCGAGACAATGGAGAGATTGAACGCCTTCCTGCCCCCTAACTGGTCGCGCGGCAACCCGATCGATGTGATCGGAGATGCCGATGCCGAACGCTTTTCCAAAGCGGTCGACGTGACGCTGCAAGATCCCAATGTCGATACGGTCCTGGCGATCCTCAGTCCACAAGCGATGACCCATCCCAGTGATACGGCTCGTCGCGTATCGCAACTCACCATCCCGACTGGCAAGGCATTGATGGCGGCTTGGATGGGAGGCGCACTCATGGCGGAAGGAAGCGAGATTCTGCAAAACGCAGGGATCGCGACCTTCACGACACCCGAGCAAGCGATCCATGGGATGATGCAGTTGGCGGCCTACTCACGCACGCGGGAAGTTCTTTATGAAACCCCCAAGACCATCGTGCCCGATTTTGCTGCCTCAACCAACGAGCGTCAGTCTTTCTTGATTGGTTTATCGCTTGATTACATTTCGGATCATGGCAACTCCAGCGCGATCCTCACCGAGGTCGACTCCAAACGTCTGCTGGCACTGTACGGTATTCCGACCACATCCATCGAAGTTGCACCGACTGCGGAAGCCGCTGTCGAGATCGCATCGCGCATGGGGTATCCAGTTGTACTGAAGATCTACTCGCCGCAGATCACACACAAGACCGATGTCGGTGGCGTGGTGCTCAATCTTCAGTCGGACAGCCAAGTGCGGACTGCGTTCGAACAGATGATGGCGCGGGCGGCTCGTGAGCGGCCTGACGCCGTACTGTTGGGTGCAACGGTCCAGCCGATGATCACGGCTGTGCATGGTGCTGAATTGATCTTGGGTTCGAAACAGGATCCGATCTTCGGTTCGGTATTGATGGTCGGATTGGGAGGCATCACGGCCGAGTTGTTTCAGGATCGCGCGTTGGAACTGCCGCCGATCCAACATCGACTTGCCCTTCGTATGCTCGAGTCACTAAGGTCATGGCCTTTGCTGAATGGTTACCGAGGGCGGCCCAAAGCCAACATCGATCAGATCATCGAGATCATGCTGCGATTCTCGACGATGATCACCGAGCAGCCTCGGATCCTCGAAGCAGACATCAATCCTCTTCTGATCTCGGAGAATCAGTTGCTGGCCTTGGACGCGAGGTTCGTAATTGCACCGCCAACCAATACGGCTGCTCGTCCCTATTCGCATCTCGCGATCCGTCCATATCCAAGTGAATTTGAAACGCGGTTTCGGCTTGAAGATAGTACCGAGATCTATTTGCGTCCGATTCGTCCCGAAGACGAGACATCATGGCGTGCCCTGCTGCAGCGCTGCTCTCCGGAATCGCTGCAGGCCCGTTTTCGCATGGTGTTCAAGGAAGCGACCCACGAAATGGCGACCCGATTTTGTTTTCTCGATTACGACCGAGAGTTGGCGTTCGTAGCCCAAGAAACGCAGGTCGGCAAGCTGCCTGATGTGGATGCACCGATCCACGGAGTAGGGAGGCTGGTCACCGATGCGGATCGTCATGTGGCGGAGTTTGCGATTCTGGTTGAAGACGCTTGGCAAGGTCGCGGATTAGGAATGGAAATCGCAACGCATTGCATGAAAGTGGCAAAAGATTGGGGAGTTGGGCGAGTCGTGGCAGAGACTCGCGTCGATGAACCTCGCATGCGAGGTATTCTCACAGCGCTCGGTTTCGCGATGGGTGAACCGGATCACGAGGGAACGTTGCTAGCCGAGAAAGAAATCGCGGAAAGGTAATGGAAGCGGTAGGTCCTAGGACGGGTGGCACGCCCGGAGGCTTTGCGATGGGCGTGGGAAGCTCCTAACGCCTCAACTACCTTAGAGACGTCTCAATGACTTCCACGTTGACCAAGCTTGATGAATGGCACTTCAGCGAAGAAACATAGTTGCACAACGAGACGTGGGCTATTTGGTCACGGCCCACTCAGCACGCCCTTCGAGGACTCAGGGACGTGCCACCCGAGTTAGGAGCGGTTCAACCATGCACATAGCCGCGAGGGGGCAATTGCTCTACGCCGCGTTTGGTCTTCGACCACAAGCCAGTACGGGAAACGAATGTGCCGATTCGTGCGAGCGGAACGCCGTCGATCTGTGATGGCATTCTATCCACTGCATCGGAGGCAACAGCCAACAACAATTCGAAATCTTCGCCGTCGCCAATCGCGTGCTCGATCGAGGGGCGTCCCGTTTGTGTCGATCGTTCGTGAGCTGCTTGACTTATAGGTACGCGGTCCAGTTCGATTTCGGCACCGCAACGGCTAGCCACGGTCACGTTCAAGAGATCGATCCCGAGACCATCGCTGATATCAGTCGCAGCCCGCACGATACCCAGTGGATGCAAGGCTTTCGCAATCGATAGTCGAGGTTCAAAGTCGAGATGCTTGCCGAGAATGCTTCCGCCGAGCGAGCCGGTGACAAAGATCGCATCTCCGGGCTGGGCCCCTTGGCGCAGCCATGCTCCACCGACGGGTGCAGCCCCGATCGCAGTCATATGGACCACGAGTGGACCATCCCAAACATTTGTGTCGCCACCCCCGATGGCAACCGAGTATCTTTCGCATGAGTCGCAGACCCCTTCGAAGATCTCGGAAGCAATTTCACCAGAAGATTGCCGAGGCAAGCATAACGACAGAAAGACGGCGATCGGATCGGCCGCCATGCTGGCCAAGTCGCTCAGGTTGACCGCGACGAGTTTTCGCCCTACTGCGCGAGGACCGCACTCAGAGAGAATGAAGTGCGTTCCATCGCACAGCGAATCGGTGGTCACTACAAGGTCGGTTGCTGAGGGTGCGATGAGTGCACAGTCATCACCGATACCGAGTCGAATCTGGGGCAATCGAGCAGCACGTGCTTTGGCCCATGCGATAAAACCATGTTCCATGGTCGTCCTATTTCCAAGAATCTAGAGCGGAGCTACTCACCAGGCCGGGGTTTCCCGCTCCATCCGAGTTTGGATCGAAGCGCTTCGTAATCGTCGTGCCCCGGGACGCTGATCAGTTGAAATTGATGTTCCGATTTGGTGATGCGGACCGTGATCTCTTGATTGAACTGACAAACGACGCGGCCGTCTACCACAACGCTTGCGGTCGGATGCTCAGACTGCATACGCAATTCGAATACGCGTTCGGAAGTATCGACGACTGGGCGCATGGTCAGTGTATGCGGGCTGATCGGAACGATAACGAATGCTTGAAGATTTCTGCGGAGGATCGGACCACCTGCGGAGAGGTTATGGGCAGTCGATCCGATCGGCGTGCTGATGATCAATCCATCGCACGCATAGGTGGTCGCCAAGTGCGAGTCGATATACAGGTCGATGTACATCATTGAATAGGGAGGGCCACCCAGTACCGCCGCTTCATTGAGTCCCATGATCGAATGGAGCAACTCTCCATCTCTCAAGACCGAGCATTGAAGCATGAGATGGTTGGTGATGGCATACGATCCATCGCAAACATTGGCCCAAACCTGTTGCAATTGTTCTGGAGGAATTGCTGCGAGAAACCCAAGTCGACCCAGGTTGATGCCGAGAACAGGTCGCTGATTGCGTCCCATTTGGCGAGCAGACTGTAAGATTGAACCATCACCCCCGAGCACCACCACCAAATCGGAGTCGCATTCGCTGAACTCATACGCGAATTGGGTGTCGACCTCGACGACTTCCGCGTTGGTTTCCAGTAGCCTCACGATGCCTGCGAGTTCGGACGCAACGCGCGGACGATTCGGTGCGGCCAGAACCACCACTCGCGGTCGCGATCTTCCTTCGGCGATCCATCGCGGAGGGGCGACTGTCACGATCAGATTCCCGTCGCCTGTACGTGGGTGAGGTTTTCCGAGAGTTGTCGGCAAGTTCGGGCGATTCCCGAGGGATCCAAGCCGAGTTCCTGTAGCAGTTCATTGCGGTCGCCATGTTCGATGAAACGGTCAGGCAGGCCCAGTGTTCGCAGGATGCGGGTATCCCAACCGTGTTGGCATGCGGCTTCGAGTACTGCCGAACCGAACCCTCCTGCTAGTGCGCCTTCTTCGACCGTGACGATGAATCGGGACTCATCGAACAATCTGCCGAGTAGATCGATATCGAGTGGCTTGATGAATCGCCCGTTGACCACGGAGACTTGGATTCCCTCGCGTTGGAGTAGGTCTGCGGCTGAGAGGGCTTGCTGTAGCATGGCGCCGATGGCGACGATTGCGCCGTCATTGCCGCGGCGCAGTATTTCGGACTTGCCCAGTTCGATGGGTTGTTGGGGACGATCGAAGGTCAGAGCACTCGTCTTCGGGTAACGAATCGAGCAAGGCCCGTTGTGCTTCAGTGCGAACTCGAGCATCGGTTCCACTTCGGTTGCATCCCCGGGTGCCATCATCACGATATTTGGGAAGACACGCATGTATCCGATATCGAATACGCCGTGGTGTGTCGGACCATCGGGTCCGGTCAACCCCGCTCGATCGAGCATCATGGTAACGGGCAAGTTTTGCAGGGCCACTTCCTGGAAGATCTGGTCATACGATCGCTGCAGGAAGGTGCTGTAGATCGCAACGATAGGTCGCAATCCGGTCTTGGCTTGTCCGGCTGCGAATGCGACTGCGTGCGATTCGCAGATTCCAACATCGAAGAATCGGTTCGGGAATTCATCGCGAACCGGTTCGAGTTTGTTTCCTTGGCACATCGCAGCGGTCATGACGGTAACACGCGAGTCGCGTCGCATTTGGCTAGCGATGGCATCGCGAGCGTAGTTGGTGAAAGCTGGTTTCTCGCCGAGAGTCAGAACGCGCGGACTGCCATCTTCATCTTCGAAGGCGGGTGGAGTGTGAAAATAGACTGGATCTTGTTCGGCCGGTTTGTAGCCACGGCCTTTTTCGGTGACCACATGCAAAAGAGTCGGACCTTTTTGGTCGCGGACCATCTCGAGATATTTACGAAGCAAGCGGATGTCATGACCATCGATGGGGCCGATGTAACGGAAGCCGAACTCTTCAAAGAGCATGCCCCCGACCATGCCGGCTTTGACTCCCTCTTTAATCTGAGCTAAGAGTCTCTCGGCCGGATCACCGAAGACGGGCAATCGGTTCAGAACCTTGACCACTTCGCTCTTGAGACCGGTATAAAACGGGTTGGTGCGGAGTTTATCGAGGTAGCTGGCCACTGCGCCCACACGAGGACAGATCGACATCTTATTGTCATTGAGAATGACGATGAGATCCTTATTGAGTTCGCCTGCGTTGTTCATCGCTTCAAAGACGATGCCCGACGGGAATGCGCCGTCCCCGATGACTGCGATACTCTTGCGATCGCGAGCTTCGAGTAGATCATCTCCCGACTTTAATCCAAGTG
>JBILVV010000202.1:0-8234 GCA_044370255.1 Pirellula sp.
AGAAACAGCATGACGATCACCAGCACTACGCCGAGACCAATATTCTCAGCGACGGTATGGATTGTTTTTTCAACCAACTCGGTTCGGTCATAAAACGTATCGATGACGACTCCATGAGGAAGCGTCTTCTCGATCTCTTGAATCTTTTCTTTGACATCGGCCACGACCTGACGGGAATTCCCCCCCATGATCATCATGACCATCCCGACGACCGCTTCCCGGTTGCCATCGCGAGTCACCGCGCCTTGTCGTAGCATCGGTGCGTATTGGACCTCGGCAATATCGTTGATCAGGACAGGGACGCCATTCACGCTTGAAAGGACAATCGATCCGATATCTGCGAGATTCGCTACCAACCCTTCGCCTCGGATCAATCGCTGCTCGGCACCGTGCACGATGTATCCTCCGCCGGCGTTGCCATTGTTCTCCTGCAAGGCATTGAACACATCCTGGAGCGAGATGTTGTAGTTCTGTAGCTTGGATGGGTCGATCTGCACCTCGTACGTTTTTAGTTCACCACCGAAGGTATTGACTTCGATTACCCCCGGGACGCTCCGCAGTTGATAGGCGATTTGCCAATCGAGAATCGTGCGCAGATCCTTGAGCGAGTACTCGCTCCCTTCCTCCGCCCGCACCTCGAACTGAAAGATCTCGCTCATGCCGGTGGCGATCGGCCCCAATTCCGGAGTCCCCATGCCTGGCGGTATCTCTTCCTTGGCCCTGAGCAATCGTTGTCCTACGAGATTCCGTGCCCAGTAGATATCGGTGTCATCCTCGAACGTCACCGTGACCGCACTCAATCCGAATCGGCTGATGGAGCGGATCTCGTCCACCTTCGGGATGCCACTCATGGCGTTCTCGACCGGAAAGGTAATGAATTGCTCGACCTCGACGGGCCCCAAGGCGGGTGAGTTGGTAAGGATCTGAACCTGAACATTGGTCAAGTCGGGGACCGCGTCGAGCGGGATTGTGGTTGCGGCGAATCCACCCAGGCCCAGGGAGATGACCGCCAAAAGCATGACGATAAAGCGGTTGTTGAGCGACCACTCGATGATGTGGTTTACCATGAGCTACTCCTCCCCCATCAGACCTTCGAGCAACTTGGATTTGAGAATAAATCCCCCCGAGGTAACGACGGGATCGGTTTTGGCGATCCCTTTTTTGACCACCGTCATCGATCCGTTGCTGTCGCCGAGTTCCACTACGCAACGTTCAAACACGAGCGGTTCTTTTTGAAGGAAGACGAAAGGAGTTCCGGCATGTTCCATGATCGCGCCGGAGGGGATTTGCAAGACGGGGCTGTTGTCTTCCTGGGACATAAAATCGATATTCACAAACATACCTGGCTTCAGGAGATGATTGGAATTATCCGCAATAGCTCGCATCGAGATGGTGCGAGTTTTCTCGTCCATGATTTCTCCGGTGAAGAAGATCTTCGCAACGAACTCGCGATCGGGCCACGCCGCGTTGCGGACTCGCACCGGTCGGTCTTTCAAGGACTCCAAAAGGGGTGCGTCTTTTTCGTAGACGTTGGCTTCGATCCAAACAGTGGATGTGTCGGCGATCGACATGATCTGCGATTCAGGACGCACCTGTTCTCGCAAGACAACGTCTTTCGATATCACCGTTCCCGCCAAGGGAGCACGAATGGAGTACTTGGAGACCGCCGCCCCTTGTTTGATCGGGTCGATATCCTCAAGATCTTTCAGGTCGCAACCGAGTATCTGAAGATTGGTCGTTGCGATCGCGACCCGGTTTTCCGCTTCCTTAACCAATTGACTTGCTTGCAGTTGCGACGTTTGCAGTTCGTACTCGATTTGCTCGATGCGGGCAAAGAATGTCGCTGCATCCGCATTGCGAGTGGTTTTTGCGGCGAGGATTTGTTTGGAAGAGATCGCGCCGGAATTCGCAACCCCGGTCAGTCGCTCGACATCGGCTTCCGATTTCACCAGTGCTGCATAAGACTGCAACAACCGTTCACGGAAATCTCCCATCGAACGGCCTGTGAAGCGTTCCTGCAGAGATGAAATCTCCTCTCGCTTGCGAAGAGCTTGGACCAGTTCCTGCGTATTGCTCGCGAGTTGATTCTGCAGCGTCAGCTTGAGTTTGGCCAGTTCGAGTTGGTTCTTTGCTTGAAAGAGGTCGAGTTTCCCGGTCCCGATCTCGCGACTGTAGACAACGACTAGCAGATCCCCTTCTCGCACCACGTCGCCGAGCGATACATGGACGGAATCCACCTGTCCACTCACGATCGGAAAAATGTGGGCCAGTCGCTCTTCATTGAGTGCGACCTTGCCTGTCAAGCTGATCGACCTAGAGAACGGCTTTAGCAATGGGTTGGAGGTCTTGATACCGGAAGCCGCACGCTGAGATTCCGTCAACGTCACTGAAGCGGGCAATGGATCCTGGGCGACTAATGAAACGACTGTCTGGATAGCGAAAATCGCAACTGCGAACACTGCGACCATACGGGATAGGATTCTTGTAACGAAAGTCATGTTAAGCCTCCTTGATGGCTATATCACGCGACAAAGAACAAGCGATGCGGGGAGAGTGAGCGACTCTCGCGGATCAGATATTCCAAACGCAGAACAAGACGCGTCTGCTACTCGGCTCAACCCATTGGGAACCAACCACTCGATCCGCATACCATCGAGCATTTGCCAATGCATCGACGAAGCCCAGATCATCCACCAGGCAGGCGGAGGCGTTGATAGATGCCGCAGCATCGCATGGTGAATCCGCGATCATCAAACCGCGGTCCGTTGCGGAATCCTCTGGTAGTTCACCGGGGGGGAAGGAAAACGCCCAATGGATATGCGTTTCCGTGGGTGCAACGCAGGTCTCTGCCGAACCATGAAACCGTTCCACATGTGCAGCTAATGCCGTGTGGGCTAGTGCGTGTTCAGCAATCCCCGCGGTCTCGAAGTCCGAGTGACGATGCACGACCAAACGAGGAGCGACAAGCGAAGCGAGTACGAGGAGGCATCCCAAAAATGAGATCGCTTTTTTCTGTCCTCGTATTGGGCTCATTGTTCAATCAAACCGAGTTCATGTGATTCAACGAGAAAGGGGACTGCCTGGGGCGAGACTCCCAAGTTACTCATCGACATGTCAAACTTATTGCTTCAAGTTTAACTCGCAGCAGAGCTTTCCGCTACAAGTGCCGGATTGTCACAGTTGCCGATTCATTTTAACTGAACCTTGACGGTATCGATTTTGCCTTCAAATACAAAAGGCCGACGAGAAAAGTAACCGGTCGAGACCGTTGAACCTAGATCGCATCCAATATCCAAGGATTCACTGGCTGTAAACGCTGCCGGAACCGTTCGTGTCAGAGCGACATGGCCCGATTCCTTTCCGTCGACTGTGATGATCACTTCGCCAGGAGCCCCAGGTTTCGCGATCGCAGTATCGATAACGATCGAATGTGCACCAGCAGCCAAAGGGCTTGCGCTGCGATACTCATACTGTTCGATAATCATCATGTTGTAGAGATAAACGAGATGGCCTTGGTCCATGTAAACGACTAGGCCGCCCCCTGAGCCACCGAGCGCGTACAGAACACCGTTCGCTTTTTCATCGCACTGCATATTGATGGTCACAATATTATTTTGACGTCCCAATCCAGGAGCCGTAAACTCGGGCATGCGTTTTGTGCGTGAGGTGAATGTCCATGATTGGTAAGGGGGGGCGATTCGGTCTTGAGGGCGCATACGCAACCAGTTTCCAGCTCCGATCGGAAGATCCTTGTTGTCTTCTGCTAAGGCGAGAAACTCTTTCTTCAATGCCTCAAGCTTTTCCGGATACTTTGCAGCGACATTATCAGCTTGGCTGAAATCTTCGGCCACGTGATAGAGTTCCCATGGATCAGTCGCGGAATCCCACTTGCTAATCAATGGCAGAGACATCGGAGTGTTCCAAGGGTAAAAGGATCCGAAGGCCGATGCCATCCAGCCATCTTTGTAGATAGCGCGGCTGCCGTTGTTGTCAAAGAACTGGACTCGATTTGTCTCCGGCGCATCGGCTCGCCCAAAGGTCGCTGCAAAACTGTGGCCATCGAAGATCATCTGGTTGAATCCGTTGACTACTTTGGGGGGCTTGATACCGAGTAGGTCGTAGATGGTGGGGACTACATCGACACAGTGCAAGAACTGGGAGCGGAGTTGATTGTCGGGTTGGATTTTTTTCGGCCAGGAGATCACCAAGGGATTACGGGTACCACCGAAATGAGCCGCAACCAGTTTAGTACTACGGAACGGCGTACTCCCGGCCCACGCCCAACCGGCATGGTACATGTTGTCCGTAGCAGGACCTCCGAGCGCATGGATGCCTCCAAGCCTTTGGAGCGCGGACAATTGCTGGTCGATGGTATTGGGGATGTTGTTCTGAGCAAGCAACTCGCTGATGGACCCCTGCTGGCCTTCGGCGCTCGAGCCATTGTCTCCTACGATGTAGAAGATGAGGGTATTGTCTCGTAAGCCTCGTGACTCGATGCCATCGACTAATTTTCCTATTTGCGCGTCGGTGTGTTCAACAAAGCCTGCGAACAATTCCATGCCGCGAGCTTGAAACGCTTTCTGATTTTCGGGGACATCGCTCCACGCCTGCATGGTTGCATCGCGGGGCGTCAACTTGGTTCCCGGAGGAATGATTCCCAAGTCCATTTGCCGTTGGTAGACGCGTTCGCGGTATGCATCCCATCCATCATCGAACTTGCCTTGGTATTTGTCGGCCCACTCGGGGAAGATGTGATGCGGTCCGTGGACTGCACCGGGAGCCCAGTACATAAAGAACGGACGGTCAGGCGCGAACGCTTGTTTGTCGTCAAGCCATGCGAGAGCCTTTGCGACCATGTCCTCGGTGAGATGGTATTTTTCGTCGTGTTGTGGCTCGATCGTTTGATAGTTCTCAACCAACCGCGGCTCCCACTGCGAGGTTTCTCCGGCGAGGAAACCATAGAAGTAATCAAAGCCATAACCGTTCGGCCATCGATCTTTCGGGCCTATGGAGGTGGTTTCGTTCGCGGGTGTGTTGTGCCATTTACCGAATGCCGATGTTGCATAGCCATAATGACGAAGCACCTCGGCAACGGTCGCTCCTTCCTTGGGAATTACCCCGGTAAATCCGTCGAACGCAACCGCTCGTTCGGCGATAGTACCTGAACCGACGCGAGTGTGATTCCTGCCAGTGAGCAGCGCAGCTCGCGTCGGGGAACAGATCGACGTGGTGTGGAAGCGATTGTATCGCAAGCCTTGATTGGCGAGTTTGGTCAAGGTAGGCGTGTGAACTTCACCGCCGAACGTATCTGCAACACCGAAACCAATATCATCGAGCAACACGATCAAGATGTTGGGAGCGTCATCGGAAATGCGTCGCTTGGGCGCTGGCCACTTCATCGTGGAATCCTGCAATCGAGGTTTGGCAACGCTCTCCATCGCTGGTTGGGGAAAGGGGAGGACCGAGCCATCGTCTTGTGGAGCAGCATCGCTGTTGCAAGCAAATAGAAGAATAAAAGCGAATGCGATGATGGTTCTCATGAAGAAAATCATTTGAAGAGACTGGCGAAATGTTCAGCACCGACTCGGACGAGTTTACTTCGGGAGTATAACCGAAGTCACAGGAAAATGATCCGATGGGGTCCGACCGTCCATGGCATCGCGAACGATCTCGGCGGCTTGGACGATGAAGTGATCGGAGCATCCGATCCAGTCGATGCGTGAACCGCCGGTTTGCTTGGCATCGAAACCGGAAAAGGTACCTTCGTTGGATTGCGGCGTTGGCTGTACGACTCGTAGGGTATCGGTCAGCAGTCGGTTTGATGCATCACTCTGTGCAAAAAGATTCGCGTAAGTCACATCCTTAGGATCTGCATTAAAATCCCCTGTCACGATCCAGCGACACTCCGCACCAATCTCTTGAAGTTTGGCTCGGATCAGCGACGCACTCTCCGCGCGTGCCTTTCGTCCTTTGTGATCGAAGTGGGTGTTGAGGAACAGAATTGGTCTCGCGTCTGGGGTTTTTCGATCCTGTAACTTTACCCAAGTCGCGATACGTGGCAGGGCTGCGTCCCAACCCTTGCTGCCAACTTGATCCGGAGTCTCGCTCAACCAGAAGTGTCCGGAGTCGAGCAATTCAAAGCGATCCTTTCGATAGTATAAAGCCGCCATTTCGCCAGCTTCCTTGCCGTCATCCCGCCCGGCAGCTACGGTCTGGAAACCAGATAGTTGTTCCAACAAGTAATCGCGCTGGAAGGCGAGAGTTTCCTGCGTGCCGAGCAAATCGGGATGAAATCGCTTGACGGTCTCGATCAAAGCCGTACGGCGATTTTCCCAGCGATTGACTCCATCGTTCGCGGTGCCGTATCGGATGTTGAAGGACATCACGCGAATCGGCTCGGCGGCGATTACCGGATCGGCATCGCTAAACGTCGCGGTGATGGCAGTCACCATCGCGATGATGGTGGATTTAGTCCAACGAGAACGAAGGAGCAGTATCATGCAGGTGGTCTCATACGTGGTAGCTTGCGATCGCAAACCTTCGAGTTTATGCGATTCTTGACTGTGTTTCGACTAGGATTCGCCCAAAGCCTCAAAACGTACTGAGCAAAACAGTACTAGTAATCTCACGGTATCCAGCCAGGGATGTCAGCGGCTTGCTTGATCCATGAGAGGAACTGCGATTCATCAAACTCATCGTTTTCATAGATATCGAGCCAGCGGCATTCACCGCTTTTGGGAGTTCCACCGGGAGGACTCGGGTCGAGCGATGTTCCTTTGAAAAACGAAACCTTCACATAGCGGGTGAAGACATGGAACGTCACAAACCACCCTTGGCCTTCAACTCCGTAGAAAGGGGAATTCCACCTCACTGCTTTTTGTACTTTGGGAACCGCTTCGACGATGAGTTTGTCGAGTCGCTCACCGACTGCACGTTTCCAGTCCGGCATGGCGGCAATGTAGGCCCGCACGGGAGCATCGCCATCGGCCTTTGCAATTTGCGGGTTGCCGCCGGTTAGGAGTTTGACAGGTTTCGAGGGGGCTTTTCGTTTCGGCATAGAATCAGATGATACAAAAAATCTACCAATCGATTCCAAATATTCTTGTACGTGCCACCCACCTATTTGACATGCCCTTCCCTTTTTGTTATCTTGGTCGGCCGAGGAGAACCCGTTATGCCTAGACCCTTGCGTTCCGAACTGTTCGATCCCAACGAAGTGTGTATCGTCCACTGCATCCAACGCTGTGTCCGACGCGCGTTCTTGGCAGGCCAGGATCCTGTCTCGGGAAAGAATTACGAATCCCGCCGCGAATGGATCCGGGCCCGCATGGAATGCCTGGCCTCGGTCTTCGGGATCGATGTATTGACCTATGCGATCCTATCCAATCACATGCATGTGATCTTGCGGACCCGTCCTGATGTCGTGGCCCAGTGGTCCGACGACGAGGTCGCCCGGCGTTGGCTGAGCCTGTTCCCAGGCCAGCGGCTCGACGAATTCCTGGGCCAACCCACCCGGAGCAGCATCGATGCCCTCATCCGCGATCAAGCCCGGATGACCGAGGTTCGGGAGCGATTGAGTAATCCTTCGTGGTTCATGCGTGCGCTAGCAGAACCGATTGCTCGATTGGCCAACCAAGAAGATGAATGTACCGGCCGGTTCTGGGAAGGGAGGTTCAAGGCCCAGGCGATCAAAGACGAAGCAGGCTTGTTGGCTTGCAGTATGTATGTCGATTTGAATCCGATTCGTGCCGCCATGGCGACGACGCTCAAGGAATCGCTCCACACGTCGGCTTATGACCGGATCGCGGGCTTGGGGGGAGAGAAACTCCCTTCAGCGGCTTCCGATACGGTGGTGATTGAGACCGAGGAAGCGGGCCGGATCCGTCGCACTTCGACCCCGGACCAGTTGCGTAAGCGTCGGTCGGAATCGCGTCGGATGCGTCGTGGGAAAGCGATCTTGCGCGATGCGTGGCTGTCTCCGTTGACGCTCGACGAGCAAGGCAAACCAGGCCCGCAGGTCAGTTCGACTCCGGTGCGAGCCAGCGACAAGGGGTTTTTGTCGATGTCGCTCAAGGATTACTTGGCTCTGCTGGTGTGGACTGGGAGTAATCGGCCGAGCGTTGCGAAGCCGACTGCGACACCTGAAGTAGCATCGATCTTGAAGCGTTTGGGGATCGATGGCTCGTTGTGGTTGGACTTGGTGTGGAGATTCAAGAAGTACTACCAAGGAAGCG
>JBILVV010000203.1:0-8230 GCA_044370255.1 Pirellula sp.
CCAGCCACAACCCTCAAGTGCAGAACACACGGCCTGGACTTATTCCCCATAGGACACCAGTCGAAAGAATCTATTCGCCTTGCGACTCCAACTCTCTGATTCGATCGATCGCCGCGCGGTCCGTTGTTCCATGGTTAGTCCACCCTCGATTCGTCGTCTCACCGCGCGGACAAATCCCTCCGCGGTATCGACTGCATCGCAAGCTTCCGACCACGGCTCGGTCGATGGAAGACGCCGTACCACGGCGGGTCGTCCGCTGGCAAGATACTCTTTGAGTTTCAATGGCTGCATCGCCTGTGTGAGAGGGGTTCGCACATAAGGCATGATCAGACAGTCCGCCGCTTGCGCCATCGCAGGCAAATCTCGGGTGGCAACCGGTGGCAAGATGTGTACGTTGGGCAATCTTCGAATCGCGGGATCCGGATTCTGTATCGGTCCGACTAAGACGATGCTCAACTGCGGTACGCTTTGCGATAAGTGGGTCAAGAAGACGGTATCCAATCTCCGATCGATCACGCCCCAGAAAAGGGCAATCGGTCCTCGGATCGAAGCGGGCCATGCATGACGATTCGTCGGCACAGCTTGCCAAGCGGCGATATCCACGCCATGTGTGCATAAAGCAGATTTTCGCCCCATCGCGGATAGCCGATCCTGAAGGGAAGTACTCGCGGCGACTAAGAAATCCGCGCGCTCTACCACGCGCTTCTCCATGTTTGCCATCGTTCGTTGATCCAATCCCGGCCAATGGGAGAAATCGTCAACGCAATAATAAACCCATCGATCGACTGGCAACTCGTCCATCAGGTCAGCCACGATCGGAATCGTTGTCACAGCGACCTTGGGTTGCATGTCTCCCTGCAATGGATCCATCAGCTGTCTTTTCAACAACCAGCGGTTGCATGCTCGATCCCAGCCGCGTTTAAACCACGGCCACATCCAAGGGGATAGAACGCGGGGTCGAATGCGAATCTCATCTTTGCTCGACGGTTTCGAATCCGAAGCGATTGCTCCACGAAGTTTTCCCATGACGCGGTCGAAGGTCACGCGGTCCAATCGGGGAGGACGCATCCCGATCGTATTGACCCACGTAACGTCGATCCGATCGAGCAGGTGCATGATCAGATGCTGGCAACTCGACGGATGCCTCCCCCAATCATCTGAGAAGACCAGCCACTGATCCCTGTTGGTCTTTGGTGATGCCAAGGAATGTTCTTGGCTTTTGGTCAGGGAGTCCATTTACCGAAGGAACGCCGTCGCCACGATAACGAGTAATCCGATAGCAACCACTGCGGATGCGACTGCTAGCATCTTTGCTCGTTGAATAGCGAGTGTTCGTTGAGGAACGAAACGCTTGCGATCAGGGAATCCTTGATCCCACACCGGCCGGGGATGTTTCGCTCGATCGCGAGATGATTGAAACCAAGCGCGTTGCCAGCCGAATTGCATCATTAAGACCGTAGGCCGGCATAATCGATGGGAAGGCATCGATGACAGTGTTCGGCAAACGTAATCGAAAAAAAAATCAGCCTTTGTCTGGAAGCGAGTTTTCAATTCGGCAGTTCCTGGATCTAGCCAAGCAGCATATTGCAGGATGTGCCACTTTCGCATGTCCTGCGCCGCCCAGGTCTCCGTCGGGTACTGCAGTCGTTCAGGATGGTCCAAAGTCGGCGCTTCGTGCGCGAGCATCCAATGGGCGTAATGAACCAAACTCGCCCATGCGTATGCATAGCCATAATCGTTCATTCCTCGCTCCGCCTTGATGTCGATGTATCGCATCAAGGCTTGCAGGAACATCGTGTAGAACCATCGAAGTTCGGCATTGGTCAAATCCAATCTCTGGATGTTCTCGTCGGGATGAACGACGCGCTGGATCAATTGTTCAGCCGAGTCGAGGTAGCTCGCATCATCGGTTAACTCGTAACCGGTGAGCAGGGCATGCAAAGAGTTTCCCGACGCGCGTCCCGGACCATGGTAGCCCGGCCCACTTTCGATCGATAAACCGGTATCGGACGCCGATAACCAGCGGAAAACGGTTTTCGTTCCATCTTCGATCCGTTGAACATAATCAGCCGCGAGAATCGCTGCTTCGCGGTAATCGGTTTCACCACTAAGCCAATAGGTATACATCCAACCCGTAGGGTAGTTATTCGAAGCGGAGGGTCCGCCTCCGATGGCATAGACCTTAGCCAAACGTTTGCCCGTACGCCCAAGTTCCGCAAGGTCCTTGCCACCCGGCATCTTTCCCGCGCTGGACAGACTAGATGGGTAACTTCGGTGTGTTGCGCTATCCGCATCCGCATAATGGTACGTATGCCAAAACAGTCCTCCGTTGTAGAGATTCTTGTCTCGCTCGGTATGGTATGTGTCAATATCCCAGGCATGATCTGCCATCGCTATCATCTGATCCCACCATTCCTTCCGTCCACTGCGAAGGAATTGGATCGCGAAACCACCGACGCAATCGTATTGATTGTTGTAATGCGAGATCAAGGGTCGACCGGGGTCCCCGAACACCGCTTCATGATCGCCGTACAGATCACCGAAGTTTCTCCACCCGTACTCATCAATAGTTTCTCTCTTTGTCCGGAATGTATCCTCGCCTTCGATAGCGCCATCGACCAATGCGAGGTAATCCTGATTAGGGTCCTCTGCCCGGGGAGTCAAGTAACGGACTCCTTGGGCTCTTGCATAGGTTTCCGGGTTCAGGGTGACGAAACTCGGAGTGTGATACCAAGCAAGAGTTTCATATCCCTGGCTTGGATCGCAACTGACAGCCCATTGATGCGTTTTCTGTTCGCCACCCTGCAACTCGTGAAGCGTTCCGCTCTGCTCAGGAAAGATTCCTAAGTGTAGGCGATGATCCGCGGCCGTGACAGACTTGGGGAAATTCTCCCAATAGTCGCGCATGCAAAACACGACTTGATGTTCTCGATTTCCTATTCCAAGTCGCGGTGTAGCTCGATCGCCCCGCACTCGCGTTTCATCGATCCGGCACTCATAACCTCGAAAAGGCATCGGTATTTTTCCGAATCGATCGATATGATTGCGCGAATCCCAATGATCTCCGCCGCTTGATGCCTGGAAGATCTCGATCGTACCGCGCGCGGTTTGAATCTCTCGATCCGGAGCGATTTGCACCCAAGACTCGGACGGCTTCCCGGATGGCGGGACCGAGTATTCGATCGACAAATCTTTGATCAGGAACGATCCTCCGTTCCCGAGGTCCCATGTCCCTCCAGGATGATCAGCCGACTGCGGATTCCGCACTCGCAATCGATAGACTGCAGAATCGAGAGCGGGATAAAACTTGTTTGAACAAGTAATCTCAATCGGACAATTTCTGCCGGAATTGCTGCGGAGTTGTACCACTTGATGCAATCTCTGGAAAACGGGTCCCGCGTCCAAAAGGTTCCATGTCGCCGGCTCCGAAATCCACACGCAATCATCCTCATCCACCAATCGCACGCGAAAGGCAAGCGATGATTTCGTCGAACGCGAATGAGTTGACGTCGACTCCGGGGAATTCGCATTCCGCATCGAATCGACGTGCGGGTGAATCTCAACTGTCAGGTGCTCGTGCACAACACCGGCAAGAGGCTTGTGTAACCATTCCAACCTACACCATCGGATAGATCCATCGTGCCATCGTTGCAGGATCGACGACTGAAAGAGTGTCCCATTGCCATGGATATCGCGCAGCACCCATTGGTCGATGGACCTGGAGATCCCTTGAGGTAAGGGAACACTGATCCCCAGTGGAATGATCGCACCCGCACCATAGTGATGAGCGTGCGAAACGGTTAATCGTGCCGAATACACTGCCTGAGCGGTCGTTGAGTGCGGAGAAAAAATGCGTGAGGAAAGCATTTAGCCGTCAAACACAAACGCGTTTTAGGATCTCAATGGCTGGAAACGGTCGACGCGGTGAGAGGATTGGATTGCGTCGAATCAAGTTCGCTTCTTTCGGTTCTTTGTGGTAGATGACGAGCCCAAGACTCCAGAAAGACCAAAGACCAAAGTCGTTCACCGTGATTCATGTACCCCGAAGCGTGCTCGCGGAGCATCCGTTCCATGACATCGGAGCGAATATAGTCTTGGCAGAAAGCCTGAGGGCTTCGCAGTAGGTCTTGAGCCATGGAAATGAACTCCGGATATTGCCATGCGGAATTCGGAAGATTGAAACCGATCTTGCGGCGTTTCATCGCTTCCGGCGGAAGGAATTGGCAATAGGTTTTGCCAAGCAAAGGCTTTACCAAACCAGGCTGATGCAGGACGGAATACGGGAACTTGCCCACCGTTTCAATCAGCTTGTGATCCATAAAGGGACTTCGGCATTCCAAGCCGTGGGCCATGCTGGTGAGATCGACTTTCGCCAAGATGTCGCAAGGCAGGTAGGAATGCAGGTCAGACCGCATGGCCCGAATTCCTGGCCGCTGCGATACATGTCGATCCATAATCTCGGAGAGGAACCGATCGCATTCCTCAAAGTCATGGCTGCGCAGGTAGTCCGGATGGTAAAGCGATTCCCGCTGATATCGCGAGAATAAACCTACCCAATATCCGTATCGATCATTCGGATTCTCGCGGAGGATTGTCAACCGATGCTTGAGTTTCCCAGCCACCCCCTCTGGATGGGCTGTTGGAATCCATTGCACCCAAGGGCCCGTCATGATCCTCTTGAGTAACCGGGGCAGTCGGTCGAATTTCCCAAGTCGTTCGATCGTTTGGTAGCGTTCGTATCCACCGAACAGTTCGTCGCCGCCATCGCCGGTAAGTACAACGCGCACGCTGGAAATAGTTCTCTGTGACAAGTAGTATGTCGCAATCGCGCTGCTGTCCGCGAACGGCTCGTCGAAGTTTTTGACCAAGTGCGTCATCACATCCAAAGGGTTGCATTCCAACGTGAACTGATGGTGGTCCGTTCTTAGTTGATGCGCAAGACGATTAGCGTATGTCGCTTCCTCAGATTGGTCGTTTGGGAATCGTAGATGGAACGTCTGTATCGGCTTGGGTGCATGTTGCTGCATGACACTCGCGACAACCGATGAATCCATACCTCCGGAGAGGAATGCACCCAGCGGCACATCGCTTCGCATGCAGAGCTTGATGGAATCATCTAGTGCGGAACGCAACTGGTCGCTTGCCTCGTCAAAGGAAATCGACTCATCGGCGATCAAGCATGGCTCCCAATAGCGTCGAATGCGCCATGAACCATTTTGGTAAACACCGATATGCCCTGGGGCAAGCTTCTCGATTCCCTCAAAGGCTGTCCAAGGGTGCGGTATGTAACCGTACCGTATGTACTGATCTACTGCTTCCGGGCGGAGTCGGGAGCCAACTCCCTCGATCTGTTGCAGTGCCTTGATTTCACTGGCAAACAGTATCCGCTCTCCCTGGTTGCAAAAAACGAGTGGTTTCTCTCCCAATCGGTCTCTTGCCAGAATCAGTTTTTGCGAACGCGCATCCCATAATGCAATCGCGAACATGCCTCGTAAATGCTCGACGAAATCCTCGCCGAATGCTCCGTAAGCATGAATAATGGTTTCCGTGTCGGAGTCGGTTCGAAATCGATAACCAAGCCCTTCGAGCGATCGCCGCAATTCGCGGTAGTTGTAGATTTCCCCATTGAAGGTTACATGAATTGTTTCACCTGCATTGGACATAGGTTGCTGTCCACCAGCAACATCGATGATCGCCAGTCGTCGATGCCCAAAAGCGACACCGCTTCCATTTTGAAATTCCCTCCGATAGACGCCCCGTCCGTCCGGGCCGCGATGGGATAAGGAATCTGTCATGCGGTCGATCTCCGAATGCGACAGACTCCGTGAGGAATGAGTCCAGACGGCTCCAGCTATACCACACATTATTTCACAGACCTTGTTTCGGGTCTCAGTCGCATTACTTCACAATCATTCGTGTAAGCACTGTCGCTATTTGGACGGAGTCAAAAATTTTCTCGCAAACACTCTTTGCGCCCCCCACAAATTTTTGGTCCAGTACTTTGACCAGAGAATTTGCGGTAACGAATACTTATGCCAATAGCGATTGATGAACAGAACATCCCCCCATGCGTGTTGCCAGATTTTGATACACGCAAAGCCGAGGGCCTCCAATCGTTGGACGGTTTGATGAATATCTTCTAGTCGAGTCATCCCGAGAAAATCGTGGAATTCGACGGTTATCTGACCGATACTTTTTAGGAATCGATCGGAACAGCTAGCAAGTACCTCGATCTCAGCCCCTTCGATATCGAGTTTCAGCACATCGATCTTTTCGATCGAACGACTCGCGAGGAATCTTTCCAAGTGGATCGATTCCACTTCGATGCAGTTCGAAGAGTCATTGTTTTCCTTGCCGTAAAGAGAGGACTCTTCATCATTCTCCGCAATATGGAAACGAAGAGTGCCTTCGGTTCCGGCCACCGCGCAATTGAACACGGACAGGTTCGCTGAGCCATCGATCTGTTTCGCGAGCGAAGGGTTTGCTTCGATGGCGATACTTCGACAGCGGTATTTCTCGATGAGTCCTTTCGAGAACGCACCGCGGTTCGCTCCCAGATCGATCGCGGTCGCGCCAGGATAAAGCCCGGACCTCCAGAGAGTGTGACCTTGAATCTGTGTCAGGTATGACATGTCAATGTTTCAAATCGCAATGGGATTCAGCGGGTATTAGCCGTGATGTGTATCGGTTCGTGCGCGTCCGGAGTTGGTGGTACTCCATGAGATTCGTGGCCCGCCAGGACGCGGCTAATATTTTTTTGGAGCACAAACTGGTGATACAACGAGTCAGCGTTCATTTCTTCAGGCGAGTTAAACTTCGTCTTGTCTGCTTTCTGCTTCAGATAATCGAAGAGAATGCGTCTTTGGCCTTTCAATCGGGTTATAGACTCTGCCCGTATTGCATGGGGGTCAAAGCTGGATGAGCCGATCCCCGCTATCGCTTCGGCAACTGCGTGACTTCGGGGCGAAACCGTGATGGAGTTTCGAGTGTCCAACCAAAAATCGCGACCTCCAAGTGAAGGAGTTGTCACGACCGGTTTACCGCAAAGGAGGTACTCGGTGGTAGCGAGCATGCCACCCTCTCTTTGGGAGAGTGCAAGCCCGCATTTGGCTTTGCTGATTTCCTTGGCGATTGCATCATATTCCATAAACTGCTTATTGATGGTTGCATGGCTACATCCCCAATCGTGCAGACGGTGCGCATCGTTTGGGTTGGCTGTTACGATGCGAAGCCTCGCGATGTCTCGCGCCAGCCATATTCGTTTGTAGGGATCCAGTCTCGCGATATAGATCGCATCGTACTCGTGGGGACAAACAGCAATATCAAAGACTCGCTCGCTACAAAAAAGATTATGGTGGCAGAAGATTGCCTGCTGGCCCAATGCTCGAAGCATTCTTACTTCCGCAGGTGCGTTGCACATCCACGTGACTCTTGCAAATCGAGCTCGAGCCAGAGTTCGCAGTGCAGCTAGTCCTCCCCGCAGATCACCTCCATACCAGGTTCGAAAGACGAGAAAGTGAGGTTCGCAACCAATCGCTCGCGCCTGTTGCGATGCCGCCGACAGCGAGTTGTCGGCCACCGCGAGAACCCACGGATCCTCTGCAAGAATGTAAACACCGGAGAAAAACATAGAAGCCCTAAGGAACCTTTAGGAAATAGACGACGTGAGGTGCTCAGTTCGCCCATCGCGGCTTGTAAACTGCGAGGAACGTCCTGCTATCTTTCGATCGCGGAATCGCATCCACGGCTTCTCGACTGCTCGGAATAGCAATTCCGCGATCAACAGACTGCTGACAACCGCGATCAAGCTAAAAACCACGAAACTGCTGTCGTAAAATCTTCTGGCAATAGCTAGGCCCTCGATATGAACTAGGTAGAGCGAGTAGGAACGACTCGCGAAGTATTGCAGAATCGGGTGAGTCGCTCGCTCTTTCCAAAAATCCGTCGTTTGGGAGAGCACCACGAGAAAACCGCTCACTAGGACATATACGAATAGCGGAAGGTCTCCACCTTCTCCAAGGTAACGGTTCACGATCACGACGCTGAGCCAACCGATGCCGGTCAGGATTCCCCACGGGGAGATGTGCTCTAGACGCCTCCATACTTCCGGATAATTCAAGAACACATGCGCGAGCAGGACACCGTAAGCGCAGCCATCGATTCTGAGATGTGTCATCCAAGGATTGGCATCCGCTACGATCCACCGTCCGATCCCAGGGATCAGTATCAT
>JBILVV010000204.1:0-8220 GCA_044370255.1 Pirellula sp.
GATGCAACAACGAACACCATCACCTACTCCTTGGACGATACAGCTGGCGGGCGGTTTGCGATCGACGCTAGCTCCGGCGTGGTCAGAGTTGCGAATACCAGCCTCCTAAACTACGAAGCAGCCACGACCCACGCGATTACCCTGCGTGCGACCTCGGCCGATGGCAGTGTCAGCATCGGGACGTTCACGATCCTTCTGACGGATATCGATGAATTCGATGTCGGTTTAGCATTTGATATCGACGCATCGGCGAACACCGTGGCGGAAAACTCACCGGCGGGAACCACCGTTGGTATTGCGGCCGCGGCGATCGATGGAGATGGAACAACGAACTCCATCACATACTCGTTGTCGAATTCCGCTGGTGGTCGTTTCGCGATCGATGGTATCAGCGGCGTTGTTTCCGTCGCCAATTCGAGCCTCCTCGATTTCGAAGCCTCACACAATCATACGATTGAAGTCTTGGCTACAAGTGCGGATGGATCGACGTCCAGTACGGCATTTGTGATTTCGCTCCTTAATGTGAACGAACGACCTGTTGTCCAAGGTGAGCGATATATCATGGACTTCTCCAATCCGTTGACGTTAACTCTTGCAGGACTCTTGGCGAACGACTACGACCCGGAAGGTGATCCCATGCGGATCACCCTTTTGGAATTGCCTACTCCGGGTATTTTCCTCCAGGGTGCTGGCGGCATGCTGTTCTATAAATCTCCTACGGGCTATGCGGGGACGGTTACTCTGGTTTATGTAGTCTCCGACGGGGTCGTTTCTTCGGACCCACAAATCGCCGAAATCATTGTTGCACCTCCGTCAAATACTGCGGTCACAGCCCCCGGCGATCGGGGGGCACCGACTCCCGTGAATGCGACATCCTTGAACCCGATGGATGACAATGCTCCCGTCAGCCGAGAAGAGGAATTTACAGTTGCTGAGACAAACGATTCGCTTGAGCAGGAGAGTGAGGGAAAACAAGGGCTCTACATTGCTAACGGATCGTCCTTCGACGCGCGTGCCTCAGAGCGCAAGGACTCGAACAGTGACCAATATGCAAACTCGAAAACGAATAAGGTATTTTTAGAAACACTCTCTTTGATGGAAAGCAAAATGGTTGCATTGCAACCGATCGAGCGATTGCGGTTCGACCACAGTACGGTCATCACGGCTCAAGCGGCGCAAATCTCGATGAAGGAGTTCATCGATCCGGAGGAACGCCAAGCTCTCGAGCGGGGCAAGCAGCAATTCTTTCTTCAGACAGCCACGCCGATCGCGTTCGGAACGGCGATCGGTGCCGGGATCTCGCTCCACATTTTGGCCACAGCCCAGATCGGAAGTTCGCTTCTTTCTCAATCGGGTTTGTTCGTCCCGCTGGACCCGCTGACAGTTCTCGAAGGATCCTCAAAAGTGAAAAAATCCGGTAACAAGGAAGATATTCTGTTCGACGCGGCATCGATCAAGAGTAATACAAGAAAATGATGCTTCGCGCCGAGTGCGTTCCTTCGGAGCGCACAGCGATATCAAGGAGCCATTGTCGATAATAGCGTAGCAGTTACCAATTTCAATTTTGCAATCGCGATCATATGATCGGATTGGGCTCGTGCCCACGAGTTTTCAGATTGCAGCAACTGAAGCTGTGCGTTGAGCAGTTGGTCTAGCAAGAGACTCCGCTGTGTTTCGTCCCGAAATGCATCTTTCCAGCGATCGGTCAAGTATTCCAGCTCCGAATGGGCTGCGAGTGTTGCCCGAATCGACGCCTCTAACTCCTTGTAGGCAGCATCGATTTGGGATGCCGCCTCAACCACAGACGCTTCGATGTTCAGGAGCGATTGGTCGAGTTCTAACAGGTTTTGGCGGAGTTCTAATCGTCTTTCTCGCAAAATGGCTTTTGCCGCCGTGTTCCGAATGGGACGCTGAAACACGAGACCGCCCGAATAGCTCGGTGAGCCACGACTGAATTGATCAGCCCACGATTGCCCCACATCGTATTCGCCATTGAGTCCCCGCAGATAGCTGTCGAGTACCAAGTCCAAAGTAGGACGCAAATCTTGCTCGGCAACGTTCAATTTCACACGGGTCGCTTGCAGATTATCTTTCAACGCTTGAATACGCGGATGATAGGCAAGCACCTTCGATAATTCCTCTTGCATCGATATGTCGTATCGCCAATCGGTAGGCAAGGTCACCGGCAATATTTCGATGATGGATAGTTCCCGCAAATCGGGCGAACCGATCGCCGCGCGCAACTGAGCTTCCGCAACGGCGATTTGCGCGACGACTTTGGCTTGAGCTGCTTGGAGCTTCGAAATCGTTGAATCTGCTCGCCATAGTTGACTTTGTAAGCTGTCAATATCAGCCCGACCTGCCAGTTGATCTCGCAGATCGGTCAGCAGCGCGATCGAGCGATCGTTCTGGCGATAATAGGCTCGTGCACTGACCAGCTCCCAGTAAGCAACCGAAAGCTTGTAAATGTGCTCCTGAATCTTTTCGATTGCCGCTTGGCCGCTGGCGTCTGTAGCTAACTGTGCAATGACGATCGTGGAACGGTTGTACGATATCCCGCTTCCTCGCATCAAGGGCTGAGTGTAACCCATGCGCAGTTTGGTGATCGCCTGTTGCTTGGGTAGGAAGAAGTCGGAATTGTTGTCCAAGAAGTCGGTCTTCTGAGTTATCTCCCCGGTTCCACCGCGAAAGTTCTTCTTCTTGATACCGACTCGATTGTCGGTTCCGATTTCCTGCAAACTGTTCGCAGATCCCGTGGTGAGTGTGTTGCCGACCGGATCGTAAGTATCGCGAAAAATGGAATCAATAAATGCGGAGGGATCGAAGGGACCAAAGGCTTGGTCAACTTTGGTTTCGAGAATCTGAGGTTCGAGTTGGACGGATTGGATGAAGGGCGAATAGGTGAGCGCGTCAGCGATCAACTGATCTAGATCTCGAGGTTGAGCGTTTTCTCGGTAGCCGATCGGAAGTCCCGCTTCTTCGCACCACCAAGGGCGCATTAAGGTTGTTGCATCAAGAGTACTCGGAGGGAAGGGATCGACGCTCAGTTCGACTCCAGGGATCGAATCTGCCGCTCCACTCGCATCGCGAGCAGGCACCTCGTCCCACCCAGGGTATGCACCCTGAGAAACGCTGGAGCTCGGTGGGGGAAGCGTTAACGGCTGCGCCGGGTTGGGCGATTGCTGGGTCGGAACAGGCTGAGCCGGAACATTCTGAGGAGTCTTGGATTGAGGAGTGGGGCTCTCCTGCGGACTGGTGATCATCTTTAGACCCAGATCGGGTACCTCGGCCCGAAACGGAGGAGAGGCTTCCTCGGCGGTACTGGGCAACAACGCTGGAAACTCAAGAGGAGGAGTCGGGTCCTGTCCCCAGGAAACAACGTAGCAGGCCCCCCCGACTAGGACAGGTCCCAGTACGAATGCGGCTGCTAAATGTTTACGTTTCCGATCCATGGACGCCTGGCTCGAAAGTCCGTTTCGATCCCTAAAGACACACATGACTTTCGATCGGATGGAACCATAACGAATCCTCAATGCAGTTGATCCGTCCGCTCAACTTTCGTTACGCCGCATCCTATGTTGAGAGCAGTCGTTACAAACGGCATAGTTTCCGCAATCGGACTTGGTAAACGTGCCTGCCTTTCCCGATTTTGCCGCTTCGGTCCGATTCTGGGAGCTACGCTTACTGGCGGTTCTACGCCCGGAACTCCAGTCTCATTTTCTTCGCTATAACCCGGAGAGTTTGCCTGTTGCCGTGGCGTGATGATGTTAGGTTTCATCCATCGGAAATCCAAGAAGATCTGGGAAGGGGTCCGTCGCATGCTCAACAAGCAAGCGGCGAACGAGCCCCCTGGCCTCGATTTGAGATTTCTCGAGGACCGTATTCTGTACAGCGGTGTCGCCCTCGCGTCCGAACTGATCGCATCAGATACCTCCGGAATGGGGGGTGGAGATGGGACAACAGATGGTACTGATCAAAACCCTTCCGTGAATCCGGATGCGTTGGCAGGATTCTTCCCGCACGACTCAACAGCCGGGAAATCAGATTCCTTAGCACAGATCGAAGCGAGTTTAGCGCTGCTTGACACGCTTCTTCAGGAGCTTCATGCACAGGAAGCTTCATCCACACTCCAGGGGGATTTGTTACCGAGTGAATCATCCTTTGATGGGAATTCGGATCAGGATAGCCCTGGGGATATACAAATACCGCATGTCAGCAATCCGCTGAATCCTCCTGCGATTACTGCAAGCGATAACAATTCAATCCATGATAACGTGCACTTCGATCATTCGCATGAATTGATCGTCATCGATACTTCGTTGCCGGACTTTGAGTCGCTACTAGCGGTCTGGCAGCTCGACGCGAGTGACGATCGCGACTTCACGCTTTTGTTGTTGGCCCCAAGCGATCATGGCATCGATGTTATCAGTAATTTTCTGCTCCAATCCGGAGAGCAATACGATGCAGTCCACTTAGTCACTCACGGATTTTCTGGAGGTTTGCGGCTGGGAGGTACAATTCTCACCGCAGGGAGTCTTGCCGACTATGCGACACAGCTGGATGCATGGCGATCGAGCTTGACTCCAGACGCGGATTTGTTCCTTTACGGTTGCTCGATTGCGGATGGTTGGGCCGGTGCTTCGTTCATCGATCAGTTGGCGGAACGATTAGATGTCGATATAGCCGCCAGTACGAATGCGACCGGTGCGCAGTCGCTGGGCGGCGACTGGAATTTGGAATACAAGGTCGGCGAGATTGCAGAGTCTGGGCAGTTAGTCGACCGATCCGTCGATGGATGGCAACATTTGATGCTGACGTACACCGTCCGCGACGATTTCGGAACGGCAGCGTACACCAATAATAACGGCACCAACAGTTGGAGCGCCGCTTGGAGCGAGACGGATGCGGCAGGCTCGGGTGCGACCACCGGAAACATTCTCATCACTGGCGGCCAGTTGCAAATGCAGGCTGCCAACACCAACGACTTGATCTCACGTCAGGCCAACCTCAGCGGCGCACATGCGGCAAACCTCAGCTTTACCTATGACAATACGCTCGACAACAACGCATCGACGTCGAGTATCACTCTGGATGTCTCAAGCGATGGAGTGACCTGGGTGACGTTGGATACCTTTTCGAAGACCCTGAATACGACGGCCAGCAGCAAGTCCTACAACATCACCTCCTACATCTCTAGCGGTACTCGTGTTCGCTTCGACGTTGGAACAGCAGCCGCGGGCGCGTTTTATCTGTTCGTCGATAATTTCCAGATTTCGTACGATATCAACACCTCCCCCACGGCCGTTTCAGACACAGCGACCGCAGTGGAGGCGGGCGGTGTGAGTAACGGAACAGCCGGGACCAACCCGACAGGCAACGTTCTGACTAACGATACCGATGCCGATTCGGGGGATACGAAGACTGTTACCGGCGTCGCGGCTGGCATCGTCGGCTCCGCCTCGGGTAACGTGAGTACCAATGTCGCTGGATCTTTCGGTACGATCCATATCGGATCCAACGGAGCCTACGCTTACACAGTCGACAATAGTAATGCGACGGTGCAAGCCCTTCGTACCAGCGGCAATACGCTGACCGATACGTTTACCTATACGATGCGGGACACGCTGGGGCTGACCAGCACCACGCAGATCACTGTCACCATCCAGGGTGCAAATGATGCTCCCAACGATATCACCGGAACATTGACGATTGCCGAGAACTCGGCCAACGGTACCGCGGTCGGGACAGTCAGTGGCAGCGACGTCGACTCGGGCGATACCCGCACCTGGTCGCTGACCGACAGCGCGGGTGGCCGCTTTGCGATCAATTCCTCAACCGGACAAGTGACTGTCGCCAACAGCAGTCTCCTGAACTTCGAATCGGCGACAAGTCACAACCTCACGATCCGAGTCACGGATACGGCTGGCGCGACGTTCGATAAGGTGCTGGGAGTAACGATTTCCGATGTCGCGGAGGCGCTGACTCTCACCTCAGGGAACGATACCTTCGCGGATACGGGAGTCACCGAGACCTCGATCAACGCCGGGGATGGCGACGATACGATTACCACCTCAAGCGGCAACGACAATCTCACCGGCGGGAACGGTACGGATACGGTTAGCTATGAGTCGACGCCACTCTACACTGAAGATTTTCAATCTGGAGCCACGGGCTGGTCGAGCACTACCACCACTTCTTCTGCAAATTTGACTACATTCCTCGGCCAATTCGGTGGCAGCAGCGGATTGCAGGCGGTTTCGAAATCGTACTCCCTAGCAAGCAATCCGACGCAGGCTGCGGTCGAGTTCGATCTTTACCGGATCGCGACTTGGGATGGCGAGGCCTTCCGGGTCTTTATCAATGATTCGCAAGTCGTTTCGGTGAACTTACCGATCAGCGCGACCAGTGGCACAACTGGAAACGTTTCTTGGACAGCCAACTTGGTCACAACGGTTAGCGACCTCGGCAATACTCAGATTATCCGGTTCAGTTTGATTGTCACCTCTCCCGGCACGTCGCTCAAACTCGGTTTCGGAACGACGCTGGATGAGGCCATCAGCAACGAATCGTACGGCATCGACAATCTCAGAATCTCGACTGGTTCGGCGGTGACCGTCAACCTCTCGACTGCAACGGCACAAAACACAGGTGGTTCCGGAACCGACACCTTACAGCAGTTTGAGAATCTTACCGGTTCGTCTTTCAACGACACCTTAACGGGAGATGCTGGCAACAACGTGCTTCGCGGCTCGGGTGGCAGTGATACGTTCACCGGTGGCGCGGGTGCCGATACGTTCAACGTCGATAGTGGAACGGATTCGATCACTGATTTGGGGAACGGTGCGGATGTCTTGATTGTCGCAGCCGGCGCAACCGCGAATGCGACCGCAGTTTCCGGTTGGACTGCGACATCTGCAAGCAGTAATAGCGGCATCGTGAACATCACTGCGGCGGGCCAGAATGTCAACATTAGCGCTGTCACGGGGACTACTGGGTGGACTCTTACCAACAGCGGTAATGCGACTGGCGTCACGCTGGTCGGTTCAACCAACGCCGACACGATCACGGGTGGTTCGGGGGCTGATACCATCACCGGTGGTGGTGGCATTGATACGCTCACCGGCGATGCAGGGGACGACACGTTCAATGTCGACTCTGGAACCGATTTCATCATGGATCTGGGAAACGGCTCGGATATCCTCGTCATCTCCGCGGGAGCAACCGCGCATTCGACGGCGACTGCCGCTTGGACAGCGACTGCCTCGACCAGCAATGCGGGTGGAGCATCGGTCACCGCGAGAGGGTTTAATATCAGTGTGGCATCAGCTACCGATATATCAGGATGGACACTAACAAACAGCGGTAACGCCACCGCGGTAACGCTGATCGGATCGGCAAATAACGATACGATTACGGGAGGGAATAACAACGATACGCTCAATGGTGGATCAGGAGCGGACACCCTGAATGGTAGCGCCGGAAACGACACAATCGACGGCGGCATCGGCACCGACACCGTCGTCTACAGTGGCGCGTATTCCGATTACTCCCTGACATGGGACGCCAGCGGGTTCACAATCGTCGACTTGCGTGGTGGTTCGCCGGATGGAACCGACACCGTCACGAATGTCGAGGCAATCACATTTTCCAATGGAACCTTCACGCTCAACAGCGGAACAAACAACAACGATACGATCACCGGCACCGCCTCTAACGAGTACCTTGCTGGATTCAATCTGGATGACACGATCAACGGTGGTGACGGGGACGACATTCTCGACGGCGGCGATGGGAACGATACGCTGAATGGTCAGAATGGAAATGACATTCTCGTCGGCGGTCTCGGCACCGATATCCTCACCGGCGGTGCGGGAAATGACGCGCAGGTCGGCGGAACTGGCAATGATACCTTCAATGTCGATGCGGGTACCGACACCATCACCGACCTGGGCAATGGTTCCGACATTCTCGTTGTGTCGGCAGGTGCAACCGCCAATGCGTCGGCTGCCGGAGTTTGGACGGCGACCGCATCGACAAGTAACGCGGGAACGGCAACGATCACCGCGACTGGATTCAATCTCAACGTCAGCTCAGCCACCGGCGCCTCGGGCTGGACGCTCACCAACAGCGGCAACGGGAACGCCGTCACGCTCGTTGGCTCAGCCAGAGCCGATACGCTCACCGGCGGCAATGGTGGCGATACACTCACCGGCGGGGCGG
>JBILVV010000255.1:0-7070 GCA_044370255.1 Pirellula sp.
CAACTAGCGCAATGGATGGCTGCTGAGATGCTGGCAGGTGCACCCGAGCCAAAGCAGCATCCAATCGTGCCTCAATTCGACGATCCGTCGGCTGGCAGTCTCGATCAACGTGCCAGAGCTTGGCTCAAAGTGAATTGCGCTCATTGCCACAATCCGATAGGATCGGCACGGACGTCTGGGCTGGATCTTCGCATGGAGCAAACCGATCCGGCCAAATGGGGTGTGATGAAGTCACCGGTCGCGGCTGGAAAAGGCTCTGGCGGTCGCAGGTTCGATATTGTCCCCGGAAAGCCCGACGAATCGATCTTGATGTATCGCCTCGAATCGGACGACGTCGGAGCACGCATGCCGAACCTGGCTCGCAATCGGTCCTACGATCTGGGCAACACACTGATCCGAGATTGGATCGCCAGCTTGGATCAAGCCCCGACATCTGGGGGTTCTAAGTGATCGCGGTCTTTAGGAAGCCGCGATTTCGATCGGTTCGTTTTCCATAACGCGTGTCTCGATAGGACATTGTCCCTTGGCTATCGGATGCGTGTTGTGAATAGCGATCACTACCTGTCGAATGGCTCGATGCACGATCTCTTTGAGATCCGTCTGCCCCAAGCAGATCATGGCTGTGATTGCGGCTGATAGTACGCAACCTGCTCCGTGCGTATGGTTCGTTTCGATTCGATCGGCATGGACTGCGAAGTTCTCTTTGCCCGAGCCGAGGATATGCTCGGAGTGCCCGTCAATGTCACCCATTTTGGCTAATACGAATCGAGCTCCCATCACATGGAGATCGTGGATGGCCTGGGCTACGGCATCGGGGCCATCGAGCGTGATGCCGGTCAATCGCTCGAGTTCAAAGCGGTTTGGGGTGACCAAGAAAGCATGCTTGAGCAGCCTGCGATAGGCCTCTACCGCATCGTCCTCGATCAGCGAGTGTCCGTGCTTGCTGACCATAACCGGATCGACAATGAGTGGAAACTCAAATTTCTCAGCTCGTTCCGCAACGGCATCGATGATGGCTGCGTTTCCGAGCGCTCCAGTCTTCGCTGCGATCGGGTTGAAGTCATCGACAACAGCGTTGATTTGATCGATAACTAGATCGGGTGGGATGGTTTCAATCCGGCGAACGCCCAGGGTGTTTTGGACCGTCAGCATGGTGACGGCGCTGGCTCCGTAGACACCGAACTGTTGAAACGTTTTCAGATCCGCTTGAAGACCCGCACCGCCACTGGGATCCGATCCGGCGATTGTGAGAGCTACAGCATTTGGGGAAAAGGTTTTCGGTTCAGACATAACTGGATTAGGAATCTAGCTCTTCGAGCGGTTGTTTGGCATCGCCAAAGGAAGGAACGGAAACACCCATCTTATTCATCATGGACATGTATAGGCGGCACATTTGTCGTTCGGGCTGGTCGCGGTAGTTGAGGACCCGTCCGCCACGAATAGTTCCTCCTCCCTTGCCCACCATGACGACCGGTAGTTGCGAGGCATCGTGGCTTCCCGTCATCATGCTCGAACAGAGCATGATCATCGAGTGATCGAGGGCGGTCCCCTCCCCTTCTTGCGTCGCGGCCAACCGTTTGGCGATATAAGCCATTTGTTCGACAAAGAAGCGATTCACCTTGAGCCAATCTTCGGTATCGGAGTGGGACAGCAGGTGGTGAATCATGTAATCGACACCCAGGTTCGGGAATCGAAGCGAAGAGTGGTCGTTGTTGAGTTTCAGCGTGGTGACTCGCGTTGTATCGGTTTGGAACGCCAGCACGAGAATATCGCACATCAGTCGCATATGTTCCGCGATATCTTGCGGGATCCCATCTGCAGGCCGCTTCATATCAGGCTTCTGAACCGAGGGACGCCATCCTTGCAACTCACCGCGGTCTCCAGCTTGTGCAATGCGTTGTTCGACATCGCGGACCGAATCGAGGTACTCGTCGAATTTGCGTTGGTCGCTGACGCTGATCTTGCGCCTCAGATCCCCAGCATCTTCGAGAACCGAGTCGAGAACGCTTTGATCTCCGCGATGGTTTTCGTCCTTGAACAATCGATCGAACGCGAGGGCCGGATAAAGCTCGAGCGGCGTCGGAGTTGTCGGCGAGGACCACGAAATATGCGATGAATAGATCATCGAATAATTCTTGTGAACCGAAGGGTTCGATTTCTCACATCCTAGGACGAGGCTTGGGACTTTGGTGCTTCGACCGATGGTTTGTGCTAGAAATTGATCGACGCTGGTGCCTGAACGGATATCGCCACCCGATGCCAGCGGTGCGCCGGAGAGCAAGTTCCCGGTTTGAGAGCTGTGGATGTTCCCTTTGAGAGCCTCGGCGTTGTAGAGGCCGCGGATGAAGAGAGTCGAATCCTTGAAGTCGCTGAGCGGTTGCAGTACACGGCCGAGAGCCAATCCATCTTTCTCTTCGCGGGCCCACCATTCGCCACCATGAAAGCCGTTGCCAGCGAACAGAATGGCCAAACGCACCGGCGGCTTGCTCGCATCCGCCGCATCGCTCGCTGCTCCCCACACCGGAAGCGATTCCATCCACGGGAGTGCCATACTGACTCCGAGACCGCGCAGCAGCGTGCGTCGGGACAACATTTGGTTGGTCAAGGAACGGTTCATCGTCTTGCTCCTTAGGGGGAATGGTAGAGCGATGGGTGAATGATATTACTGGGATACGGTATCACGTCCGCGGATTTGTCGGAACGGCGGACTGAGAACAATTTGAACAATCGTATCGGCGATCTTGTCTCCGGAGTTGATTTGTCGCTCGCGAATGGCGTCCAAAACCGGTTCGTCCGATAGTTGGATCGAGCGGCCGAGGGCGTATCCAAGAAGCTTGCGGTTGAATTGACGTGCGAAATCCTCGCTACGCGTTTTCAGCAGATAGGTTCGTAACTCGTTCATTCCCGACACTTGGGTCCCGTCGGGAAGTCGCGTCGCTGTGTCAATCGCATTTCCTAGCGCGTCCTTCACACGAGATCGTCCGATCGCATCGTAACCTTCCATCGCGTAGCCAAACGGATCGATGCGGACATGGCATTTGGCGCAGGCGGGGTCGCTGCTGTGCCGTTCGATCAGTTGGCGTTCGGTCATTCCCTCTGGGGGTGTTTCGGACAAGACCGGGACGTTTTTGGGTGGCTTGGGTAGTTTCTCGCCGAGAACGACTTCGCTGATCCACGTTCCTCTTAGGATCGGGCTGGTGCGTGAGGCCCCCGACTGCTTGGCGAGTGTTGCTCCTAGACCGAGGATTCCACCGCGGCCGAATCGTTGGATACCATCGATCTTTCGCCATTCTGGCCCACTGATATCCGGGATACCGTAGAAGGTGGCTAGTTGTTCATTGACGAACGTGTGGTCTGCGGCGAGGAAATCAGAGACGCGACCTTCGTTCTGGATCAAGTGAGTGATCCACAGGATGGCTTCCCGATACAAATCGTCTCGGACCTCTTTGAACTCTGGGAAGTGTGTCTCACTTTTCTCGTCGAGTGTGTCGAGGTCGCGAATGTGCAACCACATGCATCCCCATTCGATTGCCATCCGTTCGATGCGAGGATCTTGGATCATGCGGCGCACGTGCTGCTCCAAGACAGCATCTTCGAGAAGCGAACCATTGCGAGCCGCCGCAAGGAGTGGTTCGTCGGGAGCCGATGCCCACAGGAAGTAGCTGAGACGATTGGCCAATTCGATCGGCGCGATATCTGCGCGTTGTGTACCTGGAGCAGGTATCTCGGTGCGATAGAGAAACTCAGGCGAAACCAAGATCCTCGCGATCAAGAATTGAATTGCATCGACATGGGACAATTCCTGTTGCCTGAGGTCTGCATAAAGTTTGCGGAGCTGGACATCATGCTCGGGCCGATAAGAGCCACGAAAGGCTTTTCGGGCAAAGTCGACGACCGATGCGACATGAGCTGGTTCTGAAGCAATCAAGTCCTTTCGAAAGCGTTCCGCTGCCTGTCGAATCGGACCTTCGAGCGGTTCGAAAGCCTTGGGGTCAGAGTCTTGCGTGGCGTATTGCCATAATTGCTCATAGGCATCGACCAACTTCAATGCATCGCGGCTGACGTAATGCAATTCTCCCCATAGTCGATCGAGCTCTCCTCGCTCAGCATCGGAGAGCATCAATCGTTGCAGAGGTTCATCCTCGCGATGAAATAGGGTCAATGTGACCACCTCATCCACGGGGACAATCTTGGGGTAGCACAATGCGATGGGGAACCATTGGCGGAAGGCCTGGAACGAGGCTCGGATCCTTTCGACCGCTTCGCTCTCCGGAGCGACGAGAATCGGGGCATTGAAAATCAGTTTGCGGTTGCGAACAGCCCAACTCGGGTCATTGACGGCGACCGAGGTTTGCGGCGCTTGGGGAGCATCGCCCTCGGGTTTGGTAGCGCTGATCGAAACCTGGACACTTCCTGCCTTCCCTAATTCGGGATGGAGCACTGCGGTTGCTACGAATTCCGTGCCTGTCGCCAGCGATGCAGGGACGAGATACTCCTGCGTGGAAGGAGCGCGAACGATTTCATCGGCATCCCCCCCCTGCCCTGCTCCGCTTGTCTTGGACTGTGCATGTTCCAGTAGAACCGCACCCCAGAAGGGGCCGATCGCGGATTGCATCTGTCGTATCAAAGCGCTATCGGGATGATCGCCTGGTAGTCCCGGGTCGTCTTTCAAAAACAATTGCTCGAGCGAGGCGGCAATCGTCGCCCGTTTGCCCGCGTCTGATGCGTTGAACCATTGTGCAAGCAAGCTTCCGTCGATCAAGCCTCCCGTTTGAGACTTCGGTGCACCGACTTGTTCAGAAAAGAAGGACCAGACACCCGGTCGACTGCGGCTGTCGGCATGTGGGTTGCCATCGAGGATGTTCGATGTGATATCTTGAGCGAGGTTCCATGTTTCGCTGGCAGATGCCATGGTCAGGTCGACATTGGTCAGATCGCAGGAGTGGTTGCCGTCGCGTGGTTCGACGATCAGAACGATTTCATTTCCGGCTCGGATCAGGACATTTTCGATGGGACCGATCGCGATATCGTTGGCTCCGTTGGAGACGCCGGATGCCATGACTTGGTTCAGGCCACCGCGATGGAGTTCAAGTCGCCATGCGACTCCGTTGCCGCATTCAGCATGAGCATGACGCAATCGGCCTTGCACCTTCAGTGATTCGCTGACGGCAGACTTCCATGCGATACCGATCGATCGGTCGGGGGCTGGGTGAACGCCCACGGTTTTGCCGGGCATATTACCAGGGACCCGGACATGATCCGACGAGGCGTTGGCAATAACATGCAATGCGTTGGGTCCGACCCAACCTTGGATGAATTCATAGCCTGAGAGGCTTTCTTCTTTTTGGGTCAGCAGAGTTCGTGTACGGTTTTCGCTTCCTGTGATACCGAGGAACTGCCCCCAGGCTCGCAGGTATTGGCCGTCGAGTCCTCGCTCGTTGGCCATCTGATCCCAATCGATGCTGCTGCCGGCTTGAAGTGGAGTGTCTCGATCCAGAAGAACTCCGATTGCTGCAAGTGTTTCATCGATTTGGCCCTTTCGCTGTTCAGTTCGCTGCTCAAAGAGGGCAGTAAGAGTGTCGAGGTCGTGCAATAGGATTTCCGGGCGGCCGGGTGCGACCAGTCTGGGTTGTTTGAGCAGTACGGCATCTCCCTCATTGCCATCTCCTGCGTCACCGACTTGGATGAAGAAAGAAACGTGGTCCTTGCCAACCGCGTCGAGGAGAGGAAATCGAATTTCCTGTTGCGTTTGAATAGGATCGACCGGCTCTTGCCAAGCTTTCGGGCCGTTGACTTTACCGATGTGGCCGATGCTTGAGAATCGCCAGAGCGCTTTTTGCCAAGTCAGTACTTCGGCTGAAAGAGCATCGGCGTTTTCAAGCGGAGTCGTGCGCCATCGTCGCCGCAGTGATTCAAGCAATCCTGAATCTGCGGTCGGTGAATTAGGCTTGGAAAACAATTGCCAGAGCGCTGTGAGGTACTTGAGATTCAGCTTGCGATCGCGAGCGATGGAGTTGAGAACCTGGGACTCATCTGCAGCCGAGGTGCCTGCGTTCGCGAGTTGCTCACGGACTGCGATGGTGGCGGCGATATACTTTTCCACGGGCAGTCGACCACCTTGGTTGGTTTCAAAGACGATCCCTTGCAAGTTGACCTTATCGCCCCCTTGGTTGTCCGTGTAGCGAGCATAGAAGCCGCGGATCGAGTCGAGCAGTTGATTGGTCATGTCGCTGCTCGAAGGGTTCGCTTCGAATCGGATGCCATCGGGTAGCAGCACCGCATGCTTTGCGACTGCTTTTCCGGCATCGAGATACTTTTGGACCATGGCAGGTGACATCGCGAGCGCGGCGCCTGCGTTGGAGAACCCTTCCCCTGCCGCGCCATCGGCCGGAAATTCTTTGGCTGGATCGAGTGTCGGGATGCCGGTCAAGTCGCGGAGGGTGTAGGTGTATTCCGCGTTGTTGAGACGCCGCAGGACGACCGGTCCCGGATCTCCTGCCTGCCGTTGGGCTTCAGTTCGAAGCCACGCGTTCGACCATGTGAGCAGTTGTTGCTTCTGCTCGGATGAGAGTTGTTTGGACTCGGCCGGCGGCATCTGTTGGGCTTTGATTTGCTCGAGGGCTCGTTGCAGCGTCAGGGCGTTGCTCGACAGATTCCTCCAATCGAGAAGTTTTTCGAGATCGACATCAGCTTCGGCAACTTCGGTGCTGTGGCATTCGAGGCAGTGGCCTGCGATGAGGTTCGCGAACGAGTCCTGGAACTGGGCCTCAAGTTGTTTGTCGTCGGCGAGAACGTTGGTGCCGAGGAGCAAGCTTAACAGGAGACTTACCAGCGCGGATGAAGAGGGTATTTTCATCGTTGGTAAGGTAGGGTGATTGGGTGGGAAGATGTTGGTGGGGACTCACCTGAGTGAGCGATGCCATTATTGTAACAGAAAACGTAGCAGAGCGGATGTTTTATACGTTCTATCATGGCGCCTACGGTTTCAACGGGGCCGCGTCGCGTTCTGGTTGCGATCAAGGCTCCACGCGGGCGAGCCGCGTTGTGGCCTCATGTATTTTCGTTGCATC
>JBILVV010000226.1:0-7754 GCA_044370255.1 Pirellula sp.
CAACGACGCATGACCTTGGGTAGGGCGTATCGTCGGGAAGAAAAGGTGGGATGTCGATGTCCTCAACTGCGGTTTGCGCCACCGCATTTGTCCCCGCTGAAATTGCGATCACCAAAAACGCAACACCTACCCAACCAAGCATCGACAATCGCAACATTTCTTTATCTCCTCATTTTGGTCTGAAACTCACGCCGAAGTCAACGATTGCTTCGGACTCCCCCACTCGGCTCAACAAAACCTTCTCGCTTTCGAAGCCCTCCGAAACGGATTCGAAGTCCTCGATCGACAAAAGACACAGAAACTTCCCAGGCGATAGGGTTTCGGTCTTCACCGATATCTTGGGTTTTTCCAATGGCCCTTGTTCCTCACCTTGTGCAAATCTCGCTTCATAACCTTTCCCGTTGAAATCCTGATCCGTAAGAACGACCATCCCCGTCAACACTTGATCGCGGACTCGCATCCGCACCATGCTCGGAGCAACCGAGATCGGAACGGGTTTGGCGAACTGCAACTGCTGTTCATAGACCCCGTTGGGGAGGTCTTGGGCTCGAAACTCGAATTTCACATCCACCGAGAAACCGCTCGCAGATGGCATCGCATTCCAGCGGATCCGCAACGTCTCGTCTGATTCCTTGATGCAGGATACCTCGCTGTCGCTCGTTTGAAAGGAAACGGACTCCAAGACGACACCCTCTTTACCTCGGAGATTGACGGTGCGTTCCCCAGCCACCGTTGGGTCAATGATAAATCGCGTCGGATCGAGAATAACAGGTGGTTGGCATTTACCGACAATGTGAATGCGGGCAAAACGCGTGATCGCGTTCGCTCCATCCGCTACTCCCGACAACTCAATGACTTGGCTGAAATCCTCACCCTTGGGGCGATAGGAAAGGGTCATCGGTAGCGTCCCCTTCGATTCGAAATCCATGTCAGGCAATCGCAAGCTCACACAACCACAACTTTTCTCGACCTTGAGTTGCCGAAACGTTGTCCCGGTGTTGTTGAGGAGCAGAAAATCTGCCTGGACCGGCAGACCCGGTATCATGCTACTGGTCACTTCGATCGCTTGATCGACTTTGTTCAGCGATAGCTCGCTCGTGGCAATCTTCACGGGAGGTGACTGAGCGATCGCACCGACTGGAACAAGAGAGCCAGCGATGATTAGAGAGCAAACTAGGATTGCGCTCAGAAAGAACGCTCGACTGAAAGCGGTTTTGTTCGGTCGATTCACTTGGATGGTCATGTTTTTACCCATGTTCGTCGAAACCAACTCCCAAGTTTTACCCCCCCCTCCACCGTCTGGCGACGGTGGCTACGCGATGGTGACGAAGACCGCCTCAAGGCGGGACTACGAACCCTCGAACGCCGTCAGTGGATATGCGATGGAGACTCGCAGCGGCGCGGTCTCTCTATGATGCTACAATGCCATCTCAACCCGCTATGCTTCACCATTGAACAGGAATCATTCATGGGCTCCGCAATCGATGATCCCGTCTCGCATGTGTTGGATTGTTTTCGCAATCGCGGTTCTTGCAATTACGGCAAGGAAGCAGTGACGCAGCAGGAACATGCACTTCAGACCGCTTACGCTGCCGAACAGTCCGGCGCGACAGCTCACTTGATCGCAGCATGCCTGCTACATGATATCGGGCACATGCTGCATGACCTCCCTGAGGATGCACCCGATCACGATATCGACGACGAGCATGAACAGCTCGGTGCTGCGTGGCTCGTCGATTATTTTCTTCCTGAAGTAGTTGAACCCGTGCGCTTGCACGTCGCCGCCAAACGCTATCTGTGCTATGCCGATCCCGGATACTTTGAAAAACTCAGTCCACCCTCGGTGCAAAGTCTCGCGTTGCAAGGAGGTCCGATGACCGCCACCCAAGCCGCCCACTTCGAAAAGCATCCTCATTTTGAGGCCGCGATCCGACTCCGTCGCTTCGACGAAACCGCCAAGATTCCAGGCTTAGCTACCCCACCGATCGAGCACTATCGAAAGCATCTCGAGGAATCGCTACTGCGTAGATAGGATCCCTGAGTTTCAACTCAGCAGCGCTGCGATGGGTGTACCATCGTGAGCCACTTTGAAGGGGCGACCGGTAGGAGAGAAGATCTCTTGTTCTAGGGGGAGTCCCAACGCGGTTGCGATCGTTGCGTTGAGATCCGCGGGGGTGACACCATCGGATTCGACCGAATGTCCAGCGGCATCCGATTTGCCGTAGAACTGCCCCGTCTTGATTGCCCCTCCGGCGAGAACAGCGGAGAATGCGGCCGGATGATGGTCTCGTCCTGCGTTGTAATTGATCTCAGGCGAGCGGCCGAATTCCGTGGCAAGTACCACAATCGTTTCTTGAAGAAGTCCGCTTGCCGCGAGATCTTCTAAGAGGTTTCCGATCGCGCGATCGATGATCCCAGCGACTTTGGGTAGGGCGTTGCTATCTTGCATAGCGCTGTGCATATCCCAACCTCCGCAGGTTACCTCGACGCATCGCACGTTGTTCTCGATGAGGCGGCGAGCTAGCAGACAACCTTGGCCGAACGGATCGCGTCCGTAGCGATCGCGAACCTCATTCTTTTCTTCCTTCAAGTCGAAGGCTTTGAGTTCGCCGCTGGTCAGCAGGCTGGAGGCCTCCGAATAAAGGTCCGTGTATGCACCGACCTGTTTGTCCTTGAACTTCGATCGGAACTTCTTGTCGAACAAGTTGATCAGTTCCATGCGTGTTTCAAACGAGGCATCGGTCAGATATGCGGGTGCTTTAGTATTTTCCAAACCGCGGTTGGGGTCGCCGATCGGCAATGGGCTGAAGGCGGGATCCAAGAAACCTGCTCCGGGATGTCGGGCAGGAGGACTGATCATTACCGTGTCGGGCAACGACTTGTTCTGGCGGCCAAGGTGCTTTTGGATCCAGGGGCCGAGCGATGGATGCCGCTCGGTCGCGATCGCTTCGTAGCTGGTCCGCATCAGATACTCTCCAGCTTCATGGTCGGCGGTTTGAGTGTTCATCGAACGGATCACGGCAAGTTTGTCGAATTGACTAGCCAGCTTAGGCAAGTGTTGGCCTAACTGGCACCCTGTAACGTTCGTCGAGATTACCTGCGTGCTCCCTTGATTGGGATGTCCTGGTTTGACATCGAAGGTATCGATGTGGGTCATGCCTCCGGCCATGAAGAGATAGATGACGCGCTTAGCCTTGCCCGCATTTCGCGAGTCGGCGGCGACAACGGCTCTATCCAAGGCCGGAAAGAGAGAGACCCCTAAAGTCGCTTGAGCCACTCGGGTCATCATGGTGCGACGATCGCTGATCGGGAACTTCATGGTGGGAGCCTATCTATTGAATGAAGAGGAATTCACGAGTGTTGACCAGCGACCAAACGATGTTGCCGTAGCCTGCGGCACCTTTTTCTTTGACCTCTTGCATCGCCCGCTCCATTTCCTCACGGTCCGGTGCGCGACTCAAACAGGTCAGGAATGCTGAGCGGACGCCATCGGGAATGTTGTTCTTTCGCATGATGTTGTGATAGATCGTCGAGTCTTCCTCGAGCAGCATGTGCGAGATGGGACCGTTGAGCATCAATAGAATCTGGGGTACTGACCCATCGGTCGAGGAAGCCGAGATCAGTTCACGATCGGATTGACCGAACATTCGAAGGAAATGATTGGGCGGAACCGGAGATGGCAACTCGGAAGCCCGAGCGATCAGTTCTCCCTTGAAAAGAAACTTGTTCCGAAACTCGTTGTTGATTCGGTCCACTTCGCTCCCTTTGGGTTCTGAAGCCAAGACGTCTTCCGCAGTGACTTTGTTAAAATTGAACCGTTGAACGGTTCCCTTGAGGGATGCTTGTGGTTCGCGATAGTGATCTTTTTCGCGGGCGATCGTGACGAATGAGTCCCATGCTTGCTCGGCAGTCATTCGGCGAAGGACGGGGCCCGGGAAATGGTAGACTTGTCCCGGGAGCAAGATTTCCATGTTCGCTTGGCGTTGATAGGTCTCGGTGTATGCCAGTATTCGGAGATACTCTTTCATGTCAAAGTTGAGTCGAATCATCTCCGATTCGAGGAACTTCATCAGTTCAGGGTTCTCGGCGACTGTTTGATCGGTGATGTCGTCGATCGGTTCAAATTGGCCGCGACCAAATAGTTGTTTCCAGAGCCGATTGGAGATAGTCATGGCAAATCGAGGATTATCCTTCGACACCAGCCAGCGGGCGAAGGCTCGACGAGGAGGTTCATCTTTCTTGACTTCCGCAGGTTGACCCAAGAGAGTCTTTGGCGGCACAGGATCGCCCGGTTTGCCATCGTCGTAGGCATAGTCTTTAGGCAATTGAATCGCTCGTTTTGGATCATCGTGTACGGCCATCATGTTGATGCTGATCATGCGATCGAAGCGATAGGAGTTATTGCGTCGGTCTTCTTCCTCCTGAACGATGGCGTCGAATTCCTTCCGCAGGCGTTCGACCGGGTTAGAGGCGAAGAATTTCTTGTCTCCACCGTGTGTTGAGTTATGCGTTCCAAACGTGAACGCGGCCATGTGATAGAAATCCTTCTGAGTCCACTTATCAAACGGATGGTTGTGACACTGAGCGCACCCGATTCGTGTCCCGATGAAAATTCTCAGCGTGTTATTCATGACATCGAGAGGCATACCCGGATCGCGTTGCAAGTATCCGGTGGCAGGGTTCTCCCAAATCCTCCCCTCGGCCGAGATCAACTCGTAGACAAGCTTGTTCCATGGCTTGTTCTCTGCGAGTGATTGCTTGAGGTGCTGCCGAAACAGTTCACCGCGAACGGTGCCATTGAGATCGTCTTTGTAGCGAAGGGCGTCCGCCCAGTAATTGAATTGATGGCTGGCATAGCCTTCGCTGTTGAGCAAGGAATCGATGAGGTCGAGTCGTTTGGTCGGTTCCGTAGAATTGAGGAAGGAGTTGACCTGCTTTAAGGTTGGGATGGTGCCTGTGATGTCCAGGTAGATACGTCGAACAAATTGCTCGTCGGTCGTTTTTGGATTTGGGGTAACGCCGTATTTTTGGTAGTTCTGTTCGACTAGTTGATCGATGCGAGCGGCGGTAGCGATCACTTCGGATCTTCGAATCGGGTCGACCTCCTTGGATTTCACGACAAACCGTCGGGCAAGTCCCGGGTCGACCGATGGGGTATCTTTCTTGTCTTTGCCGGATTTTTTTTCCGTAGTTTTCGGAGTTAGTTCCTTGATTTTTTCTTTATCGATATCGTCGTATTGCGTGTCTCCGGTTTTGTTGCAACAAACCGCGCGTCCTTGATAGGCCGGCAGCAGTTTCGGGTTCAATTCGATCGCCTTTGTGTAGTCCTCGATTGCTTCGGCATGCATCTTGATCTCTTGCAGATACTGTGCACGGCCCAGGTATGCTTCGTACCGTGGTGAGATCTCAACCGCTTTGTCGAAGTATGTACGGGCTTCCTCTTTCTTGCCCTGAGCGATAAATGCACGGCCTTTGAGCAACTGAGCGCGAATATGGTTTGGGTCCACTGACAGCGCAGCGTCGAAATCGGCCAAGGCGGCCGAATAGTTCTTGTTCGAAGCAAACAAAAAGCCTCGATCGCAAAGAGCTTCGACGTGTTGCGCATTCAACTTGAGAGCTTGATCGATGTCAGCGATCGATTTGGGGAGGTCTTTCTTGGCAAGGTGAGCAAACGCGCGCCGCTGAAAGGCATCGGCAAGGCTCGGATTCAGCTCGATCGCCTTGGTTTGATCGGCAATCGATTGATCGTAGTTATTTTTGCAGGCGTAGGCATGTCCTCGCATCGAGTGAGCGATCGCATCCTTTGCGTCGATACCAATCATCCGGTTTGCGGCGTTGATCGCCTTGTCATAATCTCCGCGAGCTAGGTAGGCAGTGGCACGGGCGCGATGGGCAGGTAGGTGGTCTGGTTTCTCAAGCGTTGCTAAATAGGCGCTGTCGATCGCTTTGAGGAATCGAGCCTTTTGAAAATGAGAATTCGATTGCAGCGTATATGCCTCGGCTCGTACCAGTTGAATCTGGGGGGTTCGTTCGGGAGCAGAGAGGAGCTGATCGCATTCAGCTATAGCCGCGTCCCAGTCGCCAGATTGGCTCTTGGCAAGAGCAGACTCGTACTGAGACTGTAACTGCTGGCGTTTCGCTGCTTGTTCAGGCTTCTCGGGTGGTGGACCGGGATTTTGAGGTGGCTGTCCGTATACTCCAGTTGCGCATACCGAGATCAACAAAGCGCAGACCAAAAGAGACTCAAGCAAACGAATGACCTCCTGCGCCGCGGAGAGATCGCTGGTTCTCAACATAGTAAAGAGCCTATAGTAAAGAGCCTACATGTTGGATGTGCGTAATTTGTTACAGGCGATTCGACTATTATCCTGCACCAGAAGGGCGGAATCCAGTCCCTGTATCCAGGTCACACGTCAAAAAAGCGAACTCTTGAGAATACCGACACGTTGCAAACTGAAAGATTCGCAATCTTCTGGTCATTCCGCAAAGAGATCCAAGATCGTCTGCGCGTAGAGTCGATGGCCGAAGTCGTTCGGGTGATTGAGCCCATTTCCGGTGAAGTCCAGATCATGTTTCTGCCGCGACATGACCTCCCAAACCTGAGTGACGTCTGCAAGAGCATCGTCCGGAGTCACCGCGTTTTTGAGCGATTCCTGATACGCAAAGAACATCTCTCGCGGTGTGTGAACCCATTCGCGATTGCCTAACATGGGAGTCACCCAGATGATCTCCACATCGGGTTTTAACTCCCGAGCCTTGGCTCTGAGTTTCTTCGCTTGATCAGCAAACCAAGCCGGATCCCGCCGCCCAACGTCATTCATTCCATAAGCGACGATCAATAGGTCGGGTTTCGAGACCATGAGCTTATCGAGATCGGCAAGCCCGTTGGCAATACTCCAACCAGCAATGGATCGATTGACCAATTCAATATCGGCACCGAAATCGTTGGATAGCTGCGCAGCGACCAATTCGGGGTAGCCCGGTTGATTCGGCGGGCTCATCGTTGTGCCTGAAGCATCCAGTCCCGTCGAGATACTGTCGCCGCTGACGGCGAGTACAACCCGCGAGCGATCCCGAAGCTTTGCCATAGTCTTGATAGGCTTCGACGCCGGAACTTCTGGCGGCGTAGGAATCTCATCGGCTCTTCGGTAGGTGATCTCAAGGTTTCGTTCATGGAACCACTTGCCCGGTGCGTAAAGGAGGCTCTGCTCTGGATTGCCAGCGCGATGTTTGTAACTGTTAGGAGATCCCTCGGGGACAAACAACTGTTCGGTGCGAATCGGTTCGCATGGAACCGGACCAATCCATTCCAAGGTCGATCGGTTATCGCTCAATCGCCAGTGGACACCCTCTTGGTAAATTACTTCTTGGCGTTCGCCTCCGCGCGATGCGAGTTGAACATTAAGAATCTCGCGGGCGGGAAAGGCCAAGCGTGCGGTGGGTGGACCGCCCTCGTCCTGAAGCAGAATCGAGCTTTCGCGATGAACAATGGGGGATTTCCAGGCAGGTTCGCGAAGGTGGAGGGACGGCAGCTTTGGGATCTGTTCGAGATACGTTGGCTTCGGTGCATCTAGTTGTTTAAAAATTTCGGCAAACCACATGGCGGCGGCGTTGCGTTGGCCGAGTCCCGTAAAGTGTCGGCGGCTATCCATGAGGCCACGATTCGGACCATCTAAGCGGTCGGTATCCGGACCTCGCTGAAAACCGTGTTGGGTGATCAGGTCTTCGATCGCTCGTCGAATCGCAGCTTCGCC
>JBILVV010000205.1:0-8162 GCA_044370255.1 Pirellula sp.
AGGCCTGTTCTCAATGCGAGGCCGACGAGGAAGCAAAGCATGAGGAGCACAAGCAACGACAATGCTTCCTCGTTGGGAATCCAATGCGGGAGGAGGAGAATCAATGTGTGGGTGGCACATATTATGCGCAGTTGGTTTGAGTTGCGATACAATAGGATCATCATGATCCAATCCATGCTGATACTTCTTCGACTCCCCATGGCGGTTTGCGCATGGGCGATCTTCGTGATCCATCTCATCGCGGGCGATTCCCGCACGAACTTTGTGATCTGCATCGCGGACGATATCAGTTGGGATGACATCGGTTGCTATGGCAGCCCATGTGCTCGAACGCCGCGCATCGATGCCTTGGCCTCGAAGGGATGCAAGTTCACTGAGGCATGTCTGACCGCTAGTAGTTGTAGTCCCAGCCGATCGAGCATCATCACGAGCCGTTACCCGCATAACCTCGGACCTGCTTCCGAATTGCATCAACCAATCGCCGAGAATATTCCCTGGTTGCCAAGCGTTCTCCAAGAGTATGGCTACTACACAGCGATCATCGGCAAGAATCATATGACTCGCAAGAACAGCAAAGTCGGATCGGAAACCTGGGATCGTATCGATCATGGCAAGACCGCTGACAATGACGGCGCGGAATCGAAATGGGCCCAAGCTATCCGAGAAAGACCCAAAGACAAACCGTTCTTCTTTTGGTTTGCAGCCGTCGATGCCCATCGGGAATGGGAAGCGGATAAACAATGGATTGGATCCAAGTACGGTCCCAAGCATCGTCCCAGCGATATGAACGTACCTCCTTTTCTCGTCGACGATGCGGCCACTCGCCAGGACCTCGCCTCCTACCATAACGAGATTTCGCGATTCGATTACTTTGTTGGCGAGGTGGTCGATGCCTTGGCTGCTGAGGGAGTGCTGGATAACACATTGATTCTCGTGCTGGCCGACAACGGTCGCCCATTTCCACGAGCCAAAACACGCTTGCATGACTCAGGGATGAAGACACCGCTGATCGCTCATTGGCCTTTGGGAATCGCAAAGCCGGGTGCAGCGAGCGCCAGCCTGATCAGCAGCATCGACATCGCACCGACCATTCTCGATATCGCTAAGATCGAACCCCCTTCAGCGTTTCAAGGGATAAGCTTTCAGTCGATCCTCAATGATCCAAACAAGGCGACACGCCGTTACGCGTTCTCGGAACATAATTGGCATGACTACGAAGCCCATGGACGATCGATTCGAAGCGATGGATGGCTGTACGTTCGCAACGCACGACCTGCATTCCCGTGGCAAGGCCCCGCAGATTCGGTTCGATCTCCAGCCCATGCTTCCTTGCTCGCGGCTCGGGATGCCAATCGACTGACCGCTGCCCAAGCAGACGTATTTCTTGCACCGCGTCCAACCGAAGAATTTTACTACACACCGGACGACCCAAACCAACTCAGAAATCTCGCCGACGATCCCGAGCACGCAGCAACAAAAATGAAGCTAGCGACGCTGCTGGATCAATGGATCGAAGAAACGGGGGATTCCGTTCCTGATTCTCTGACGCCCGACGCATTCGATCGTGAGTCAGGGACCAATTTGAACGGAGCCAAAAGGAACTCTGATCGCGGTGAGTTTCCTGGAAAACCAAGGAATGCTGCCACGATCATCGCTCCCGGCCCCCGCTAATCCACTCTGGCAGATTATCATGTCGGCCATGCGTATCGTATCCATGCTACCGCTCGTATTGCTGCTCGTCTCCTCTGCATCGGCTCAACAACCCAACGTACTGCTCATCACAGTCGATGACCTGCGCACGTCCCTTGGTTGTTACGGTGATCCTCTTGCGAAAACAACGAACATCGATCGTTTGGCGGCAACCAGTCGCCTTTTTTACCGCGCCTACTGCCAACAAGCTGTATGCGGACCATCGCGTGCTTCGCTGCTGACGGGGCGCTTACCGGACAACCTCCAGGTTTGGCACAATCGCAATCTCTTTCGAGCTTTGCATCCGGATCTCGTCACCCTGCCCCAATGTTTCAAGAACCATGGCTATCACTGCTTGGCCCTTGGCAAAGTATTCAGCGGTGATGAACGTGAACTGGACCCGGCCTCCTGGTCCGAAAGAGAGATCATCAAACGGCCTGGCTGGAGGAATTCGCTGATCGGCAAAACGGGTCAGGGGAAAGGTGCTGCATGGGAGGCTGTCGATGCTGCTGATGAAGATTACCCCGATGGGAAGCTAGCCCAACTTGCGGTGGAAAAGTTGGATGAATTGCAATCTGCTGGCAAACCCTTTTTTATGGCGGTTGGATTCTTCAAGCCGCATCTTCCGTTCAACGCACCTAAGCGTTACTGGGAACTTTATGATCCATCGAACTTCGAATACCAAGACGATGGCCAAACGGTTCAAGGCATTTCGCAACATGCTCCGAACGACCATCGCGAACTCGGTGGCTATCGCGACATGCCGCGTGATGAACACCTCGATACCGCAACGACTCGAACGCTCCGGCATGGCTACTACGCGTGCGTCAGTTACACCGATGCTCAGATTGGCAAGTTGCTTACGGCCTTGGAGCAGAAAGGTCTGGCCGAAAACACCATCGTGGTGCTATGTGCGGATCATGGATACGCCCTCGGTGAAAAGGACCGTTGGTGCAAAGGAACCAACTTCGAGCGTGACACTCGTGTACCGCTGATCATCCGTACTCCGAAACTAAGGAATCCAGGCGCACGCTGCGACTCGCTCGTGGAACTGGTAGACCTTTATCCAACACTCGCTTCTCTTGCAGCATTGCCAATTCCCGACGGACTCGATGGCCAAAGCCTAGTGCCGATGCTGGAGGATCCCAATGCACCTGGGCGATCCGGTGTACTGAGTCAATTTGCCCGCCCATTCAGCCCCGATCAACCCCAGGTCATGGGGTACTCGTTGCGAACCGCAACGCATCGATACACGCGCTGGGTGGCATGGCCGAGCCGCGAACTCCTTGCGGAGGAACTCTACGAGTACAGTAGCGGTCCCAGCGCCAGAACTTTCGGCCCCTTTCTCATTGAAGAGAAAAACATGGTCTCCGAAGACAATCTCTCAGACACCCGCAAACAACTTTCAAGACAGCTCGATCAAATGCTCGAGCAACGGACGCACTTTCCACGCAATGCAGAAATCGCTACGCCATTTTCGCCAACCAAGAAGAAGACAAAGAAGAGCAAGTCATGAGAAGATGGCCCATCCGACGATCCGCGATTGCCTTAGTAGTATTGCTCAATCTTTGCTGCAACATTTCGATCGCTGTATCCACAGAACACGGATCCTTCAGAGACGCCACCTACCGTCCCAATGTGATTTTTATACTGGCCGACGATTTGGGATGGAGCGATACATCGATCAATGGCCAAACGCGCTACCATCAGACCCCCAACCTGACACGTCTCGCGCAGCGAGGGATGACCTTCACGCGAGCATACTCGGCAAGCCCTCTCTGCTCGCCAACGCGATCCGCAATTCTTACTGGCATGAGCCCGGCTCGCACAGGGATCACGGTTCCAAACGGACATGTACCGCAAGTGATTCTTCAGGCGAGCGTTGCCGAAAGGGCCCCTCCGCATCAACGAGTGGTACAACCGCAATCAGTAACTCGCCTCCATACCGATTACCAAACGCTGGCCGAATCGTTGAAGGAGGCGGGCTATTCGACTGGCCACTTTGGCAAGTGGCATCTCGGGACCGAGCCCTATTCTCCTCTGCAACAGGGCTTCGACAGCGACTTGCCGCATCATCCGGGACCCGGGCCGGCTGGCAGTTACGTCGCTCCTTGGAAGTTTCGGAACTTCAAAGAAAACAATCCGGATGAACACATCGAGGATCGAATGGCTCGCGAAGCCGTGGCCTGGATGGAAAAGAACCGCGATCGACCGTTCTTCATGAATTACTGGATGTTCAGTGTCCATGCCCCATTCGATGCCAAGAAGGAACTGATTGAAAAGCATCGCGATCGTGTCGATCCGAATGATCAGCAGAGATCTCCAACGTATGCAGCGATGATCGAAAGCATGGATGATGCAATCGGTGCATTGCTCGACGGATTGGATCGTTTAGGATTAGCCGACAATACAGTCATCGTTTTCACCGCCGACAACGGTGGCAACATGTACAACGTCGTCGAGGGTGTACCACCTACCAGCAATCGTCCTCTGCGCGGTGGCAAGGCTACCCTATTCGAAGGAGGTACACGAGTACCTTGTGTGATCGCATGGCCAAGTGTTACCGCACCCGGGAGCCGAAGCGATGCTCTGATCCAAAGCGAAGATTACTACCCGACGTTGCTTGCAGGTTTAGGAATAAAACCTCCCGAAGGCCAACCCATCGACGGGACTGATTTTTCGTCCGCTTTGCGCGGTGCCCCCTGGGCTCGCGATGCGATCTTTCAATACTTTCCGCACAGCCCCGGCGTTCCCGATGCTCTTCCACCGGCCGTTTCGATTCATCGCGGCGACTGGAAGTTGATCCGAATTTTTTGTGGTGGCGATAACGATTCGCACGAGTATCTCCTGTTCGACTTGAAAGAAGATTTGAGTGAGAAAAACAATCTTGCAGATAAACACCCCGAGATCGTTCGTGAACTCGATGAGCGCATCGATCGGTTTCTTTTGGAGACGAAGGCTGTGATTCCAATAAAAAACCCAGCATACGATCCATCTGCAAAAACGCCCGGGCCACAAGATAGCCCCCCGCCTCCGCCTCAACGCGATCCGGGCGATCATCCCAAAATGCAGGGCTGGAAGACTCGCGGTTGCACTGCGGAGGTCAAGGATGGAATAGCGACGATTCAGAGCACTTCGGATCGGCCATTTCTCGGCTTTGCTATGGGGCGGCTCAACCGGGGTGCAAAGCTGCGATTTCGAATCAAAGGAGAGGGTGGCACTGGCAGCGTTGCTTGGTTGCCCTCACCCACTGCGGATCCATCGGAATCCCCCAATCCCACCGAGTTCACGATCAAAAAAGATGAGTGGCAAGAACTCCAAGTCGAGATTCCTGCTCCTGGATCTGTTCCTGGCATCGTGCGACTGTTTTTCCCTATCGAAAATGGTCGCGTGGAACTGGATTGGATTGAGTTGGAAGGAACAACTGCTCCACGACTCTGGGATTTCTAGAACGAATATGGTTCATGAGTTAATCATCGCGATGCTTAAAATCTCTCGGTTCCTGACGTTTGTTTTTGTGGTTTGCTGTGCGATTACGATTCGCGCTAGTCAGCCGAATATCTTGCTGATCGTGTCCGAAGACAACGGTCCCGAACTAGGGTGCTATGGTGATCCGTGCGCTAAGACACCGAACTTGGATCGACTCGCTAGCCAAGGTCTTCGCTTCGAGCGAGCGTTCGTTCCTCAAGCCGGATGCAGTCAATCACGGGCAAGCTTCTTGACAGGTCTCTATCCGCACCAGCACGGGCAAATCGGACTGGCCACGTGGGGGTTCCGTCTTTATCGAGACGACATTCCCAACCTGCCTCGGTCGTTGAAGGGGGCTGGCTATCGCACTGGAATCATCGGCAAACTGCACATCAATCCCGAGTCGGCTTTTCCGTTCGACTTTCATAAGATCCCCAACGCGAACTTCACGCGAAAAAACCTCCGCGACTACAGTCGCCACGCAGAGACGTTCATCAATGCGGGAAATGAACCTTTCTTTCTGAGCGTCAATTACCCCGACGCCCATGATGTGTGGCTTCGCCAAGTGGACGGACTACCTGCTCAGCCGCAATCTGGCAATGACGTGAAGGCGATGAGCTACATGGGAATCGATCCTCCTGGAATGCGCGAAATGATCGCCGATTACTACAATTGCATCAGCCGACTCGATTCGCTCGTCGGAGATCTATTGAACGCACTCGAGAAGAGCGGCAAGGCCTCGAATACCATCGTGATCTACATCGGAGACCATGGCGCCGATATGCTGCGCGGCAAGCGAACCTGTTACGAAGGAGGGTTGCGCGTACCGATGTTGTTGCGCTGGCCAGGTACCGTTGAACCTCAAGTGCGACGGGAACTCGTTTCTACCCTCGACCTCATGCCCACATTGCTTTCCGCAGCGGGCGTCACCCCTCCCGACGGTTTGCCCGGACAAGCACTCCGACCCTTGTTTCGATCCGGAGATGTTGCATGGCGAACCCATTATTTCTCCGAGTACCATACCCACGGAGGCATGTTGAACTACTATCCGCAGCGCGCGGTCCGAACCGATCGATACAAACTGATCGAGAATCTGCTCGTTGGCGAAGTCCATCCCGATTACGACACGACATTCTCCAAACTCGCCAAGGAAGCCAAGCGACGGGAGACTCCAGGCGGACTCGATCTGCATGCGGTGATCGCTCAGTCGGAACCTGAAGTGAAGGAAGCGTACGCTCGCATGCGGCAACCTCCCCGTTTCGAACTCTATGATCTTGAGCAAGATCCTTTCGAATACCGTAATCTCGCGAGTCTCCCTGAACATCGGGACACGCTTTCGCAATTGCAACATGCACTTCAGCAGTGGCGCGTCGAATCGCACGATCCTCTACTCCACGAGAAAACACTCCGTCAACTTACCCAAGAAGTGCGTGCCATCGGCAAGAAAGCCGAAGGGAAAGAATATACTTGGAAATACCCCACGTATTTTTTCGAACATCCCTAAGGCTGGCCGAAAATCACCGGGTGGACGATGATCCGCGATTTTTCCATTTAAAAACTGAATCAAAGATTGAACGGTAGATAATTCGTTTTAGCAACCTTTCTTTGGGAAATTGTCTATGAACTCCATAAAAGACCATCGCTGCCAAACCGGTGCGTTTGGTCAAAGTCCCGTTCGCAATGTCATCGTCGGCATGATCGCGTGGCTTGCCAGTCTGGCTGCCCCTGCAGTGATATGGTCGAACGACTTGAGTCTCCGCAATGTTTCTGAAGGCTTCTCGTTTGAGAAACAGAACGATCGTTTAGCGATCTCACTCGGTGGACGTCCCGTTGCGAGATTCGTCTTTCGCGATGCCAAGATTCGACGGCCCTACTTCGAGAACCTGAAGCTTGCCAATGGCGTTCAAGTCACACGCAATCAACCTCCGATCGAGGGGCAGGATCCTACCGATCATGACACGATGCATCCCGGGTTGTGGTTGGCGTTCGGCGATGTCAGCGGCCATGATTTTTGGCGCAACAAGGGAACGCTCGAGCATGTGGGTTTCGATACTGAGCCCACGGTGAAGGAAGGCAAGCTGACATTTGCGACTCAGGAACGATTCCTCGCTGCAGATGGCAAACGGCTCGGGCGGATGATCAATCGATTTGTCCTCACTCCGCTGGATGGTTCGGGTTGGATGGTTATTTGGGATGCGACGATCACTGCTGAGGCTCAGCCGATGGTTTTTGGCGATCAAGAAGAGATGGGATTCGCAGCGCGCGTGGCGACCGGCATCAATGAGAAGAACGGCGGACGAATTCTCAGTTCCGAATCGATCCAATCAGCGAAACAGACATGGGGGCAACCGGCTGACTGGTGCGATTACTCTGGCAAGATTGGCGACCAACCCGTGGGCATCATGCTGATGGCAGGTCGCGAAAACTTTCGCAAGAGTTGGTGGCACAATCGCGACTACGGAGTCTTCGTTGCTAATCCGTTTGGACGCCAGGCGATGAAGCAGGGGGAGCGAAGTTCGATCGAAGTGCAGCCAGAAAAGCCGTTGAAGCTTCGCTTTGGTGCTTATCTCCATGAGGGGACGGACATCGATTTTGCCGAGGTGTTCGAGCAGTTTGAAACGATGCAGGGGCTGTGAGGTGGTCTATCCGATGATGCGTTCTGTTGCGTTGCTCGCGGGCCTGCTGTGGCTGAGCTCTATTGCCGTTGCCGACGAATTCACCGAAACGGTCTTGTTTGAAGAAGATACCGGTGGGTTCAAACTCTATCGTATTCCAGGCATCGTCGTGACGTCGAAGGGAACCGTGCTTGCCTACTGCGAAGCACGTAAATTCACCGAGGCGGATCGAGGGGAGATCGAGATCCATCTTCGGCGCAGCACCGATGGTGGACGGACATGGTCCCCTGCGGTCCAGGTCGCACATCATGGCGAACGATTGCCTCGCAATCCTCATATGCCGGAGAAGAAGAAGTCGAAGAACATGGGTGGCCCCGACGAACAGACCGT
>JBILVV010000206.1:0-8145 GCA_044370255.1 Pirellula sp.
CTCGCCACAGATGTACTCGGTCAGCGTCGCACCATAAAGGATTTGCTGGGCTCGAGTCGGCTGGACCGGAAGGGTGCAATGGAATTCCAAGGGTCTGGCCCGAGAGTTGACGACGAGGTAGCCACCGAAGAATCCATGCGGTTCCCGCTGTCGAATAGCGAGAAACCCCAGAATCGATTCCGTCGATGACTGCAATCCATCCATATCAAGTACGTCGCGTCAAGTGAGTTGCATGAGACCAGGTGCTTCGCACGGTTCTCCTTCGACTCTCCTTCGACTTTCATTCAGCAATTCATCCAATCCAAATAGTCCTAGCCGAATTTCTCGGCACAATCCGCCCACTTTATGCTGTGTTTCTGGGGCAATCCTGAGAACAGTTGATTGCCAGCACCTCGACTTTCGCGCGCGCAGCGGATTATACTGGGATGGTCTCGTTAGCCTGCATTTCGCCACCCAAGGCATCATTATGTCGAATGACCCAAGCCCTTTTTCGCCTGTCTTTTCCATCAACGTGTCGGCTGATGCGACCAGTCCGCAAACCCGTGAACAGCGACCGGCGGATTTGGGATCCACTTTGATTGCATTAACACGCCAACTGGTCGAAGTTCAGAACCGCCAAAACCAACTCATCGAACAGTTACTGCATGTCAACAAGCAGGTTCTGCAGTCCGCTAACCAAGCCAACAACCAACGGCAGACCGAAATCGCACAGTGGCGCAATGCGCACCCCCACTTGGTCCGCTCTTGCAAGTCTGCCCTGGAAACCCTCTCAGGAGTTCAAACCGACTTCCTCCAAAAAATGGCCGATGAAGTCGAGGATTCGAAGGATGACCTAGCCGATAGCGAATACGTCTTCTCCGATTTTCTAGATCGCTACGGACCACGGATGGCACACCTCAATGGCGTCCTCCAAGTTCTCAGCCACCTGGCTGGCTAGAACTCGCCATAGTGCCGTTTTTCCTGAGATTTCGACAGGAAGTTGCCAGAAGTTGTTTGTGGGCGCGAAACCTCTTGCGATATACTGAGGGGTCCGGGGAAGGTTTAGCTAGCCTCGGAACTTCCACCGCGATTCACTCATCCTCGTTTGCTGGAGTTTTCCCATGGACCAACCCATGAGGGACTATACCGACCTGCTCCTCGCCCGGGGCATCGTCTCCCTCGAGCAGCTCAACGAAGCCAAACAGATGGCGAAAAAGGAGGACCGGCAAATCGGAGCCTGCCTTGTCAGCCTTGGCTACGCTACCGGCGAGGAAGTCACCATGGCCCTGGCCGAGTTCTATCGCTTCGAATACGTCGACCTAACCGCCGTCCGTATCCCCGACCCCGTCATCCAACTCGTCCCCGAATCGGTCGCTCGCGAAAACAAGATCATCCCCTACGCCGAAGAAGACGACACGATCAAGGTCCTAGTCTCCGACCCATTTGATATCGAAACCATCGAAAAGCTGCGGTTCATCCTCAACCGTAAAGTCGACACGGCCCTGGCTCCCCAAGAGCTCATCCAGGAAGCCATCAACCGCTACTACGGTCAGGTCGAAGGGGAATCGGCCGACTCGATGCTCCAAGAATTCACCGACACCCAAATCGACTTCACCGAAACCGAAGAAGATAAGATGTCCGACGATGAAGGGTACGACGAAGACTCGGCCCCAGTCGTTAAATTAGTCCAGCTGATGATTCAGGAGGCCGTCCAGTTGCGGGCTTCCGACATCCACGTCGAGCCATTCGAAGATCGCGTTCGGATTCGATATCGAATCGACGGGGTTCTGGTTGAGAGGGATAGCCCCCCCCGCCGGCTCTTAGGTGCGATTCTTTCACGTATCAAGATTCTCGCCCGTATGGATATCGCCGAACGCCGGCGACCTCAGGACGGTCGAATCAAAATTACGGTCGCCGAAAAGGAACTCGACCTACGCGTCTCGGTCATCCCAACCAACCACGGACAGTCCTGCGTCATGCGACTGCTCGATAAAGACAATATCCGCGTTGGGGTCAAGCAGCTCGGCCTGTGCGATCGAGACTTTAAACTCTTCACCGGTCTTATTAAGCGTCCTAATGGCATCTTTTTGGTGACCGGCCCGACCGGTTCCGGCAAGACAACTACCTTGTATGCCGCCATGAACGCCTTGAACCGCCCCGACCGCAAGATCATCACGGCCGAAGACCCGGTCGAATATTATCTGCCAGGGATCAATCAAGTGGAGGTTCGACACAACATCGGGCTCGACTTCGCCCGCATTATCCGAGCCATGTTACGACAGGCCCCCAACATCATCCTGGTCGGCGAAATGCGAGATACCGAGACCGCGCAGATGGGTATTCAAGCCAGCCTCACTGGACACTTAGTATTCAGTACGCTGCATACGAACGATGCGCCCAGCGCCGTCACTCGGATGACCGACATGGGGGTTCCGGCATACATGGTTGCCAGCTCGGTCATCGCGGTCTTGGCGCAGCGTCTGGTTCGGAAGATTTGCACCCGGTGCAAGTACTCGCTGCAGCTTCCCGACAGCGTCTTGGAGGACGCCGGGTTGCCCAAAGAGATCGTACCGGTAGCCAAGTTCGCGAAGGGGAAGGGATGCCCGTACTGCCAAAAGAAGGGCTATCGAGGTCGGATCGGGATCTACGAATTGATGCTCATCAATAGCCGCATCCGCGAGATGATGTTCGGTTCCCGATCCTCTGCCGATCTTCGAACTCAGTCGATTCTCGGTGGGATGACCACCCTGTATTGCGATGGATTGCGAAAAGTGATCAACGGAATTTCCACCCTCGATGAAGTCTACCGCTGCGCGAAGAAAACCGAGCAGGAGCACATAGCCATTCAGCGTGTGGTTGACGAGTTCCTCGCCACCGCCGGGGGGGAGCAAGCCAAAGTCGCTACTTAGGTTTCCACCACCCCCGTTTTTGCCAAGTCCCCTATTTCGCCCTTTCAGTAAACTCCGTGACCTTTTTGCCATGACCACTGTTCTGATCGATAAGCTGCTCCAGGCAGCCGTGAAACAAGGTGCCAGCGATATCCATATTGTCGTGGGGCAACCGCCCGTGTTTCGGCTCCACGGACGGATGCGGAAACTTGAGACCAAAGTTTTGGAGGCGGACGACACCGTCCAATTGATGAAGAGCATTGCGCCGGAGCGATGCCAACGGGAACTACAGGAAGCAGGGAGCGCGGACTTTGGATTTGCTTTCGGCACGTTGGCACGTTTCCGCGTGTCGATTTTTAAGCAACGCGGCTTCATCTCGATGGTCTTGCGGCAAATCCCCAACGACAAGCTCACTCCGGAGCAACTCGGACTTCCCGAATCGGTAATCAAGATGGTGCTCAGGCCGCGTGGGCTCGTGTTGGTTACCGGCCCGACCGGTTCCGGAAAAAGTACGACCCTCGCCAGCTTGATCGACTTCCTGAACATCAATCACGACCACCACATCATCACGATTGAGGACCCGATCGAGTTCTATCACGACCATAAGAAATCGACGATCAACCAGCGCGAGGTTGGGGTGGATGTCCCGAGTTTCTCGGAAGCGATCCGCCGCGCGTTGCGTCAAGACCCGGACTGTATTCTCGTCGGTGAGATGCGAGACTTGGAGACTATCTCCGCCGCGATCAGCGCGGCAGAGACCGGTCACATCGTATTCGGCACGCTGCACACCAACAGCGCCCAAGGAACGGTCAACCGTTTGATCGACGCCTTCCCAGGAAACTTGCAGGACCAGATCCGAACCCAGCTATCGACCAGCTTGCTGGGAGTCGTGGCCCAGACCCTGATTCCACGCATCGGTGGAGGTCGCGTCGCCGCTTACGAAGTCCTCGTGGTGACTCCAGGTATCGCCAACTTGATCCGCGAAAACAAAACGTTCCGTATCGGTTCCGCGATCCAAACCGGGGCCAAGTTCGGGATGAATCTTATGGACGATGCCCTGTTCAATCTGTACCGCGATGGCAAGGTGACGGTCGAGGATATTCTCGCCAAAGCTCACCGACCTGACGACCTCGCCAAACGGATCGTCAACGCTCGCCGCGGAATTGCTGAGGAAGAGGCATCCGAAGAGCAATTCGACCACGGTTCCTGAGTCGTCGTTTGTACGTTCGTTAACTGACCGCTTGTCAACCAACCGAAGACGTTGTTACCCAACCCAGCAAAGCAACTATCATGGCCTCCCGAAAAATTGGACAGATCTTTGTCGACATGGGCTTCATCACCGACGAGCAGTTGCAGTTGCTCCTCGAAGAACAGCAACAGCAGCCTGGGGCTCTGCTCGGTAAACTCGCCGAGGACATGCAACTGATCACCGACGAACAGCTTGCGCAAGCTCTCGGCGAACAGATGAACATGAAGGTAGTGACCCTCGGGGATACGCAAATCTCCAAGGAATTGCTCGAGAAATTGACCGAAACGATGGCCCAACTCTACCGCGTTGTGCCGGTCCGCTTCGATGGCCATCGGTTGACAGTAGCCACCTGTGACCCGCAAAACCTGACCATCCAGGACGAATTGCGCACCTTCCTCGGACTCGATATCGAAATGGTGGTCGCAACCGAGCGTGAAATCAAAGCCACCATCGATCGATACTACTCCTCCGAAAGCTTGAGCGTCGAGAAGATCGTGGCGGAGTTAGCCGCCGACGAAGAGCTCGCCGAAGCGGTCAGCAAGCTGCAGGGAGACAAATTCGATCTCGACGGTGCCGAAGCCCTCGCCGATAGCGCACCGGTTCGCAAGCTGCTCAATCTCGTGCTTCTCTTGGCGATCAAAGATCACGCGAGCGACATTCACTTTGAACCCTTCGAAGACGAGTTTCGAATCCGTATCAAAGCCGAAGGGGTCCTTTACGAAATGGTGCCGCCACCCAGGCACTTGGCCTTCGCGATCACCACTCGCATCAAAGTCATGGCAAATCTCGACATCGCCGAACGACGGTTGCCGCAAGACGGTCGAATCGAGTTGATGGTCGGTGGTCACCCCGTTGATTTGCGAGTCAGCGTCCTCCCCACCATGTTCGGCGAAAGCGTCGTCATGCGAATCCTCGACCGAACCGTTGTCAGCCTGTCTTTGACCAAGGTCGGCATGGACGAAGTCGTCATGGAAAACTTCCGCAATATTATGAAGCGTCCCAATGGGATCGTGCTTGTGACCGGGCCAACCGGATCGGGCAAGACAACCACGCTGTATTCCGCGCTTTCCGAATTGAATGAAATCAGTGAAAAGCTGATCACCACCGAAGATCCGGTCGAATACGACATCGACGGCATCGTCCAGATCCCGATCGATCATGACATCGGCGTTACCTTCGCCTCCTGCCTGCGAGCCATCCTGCGCCAAGACCCGGACATCATCCTGGTGGGTGAAATTCGAGACCTCGAGACCGCGGAAATCGCCGTGCAGGCTTCGTTGACCGGGCACCTGGTGTTCAGCACCCTGCACACCAACGATGCTCCCAGCACCATCACCCGCATGAAGGACATGGGTATCCCCACCTTCTTGATCACCGCCACGGTCGAGGCGATCCTCGCCCAGCGACTGGTTCGCCGCATTTGCACCCAATGCCGCGAAGAAACCGAGCCGCCGATGGAAATGCTCCATGAGCTGGGGATCGACGACGAACAGAGCAAAAAAACCAAGTTCTACCGGGGCAAAGGGTGCGATAACTGCAACAACACCGGCTACAAAGGACGCATCGGGCTGTTCGAGTTGATGGTCATGAACGACGATCTTCGAGACATGATCATGCGAAACGTCACAACGGATGATCTGCGGAACAAGGCGGTCGAGTACGGAATGATCACCCTTCGGGATTATGGCAAGAAATTCGTCTTCGAAGGACTGACCACCGCCGACGAGGTCGTCCGGGAAACAGTCCACGACGGCTGATCCGACGCATAATCGCAACCCGACGCGTAAAAGCGTAAGCGAGGGAATGCATTTTGGCCTCCAGTGCAGGTTTTTCGTTCCCGACGCGAAATATCCTCAAAAAACTGGAAATCCAGGCGTCCGCTACCAAGAATAGAATTGCTGGTTTGAGTCGACTGGCCACTAGCCTCATCGCACACACACTCCATCGACCCCAGCCAACCCTGATTTGGACCAGTCCGAGTCTGGGTTATGGTTTGAACTCGCATGGTTTCGCTTTCCCTCATGTGTCCCGGTACACACTGGCGTTGCGATGGGATCAATCCCCTGGGCGAGTTCCGCAACCGAATAGATCGCACACTCACAACCATCCTTTCGAGGAACCTCAGCCATGCCAATGTATCAATTCGAAGCCATGGATCGCACCGGGCAAGAGATCAAGGACGTGATCGAGGCGACGACCGAAGAAGAAGCACAGAATACGATTCGCCAAATGGGTTACTTCGTCACGAAGTTATCCCTCAAGAAAGGTGCTGCGAAAGCGGGCGGGGTTGGGCAAAAGAAGAAACGCCCCTTCGCGATGGGGGGTGCCAAGACCAAGCACATCTGCACCTTCACCCGCCAGCTGTCCATCCTCCAAGATGCCGGTCTGCCGATTCTGCGATCGCTCCGGATTCTTGAGAACAACCTTAAAGGTGGCAAACTCAAAATTGCTTTGATGGATATCTGCGATGAAATCGAAACCGGATCGACCCTGTCCGAAGCGATGTCCAAATGCCCGAAAGTCTTCAGTCGCCTCTACGTCAACATGATCAAGGCGGGTGAGGCGGGTGGTGCACTGGAAACCATTCTTCAACGCTTGGCAGAGTTCCTGGAACGGGCCGAATCGCTCAAACGAAAAGTCAAAGGGGCGATGATCTATCCCGTTGCGGTCGTTTTGGTGGCGGTCGGGATCCTTGCGGGGATCATGTACTTCATCGTTCCCACCTTCAAGAAGATGTTCGAAGAGTTCGAGCTGAAGCTGCCGGCCCCGACGCTGCTCCTGATGGCGATGAGCGATTACGTCGTCATCTACTGGTGGCTCATGTTCTTGTTGCCGGTGGTCATTTGGCTGATCGGCAAATTGATTCGCAAATTCAAGCACGGGCGCATGGGCTATGACATGTTCATCATCAAGGTGCCAGTCTTCGGCGGGTTGGTCGAGAAGAATATCTTGGCTCGGACCACCCGAACGCTCGGAACGCTGGTAACGAGCGGTGTGCCGATTCTCGAGGCCCTCAATATCACGCGCGAGACGTCGGGCAATGCGATGTTCGAGCGGATCTTCAGCAAAGTAAGCGAAGCGATCCGCGAAGGGGAGACGATCTCGAAACCGATGAAGGAGCATTCCTACATGGGTTTCCATCCGCTGGCTTTGTTCTATTGGGTTTGGATGGGATCGTTTCCAGGGATCATGATGCTGTCGGTCGCGGTGACCTCAGGCCGCGGTGCCGGCAAGAGTGGCGAAGGCAAGCCGACTCAGGCCGGGGCGTCTACCCAACTCCTGTTCATGAGCTTGGCAACCATCGGCATCGGTGCATTCGCGTGCGCAGCCCTTTACTTGCTCAAAACACGCGCCCGCGTCATCGACGACCTGGTCGTCAACATGGTCGACGTCGGCGAAGAGACCGGGGAACTCGACACGATGCTTTATAAGATCGCCGATAACTACGACGAAGAAGTCCGCGTCATGACCGAGGGCTTGACCAAACTGATCGAGCCGTTGCTGATCGTGTTCCTCGGGGTCGCGGTCGGATTCATCGTCATTTCGCTCTTCATGCCGCTGATCTCGTTGATCACCAGCTTGAGCAAGTAAACAACTAAAACAGCGCAATCCATACGTACCCTCGCCCCCATTGGGGAGAGGGCAGGGTAAGGGGGTAGTACCTTGACAAAATCGAGCAACATCCATCGCAGGAGCGGATCCATGTACCATCGTCGATCGCAAGGTTTCACCCTGGTGGAATTGCTTATTGTCATCGCGATCTTAGGGATCTTGGCAGGTTTGTTGGCATACGGCGTGAGTGCCGCCCGAACCGCCATCTTGAAACGAGCGCAGAAATTTGAAATCGAAATGATCGCCCAAGCGGTCGAACAGTACCGAACCAAGTACGACGACTATCCTCCAGACGGCAGTTCGTGGCCGATCGTGGAAGCTCATCTTAGGAAGGCATTTCCGGAAATTCTCATCACTGAATTGAATCTCCTGGATCCAAAATACCATCGGGCCAACGGCTACGTTCGAAACGACAAC
>JBILVV010000207.1:0-8115 GCA_044370255.1 Pirellula sp.
CCTGAACCGCGGGCAGCAACAATCCAACCAGCACGCCTATGATGGCGATCACCACCAAAAGTTCAACGAGCGTAAAGCCTCGTCTTTGTCGAAGAATCATTGAAAACCTCGTCTGGAAAAAAGAATCAAGTTATCGGCAGGGAAAGAAATAATAAGATTCTTCTTAATTATCGATTGGAAAGAAGTCAAATCTTTGCGGGAATTTTGTACTTTAAAGGCCCTACAACAGCCAAACTCCCTCCATTACAAACCGTCTAGAAAGACCCCGGTTTCCGTATCACCAGCCGTTACTCGACTCGCTGTTTCTCAATTGCTCGAAGAAGTTTCTGACGCAAAGTATAGAGTTTGGTGGGTTCCGTCACCTTTCGACCTTCGAAGTCGGTTACGTAGAAGACGTCGACCACCTGGTCGAGATGGGTGCTGACCTTTGCAACTTGCAAATCGAGCTGATAATCGTACAAAGTCCTGGAAATATCGTAGAGAAGTCCAGTTCGATCGTAAGCGAAGACCGTGATGATCGTGAATTCGTCTGAACTGGTATTGTCGAATCGGATTTGCGTTGGCTGGGTTCTGGCGATGGCAGCATCCGAGGAGGTTTTGCTTTTCCAGGTTCGGCGAAAAGGTGGAGGGCTGGAGTTCTCACTGTCGATCGCCGCGACGATTGCGCGACAGACTTCCTGAAGTCGATGGGGGGGTGGCGGGCCGGAGTAATCCAAATCTTCCACGACAAAGCGATCCCAGGCGATCGGGCCGGGCTGAGTGTGAATGTCAGCCGACAGAATGCTGACTCCTTTGCTGGTCAACGCACCAGTAACGCGATGAAAAAGCCCCGATGATCGTTCGGGGTGAACGGCAATGACATACTCGGTAGCGTTTTGATCCGCCAGATAGGTGGCCCATGATTCAGCGGGGCGCTCGTTGGACAGTCTCTGGATGCGGCGCAGCTCGTCGGCCAGTTCCTTCGCCTTGAGATGCGTCAGATAATTGGTCGGAATACTGGCGATCTGCTCGGCCCACCAGGGATCGTCCCGTTCTTGGATCGTGCGTTGCGCCATGACCGCAGAACGAAGCGTTGCATGTTGCTCCGATTCCCGATCAGGAACATCTCCAGTACGCAACTGCGATTCAGTGGCCACATAGAGTTCGTGAATCAAGTTGAGTTTCCACTCGTTGAGCGCCCCTGGTCCCACAGCATCCAAATCCGCACACGACAACAGGGCGAGCAACTTCAATCGCTCCAATGATCCGACCTGTTGCGCAAAGCGAATGATCGTGGACTTCTGGGTCAAATCGAAGCGAAACGCGGTATGGGTCATCAATAAGTGCTGATGAACGAGAAAAGCTGTCAGCTCACGATCCGCATCGGAGAGTTTCAACTTCTCGGCGGTCTCCTCCGCAATCACCTTACCCACTTCGCTGTGGTCCTCCGTGAACCCCTTGCCCAGATCGTGTATCAGCAGGCTCAAATGCAATATCATCTTGTCTTTGAGTCCGCGGTAGAGTGTTCCGAGGAAGTCGTTTCGCTTTGCGAATGCTCCTACTGCTTCGACAGCTCGGATGCAATGAGCATCGACCGTGTATTTGTGATACTCATTGAATTGTAGGAGAGAGCGGGCGTGTCGCATCGCGGGGATGATCTGCTCTAAGACTCGCAACTCGTGTAGTCTGCGTAGAATCTCTCCAAGCCTTCCTGGTTCGCTGATGAGTTTTAGAAATCGTTCGTTCGCTTCGCTCCCAACGGGACTCTCCGGACGACGAAGCATGCCTTGTCGAATCGTGCGCCAAGTGCGATGCTCAATCCTGCGATTGTATCGGTTGGCAACTTGCATCAACTCGAGCACTTTCGCGGGATCTGTTTGCATGCGTCGCAAACCCGCAGGAGTTGCCCAGACCTCCTTGATTCCTAAACGAAGATAGTTGCCTGCAGGCAAACAGAGGAATCTCGAAACGAATCCGAAAGGAGTTAAACGAGATCTCGCCATGCCGACGAAGTTAGCGGAACTGTAGCGCACTTCGCTCGTTTTTGCGAAGAAGTTCTGCATGAACTCCTCAACCGGCAGGACACCATCGGTTCCTCGATAACCCATCCATTTCGCCAGTTCCATCTGCTTGGATCGATCGAGTGAGTCCTGGGCTCTGCCTGCCATGAAATGCAATTGATTTCGGATCAGCAGAAGATACTGATAACCATCGCGGATCGCTTGGTAGTCCTCGGTCGCCAAGATCCCCATATCTACAAGCTGCTCGGGGCTCTTCTCGCCAAAGCATACGAAACCAATCCATCGCACAATCTGAACATCTCGCAAACAGCCGCGGGATCGCTTGATGTTGGGATGAAGCAGGAACTCGGTCTCTCCATACTTCTGTCGCTCCTCGAATCGCTCCTTTTCAATCATTCCAGCCAGCGATCGCCAACGCCATTTGACACCTGTCCGAAGGGATTGCTCGAAGCGATCGAATAGAGCCTCCGAGCCGTCTAGCAATCGCATTTCAACCATCGATGTCAAGATCGTCGCATCCATCCAGGCAATCTGCCTGCACTGGAAGGGTGTTCGGACGGAGAATCCAAGCTGGAATCCGGCATCGACGATCATCTGCGAGACGCGTCGTGCGAGTGGCGATATGTCTCGTTCGGAAAGGCCTCGATGCAACAGCATCAGGTCGATGTCCGAATAGGGCGCAAGATCCCTGCGACCGTACCCGCCATGAGCGACAAACGCGATGGCCGATCGATCGATACTCAACCCCTCGCACGCCGCTTGGATCAACCGCAGAATGATCGCATCAACCGAATCGGCCCAAGCGAAACAGACCTGCGGTCCGGTGGCGCCGGAGGCATGGAGATTTGCAGCCTTGATGCGCGCCTCAGCCAACTGAGTACGCGCTTCGATGACCTGGGGATGGAGAGAGGACAAGTCAGGCTATACACGCGATGTAGAAAATTACAACGCGTCATCTCCTTTTTCACCAGTGCGAATACGAACGGCGTTCTCGAGGCTCGACACGAAAATCTTGCCATCCCCGATCTGCCCGGTTTGGGCTGTTGCCACAATGGTGTCGATGACCGTTTGCAAATTAGCATCTGCGCAGACCACTTCAATCTTCACCTTGGGGACGAAATCAACCGCATATTCGGTCCCGCGGTAGATTTCCGTATGCCCCTTTTGACGACCATACCCGCGAACTTCGCTGACCGTCATTCCGTGAATCCCTTTTTCAGTAAGGGCATTCTTGACGTCTTCCAATTTGAAGTGACGTACAACGGCTTCAACTTTTTTCATTCCTGAAACTCCAGACACTGTATGCCCACCAGACCGCTTTCCGGTTTGCATGTAGGGAAAAAACGCGGGACCGCCTGTGCTTGGATCGCACTCCCTTCGGAAGCATGTTCACATGCCCTCCTCCGTGGATAAGTGTACCCCGTAGGAATCGCAAGGAACAAGGGTAGCCGCCAGATTCCCGTATTATGCTACGGAGTTGTATGGGCTCAGCTAATGATAAAGTCGGCCCGGCAGGGGATCGATCGGGGAGCAACGACGGGGAGCAACTATCAGTGGATCAACAAATAGAGGGCAATGAAAGGACATCTCGTAGGTTGAGCCTTCCTTCGTAAAGGGCTCTCCCGACGATGGCTCCGTGAGTTCGCCGGCGGGCCAATTCCTGGATATCCGCCATGGAGGTTACACCTCCGGAGGCGATCACCGGTGTGCTACTGGTGCGACAGACCTCATCAATCCCCTGAAAATTCGGCCCCTCAAGCATTCCGTCGCGCGCGATATCGGTATAGACAATTGCAGCACAGCGGTCGGTCCGCCGAGTGATCTCACCGATGAGACTGGTAGCCAGAGTCGTCGATGTTTCCAACCAACCGTCGGTCGCCACCATCCCCTCTCGGGCATCGACCCCCAGAACTAGCTTTCCTGGATATCGATCGCACATCCCTGCGAACCAATCCGGGTCGCGGAGCGCCGCCGTACCTACGACTAATCGCGCGACCCCCAAGTCAAGAAGTCTCGCGATTACCTGTTCGGAGCGAACCCCACCACCAAGCTGTACCGGAAATCCGGATGCTGCCCCGATGACGGCTCGTATCGCCGGTTCATTGACGATCGTTCCACCCTTAGCTGCATCGAGATCGACACAGTGAAGACGCTTGGCCCCTTGCGTGAACCAACCTTCTGCCACACTCGCAGGATTGTCGCTGAACACGGTGTCCCTGGTGTAGTCCCCTTGCCGCAACCGGACGCAACGCCCTCCTAGCAAGTCAATGGCTGGCCAAATTTCCACTGCATACTCCTGGTCGAATGAGTCCCTGAAAAGCTCGTGGCAATCGATTTCGCTCTGCCAGACCCGCACAGCTTAACAGGAAATGCCACTACCGCTATCGTTTTTCGATCCGACCCAACCCAAAGGCTTGCCTTGAGAGCTTTTACGGCGAGTCTCGAGGCGTTACAATTCGCTCAACTTTCATGGCAAGGTGCCACGATGTTCTATCTGCCACATTCCGCAATCTCCTTTGCAACCTACTATGTCCAACATCACGGCGCGCTACAACGAAGCGGAGAAGCTGAAAAACTCGGGAAACCCCGAGGAAGCCGCGCAGGTATTGCAAAGACTGCTCGAAGACGAGCCGTCACACGCCTTGTCGCATATGGCGTTAGCACGCATCCTGACCGGATTAGGACAACACGAGGACGCTGTATCCCACGCAGAGAAAGCGTGCGAATTGGAGCCCAGTGACGCCATCAACTTCTCGTTGCTCAGTCTGACCTACCAGAGGGCATACGCGGGAACTGGCGACATGCGTTACATTCGGATGGCAGAAGACGCGATGGCTCGATCGCGTCAGCTCTGATCCAACTCTTGCGATCCCTAGACACCGCTCTCACTACAAGACTTAGTTACTTGAAAGGCTGAATCGATGACACTCGCTCCTTGGTCCATTGGTGTATTCACCAGCATCGACGCAGGCTTGGGGGTTCACTTGGAGGTTGCGAAGGAGCTTGGGATTCCATCGATACAATTGCACGCACCCCATGCTGCTGGACGTACTCCTTTGGCCGCAGAGGCATTTCTTAAACGCTTGGACGCTTACCAAATCGAGCTAACATGCGTCTTCGGCGGGTTTGAGGGGGAAAGCTATGCAGATATTCCGACCGTTGAACGGACTATCGGCTTGGTGCCAGCCGAGACCCGTGCGGCACGACTCGTCGAAATGAAAGAGATCGCCGACTTTGCCCGAATCCTTGGGTGCGATGTCGTTGGATTGCATCTCGGTGTTGTTCCTCACGACACCAAGTCCAAGGAATATCTCGATGTGGTTGAGGTGACGCGTCACCTTTGTGATCATGCGGCCAAAAACGAGCAAGCCATCCACTTGGAAACCGGTCAAGAGACTGCTGATGCCTTGTTGCAATTCATCGGCGATACGCAGCGCCCCAACCTATTCATCAATTTCGATCCAGCGAACATGATTTTGTACGGAACGGGCGAACCGATCGAAGCCCTTCGCAAAGTAGGCCGATATGTTCGGAGTGTTCACTGCAAAGATGCTACCTGGAGCGACCAACCTGGAAAAACCTGGGGAGCAGAGGTGCCACTGGGCAAGGGGCAAGTCGATATTTCTCTCTATCTGGCAACGCTCAAAGAGATCGGCTACAGCGGTCCACTCACCATCGAGCGAGAAATCCCTCAAGAACCGGAACGACAAAAAGAGGAAATCAAGCACGCTGCCGATTTGCTGACCCACCTCCGTGCATCGTTGCTACCGAGGGCTTAAGTCTTCGAAAGCATTCTGTGCGTGCACGTTCCTGCACTAAAGGGACCCCCTCCGCTTCCATCTCCGGCGTCAAAAATCAGTCGATACAACTCGATTCCTACCTGCGTTGAATTACCATGAGTTGGCCGTTCGCGCTACAGTCCAACTTCTTTGATTTGAGGAATCCAAGTGTTCGATTGGATTTACACGATCTCCTCGCTTCGCTTTGCAATCCTGACCTGCGGGTTTTTCGTCGCGTTCAGTTGGGTGGGAACCATCATCGCTCGACCGATTCTTCGGTCATTCGTGAAACACCGCGAAAGTGTCAATGACCTCGTGGGTTACGTCTTATCGTGCTTCGGCGTTTTCTACGGGCTTTTGCTTGGCCTGCTTGCGGTGGCCGCCTACCAGAACTTTCGTGACGTTGAAAACGTGGTTTCGAGTGAAGCTTCCTCGTTGTCCGCGTTAGCCACCGACGTCTCGGCTTATCCAGAACCAGAGCGAAAAAATCTGATTTGGCTGTTGCGTGACTACACCCGCGACCTGATCAAAATCTCGTGGCCGAATCAACAGAAAGGGATCGTCTCCAAAGAAGGCAACTTCGCGATGAGCGCCTTTCATGAGCGGCTTCTGAAATTCGAACCGCAAACCGCGGGCCAGGAAATCATGCATGCGGAAACCCTCAAGCAATACAATAACTATCTTGAAAAACGTCAGATGAGGTTGCTGGCAATTTCCACTTCGATCCCAGAGATCATGTGGATCGTTGTTCTCGTGGGAGCCATGATGAATATCACGCTCGTGTGGCTGTTCGATATGCGACTGATGAGCCACCTGTTCCTGGGAGGGATGTTGGCCTGCTTTCTCGGGATGATGATTTTTCTGATCGCGTCCATGGATAAACCATTCCGCGGCGATGTCAGCATCTCGCCGGAACCGTTCAAGCAAATTCACACCCGCTTGCTGGAGGATTAGCCATGCCATCGCCAGCAATTCTACGGAAGGAAAACCGAGACATCGTGCCGCGAAAGACCCATATGGGAAAGAGCTTTGCCTTCGTGGCTGCACTTCTATTTGCAACCATTTCGTTTACCCTTGCCGGATGCGAGAAGCTTCCCAAAGATTCGCAAGATGGACTGGTAGAACAGCTGCTAGGCAAATCCAAGCCAGAGCCCATACGAGTCGGCGTCCTCTTCTCTCAAACCGGCTCGATGGCGATCAGCGAAACCCAGTTGAAACACGTCGTGCTGCAAGCGATCGAGGAAATCAATGCCTCGGGAGGCGTTCTTGGACGACCATTGGAACCGGTGATTCAAGACGGGAGAACACGCGAGGATATCTTTGCCAAGCGTGCACAGGAATTGGTGGTGGAATCCAAAGTGCCGGTGATCTTCGGCGGTTGGAGATCGGTGGATCGCAAGGCAGTTATTCCGATCGTCGAGAACTCAGATACCCTGCTCTTTTATCCGTTGCAGTATGAGGGTAACGAATCCTCTCGCTATGTTTTCTACGGTGGCATGACTCCGAACCAACAGATCCTGCCTTCTCTCGAGTGGTTCATGAGTCCCGAAGGGGGGTCGCGCCGACGTGTATACCTGATCGGTACCGATTACGTGTTTCCTCGAACAGCCAACTTCATCGTTCGGAAATTTCTCGAGGATAAGAGTATGCAGGTGGTAGGTGAATCGTACGTTCCCTTCGACCACAACGACTTCACGGAAACTTACAAGGCGATTCGGGAGTCGAACGCCGACTTGATCTTGAGCACGATCAACGGCTCGAGCAACATTGCTTTTTTTCGTCAGTTCGCTCAGCAGGGTTTCGACACTCAGGCTTCGCCAATCCTGGCCTCGAGCATCGGGGAAGCGGGACTCCGTTCCATCCCGGCTGCGGATACGACCGGTCATTACGCATGTTGGAGTTTCTTTCAGTCCTTGAATACCGACCGAACTCGTTCGTTTGTTCAGCGTTTTCAGAAGGAATACGGCAGCGATCGCCCGATTCACGACCCGATGGAGTCGGCCTATGTGCAAGTGTACTTGTGGCGTGAAGCGGTCGAACGGGCAGGTAGCCTGTCCCCCAAGGATGTCACCAAAGTGCTTGAGACGAACATCGAATTCGAGGGGCCAGGAGGCTTGGTGAAGATCGACCCGAGAAACCACCATACGTACAAGCGTGTTCGAATAGGCCGCATCCGCCCTGACCAGCAATTTGATGTTGTTTATGAGTCACCCGACCTCATCCGTCCAGAACCCTATCCGAGCTTCGCCTTTCCCGGTTGGAATTGCGACTGGACACACGGCGGGCTCCAACGAGGCCCTGCGGTGAAGCTAGAGAATCAACGGTGATGAGCCTCC
>JBILVV010000208.1:0-8110 GCA_044370255.1 Pirellula sp.
TACGATCACCGGCTCAGGCGCCCTGCTAAACGTTCCTTCACTCGCTTGAGTCAAGCTGGCCAAAGCGGTCGCAGCAGTAGCAGTCTCAATAAAATGTCTACGGTGCATGATTCGTCCCTTCGTTCGTTCTTCCCGTGGGCAACACGTGTGTGCGTATGATACCAAAGCCAACGCGAAAAAACGGTACTTTCGTTGGTTCCCCCGGGCCCTTCGTCGAGACAACTCCTTCGCCTTTACCCTGCGTCCCATCGACCGCTGGCGCTTCCATCCCGGCGACTTTGGGTAGAATGGTGACATCGATCTAGCGAACCCGTACGTATGAAACGACCATAACGAATGTCAAGCAGTCGCATCCGATTCAGCGAGTACCGAAAGCAACTTCGTGAACTCCGTCGGCAAGGCCGCAAGGGGAGTTCGGACTACGATTCGTTTCATTCGACGATGAGCCGGAGCGAAAAGGACGCACTGGTTTCTCGTAGCCATCGATCGTTTTGGGTTCTTTTCCGGGAATTTTGGAGACTGCTCTACGGATTCCATCCCCGCATACTGCTAGGGCTGGCGACCCTGACTGTGTCCACTGTTCTGGGGCTGATCCCTCCCTTGGGAACCAAACTCGCCATCGACTCCGCCTTGACGACTCCTCCGATTCCTCTCCCGGGTTGGTTGACGCCGCCGCAATGGCTAACGCCCTACATTGGCAATCCAACTCCATTCGCCATCCTCGTCTGGATCGCGGTCGTCGTTGCGATTGTTACCAGTATTCGCACTGCTATCCATTTGTGGGGTCGCTGGGAATGCACCAAGGCTGTCAACCAAGTACAAACCGGTGTTCGACGGCGAGTCTTCGAACACATGCTCGAACTTCCATTGCACAAAGTGCAACAGCTGAAAAGCGGAGGAGCGACCAGCATTCTCAGGGAAGACGCAGGCGGAATCGCCGATTTGATCTTCAGTATGCTCTACAATCCATGGCAAGCCATTGTCCAACTCGTGGGTAGCTTGATCGTGTTAGTTCTGGTCGATTGGCGTCTGTTGGCTGCTGGATTATTGTTGTTACCTGCGGTTTATTTCAGCCACCGAACCTGGATCTATGCGATCCGACCACTGTACCGCGATCTGCGCGGAACTCGTCAAGGAATCGATGCATCGTCAACGGAAACATTCTCGGGTATTCGAGTGGTACGAACCTTCGCTCGCCAGCGGAGCGAAAGCAGTCGATACGTTTTCGGAAACAATTACGCGGTACGACAAACACTCTTGGTTTGGTGGCGGACAAGGCTCATTGAAATCATATGGGAAGTACTGATTCCCCTCTGTTCTACCCTGCTGCTCATCTATGGTGGTCTGCAAATCCTTCAAGGTGACCTGACGCTCGGCGATCTAATGATGTTCTTAGTCTATCTCACGATGTTGCTCGGTCCGATCGCAACCTTGGCAGGGAGCGCCGTTCAATTTCAGAACAACCTTGCAGGGCTCGATCGTATCCTCGACTTGCTCGCCAGCGATACCGAAACCGAAGTCGCATCAGCCACCGGCGCGACAAGCAAGCTCCGAGTCGATTCGTCAAGCGTTCGAGGGAGGTTGGATTTCGAGGGTGTTGGTTTTCGCTATCCAGAGTCGGAAAACTGGGTACTCAAGGACATCGATTTTACGGCTACCGCAGGATCAACGATCGCGATCGTCGGTCGCAGCGGTGCTGGAAAGACGACCCTCTGCAATCTCGTTGCAAGATTCTTCGAACCAACGGCTGGCCGTATCTTGCTCGATGGTTGCCCGTTATCGGACATCGATCTTCACAGCTATCGCACACTGCTGGGGATGGTCGAGCAGGAGGTCTTTCTATTCGATGGCACGATTGCAGAGAATATCGCTTATGGACGCCCCCACGCGGATCACACAGCGATCGAGCATGCTGCAAGAGCCGCGGCAGCCCATGACTTCATCAACCAGTCCCCGCAGGGGTACCTCACCCGCATCGGCGAACGGGGCTTCAAACTCAGCGGAGGACAACGCCAACGCATCGCCATTGCCCGCGCTATCCTCGCCGATCCAAAAATACTGATTCTCGACGAAGCGACCAGCAACCTGGACTCCGAGAGCGAATTGCTTATCCAGGAAAGCTTGGCGCGATTGCTGCAAGCCCGAACTTCATTCGTCATCGCGCACCGCTTGAGCACCATCAAGAACGCGGACTTGATCCTCGTTTTGGACAGTGGGCAAGTTGTTCAGACGGGAACACACCAAGAGTTGATGGCAACTCCCGGTCTCTACCAACAGATGGTCCGTTTGCAAACCGAGAACCCGATCGCGGTGGCCTGCGATGAGTGAAATACAAGATCGCACCCAGGGCAAAGCCCTTCTGGCCTCACCCTATCTTCAAGATCCTAATTTCTTCCATTCCGTTGTGTATATGGTTCGACATACACAAGAAGAAGCTTTTGGTTTGATCGTGAATAGACAAACGGAACATTCACTCAAAAGCGTTTTCGAAAAAGCCGCCGACACCGCTCTCGATCGCGATGGCTGGCTCTACTTCGGCGGACCTGTCGAGGGGCCATTGGTGGCACTGCATAACCAATCCGATCTGGCTGACCTCACATGCAGCAACGGGATTTATCTCACCACCGATCGCGATAACCTGCTCCCCCTCCTTCATCGCACGGAAGCCGAGGTAAAACTGTTCGCGGGCTTCTCCGGATGGGGAGCAGGACAACTGGAATCGGAACTCGATACCGGTAGCTGGTTCGTGACGGATATCACCCTTGAACAAGTGCTCGAGGATTGCGACGACCTCTGGAAAAGCCTTCTCTATCAAGTGGGGCATCAAATGTGGTCGGAGACGGGTTATGATCTCGGGGATTCATCACGCGCGGGATGGAACTGAGGGGCGAAACATGACAAGGACTCCATGGCTCATTGCAGTTTTGATCGTATCCATGACTGTCGCTGAGTCTGCGCAGACAACACGACAAAGCGATGCACCTATGCTTGTGGAATTTTCTCAATCCGGCGATACCTCGGTCATCTCATCCTCGGAAAGCGGCGATATTCATCGAACCGTTCTCGAACTACGCAGCGAACGAGGGATTGGGGAGTGCAAGGTCCATCGCAAGTCCGAGAATTGGCCCAAAGCATTAACTCTGCGCCTTCACCTTCGGGGTTTAGAACAAATCGTCGTGTATGTCGACGATCGCAAGTGGATCGGGTCGGTTTCCTCTTCCGAGGGTGTCGTTCGCTGGAGTTACCAAATCAAAGGTGCGATGGAGCAGCCAGTCGAGTCAAGCGATCCCAACTGGTGTTCGATTGGTATCGCTCGACTGAAGGAACCTGCAGCAGGAGAGGAACCACAACCAGCACCGACGCAGCTTTCTCAGAAGCGGTCGGAACTCTCGCAAGAGATCCGCGTTCCTCTTGAAGAGGGCGAATGCTGGGAGATGAATCTCCCGGAAAACTGGCTCAAAGAAAACCCTGCGTCGATCCGCATCTCTTGGATCGATTTCTATCGATAAGGGAATTGTTCGTCCCTCGCGTTACTCACCCAATACATAACTGAAGATAAGCGGTGCCACGATGGTGGCATCGCTGTGGATCATGAACTTTGGACAATCCGGATCGAGTTTGTTCCAGGTGATCTTTTCGTTTGGGACGGCACCGCTGTAACCGCCGTAACTGGTTTCCGCGTCACTGATTTGAGCGAAATACTCCCAACGACGAATGTCCTCTTCTTTCATATCCTGGATCCACATCGGCACCGCGCAAATAGCGAAATCGCCTGCGATACCACCTCCAATCTGAAAGAAGCCGACAGGACGGTCGACACATACTCGCCTATACCAATTTGCCAGATGCTCAAGTTGCTGTGTACCGGTCTTGAGGGCAGAGTGGGATGCGATCGTGCCATCCATGACGCGAGCGGTAAACATGTTCCCCAGTGTGCTGTCTTCGATGCCCGGCGAGTACACAGGAATCCCGGCTTGCTTTGCCGCGTACATCCAGGAATGTTCGATCGGGACTTGATAGTGCTGTCGCAATTCCTCTTCCTCGAGAATCCGAAACATATATTCGTATGCAAAGTACTGCTTCCCTTGCTTAGCCGCTTCGCTCCAGTATTTGACCAGTCGGTCCTGCATATGCATCATGACCGTTTCCGGAATACAGGTGTCGGTAACGCGATTGAAGCCAGCATCTCTGAGGGCGACCTCGTCCTCAGTGCTCAGGGCCCGCCAATTTTGAATCACACGGTATTCGTTGTGTGCAAAGAGGTTGAAAAGATCCTCCTCCAAATTCGCGGCCGTGCAGGAGATCGCATGGATCTTTCCTTTGCGAATCATCTCCGCGAGCGAAATCCCTAGTTCCGCAGTGCTCATCGCCCCCGCAAGGGAAACAAGCATCATCCCATGCTCATTTTCGATGAAGGACTTGTAGGCACGCGCGGCCGAGAGGGTTTCCCGGGCATTGTAGTGCCGAAAATGTTTTTCCATGAATTCCGAGATCTTACCCATTTCGATCGACCGCTTGTTGTGGCTGCTGGGATGAGATAATTGAGAGGCAATCTATTGTTTCGACATTGGCATGACAACGTAGGAATAGTGGTCATCGGTGTTGAACAAGGCGGGCTCGGTGTTGTTGCTGACATCGAGATAAAAATTCTTGGTCGGTTCAAGCACTTTGAAGAAGTCGGACACGAATCTCGAGTCCATCGTGATATGGATCGGTGTGCCGTCATAGCTGATCGGGATCTCTACGCGGGATTGCCCAACATCTGCCGTCTTTGCGGATGCGACGAGAGTCCCATTCGCAAAGGTAAACTCGACGCCGCGGCTTTCCGGATCCGCGACAATCGACGCTTGACGAATCGCCGAAAAAAATGCACCAGCATTTCCTTCGATACGCGTCCGACCTTGACTCGATGGCACCACCATCCGCCAATTCGGATATCGTCCTTCGACGAGTCGCGAAAAGATGGTGCAACGATTCGTTCTCAGGAGGATGTCATTGCTTCGTGCCGCGATCTGCACCGTTTCATCTTTGTCAGTTATCGAACGCTCGATGAGTTGCAACGTCTTTGTCGGAACGATTGTTGAGCTGCCGGAAGCTTGGTAATTGTTGACCGACGAACCATGTCCTTTCATGCAGGCCAGGCGCCGGCCGTCGGTCGCTACCGCAGTGATAGTGTCCCCTTCGATTTCGAATAGCACGCCCCCGAGTTGATAGCGAGTGCTCTCGGTGTCTGTAGCAAAAACGGTGCGTCGAACCAAGTCGCGGAACACTGTCGAAGGAAGTTCGAAGTAGCTCTCCTCGGAGAACTTGGCGACACTGGGAAACTCGTCTGCGTTGGTCAGCGGCAAATGGAACTCGGAATGCTGTCCGAGGATGTCGAGAGAGTTTGCTGTAGTTTCAATCGTGAGGTATTCGGCGGATGATTCGCGCAAGATATTGCCGACGCGCTGAACACTCAGAAGGGCTTTGCCCGGCGTTTGGACTTGGACATCTTCTGCTTCGAGGCGAACGCCAGCCTCTAGGTCGGTTGCCATCAAGACAACGCGATCGTCTTCCGCCTCGATTTTCACATTGAGTAGCACATCTTTGGGGCTTCGCGAAGGAGCTAACGACGAGGCAATCTGGAAAGCGGCTAAGAATTTCTCTCGATGGACTTGTATCTTCATGCCAGGGGCTGCCTCAAAAGCACAGGATCTTCGATGCGAAGCGAATCGCGGAAAAGGTTCTCACCAATACAACCCAATGTTTTACCCGCAAGCCATCTTTTCTTGAAGGTGGGCTAACCCGATCATTTCGCGATGTGTTCTGGGCATGCTTGCCGGCCGTAGGTTCTTGTAAATGCTGCCAACCACTCGGACTGTGGACGGTTGAGGTGGCCGGGCGGGCACCGCCACACCCAGTTTCCGTCGCAGGTTCCTGGTCGATTCATCCGAGCATCATCCCCCAATCCGAGGAGGTCCTGCACGGGAACGATCGAGAGCGCCGCTACCGAACTCCAAATGGAACGCATCATTCCCAAATGGATTTGATCCGGACCGCAGCCCAGATAGCGAAGAGCGTACTCTTTCTCCGCATCGATCGCTTCCTGCGTCCGCGTGCTTCCTTCACCAGCTACACTCCGATACCAGCCAACCACCGTGTCGTTGTCGTGCGTGCCTGTGTAGGCTATCGAATGAACCGGATAATTATGCGGCAGATCGATCGAAGTGGCTTGACCACCGAAACCGAACTGCACGATCCGCATCCCCGGGAATCCGAAATCATCTCGCAACTGATGAACTTCTCGCGTGATGAAGCCGAGGTCTTCCGCGATCACTGGGAGTTCCTGGCCAGGGGCAACCCCTAATGACTGGGAGATCGCACGAAAAAAATCATGGCGAGGCCCCGGTTTCCAACTTCCAACGCGAGCATCGGGGCGATCTGCGGGAATCTCGTAATACGATTCGAATCCTCGGAAGTGATCGATCCGAATCAGATCGCACAACTGCAACGTCCGCTGGAAGCGACGTATCCACCACGCATAACCGGTCTCGCGATGAACATCCCAGCGGTACAGCGGATTCCCCCACCGTTGACCATCCACAGCGAAATAATCGGGTGGGACGCCTGCTACGACGGTGGGTCGCCCGTGCTGATCGAGTTCGAACAAGTATTGGAAGGCCCAAACGTCCGAGCTGTCCATGGACACGAAAATCGGGATGTCGCCGATGATTCCAACTCCGAGTTCGGCAGCATACGATCTCAACTCGCGCCATTGGCGATCGAACAGGAACTGATTGAACGCTTCAAACTCGCAAGCGATACGCGTTTTATCGGCCCAATGGGCCAAGGCACCGGGCTCGCGACGCACCAGCGATGAATCCCATTCGTACCACGGTTGGTCATTGTGAAAAGCTTTGCATGCAGTAAACAAGCAATGTTCGTCGAGCCAATGACTGTGCGCGTGGCGGAACTCCTCGAACGCACCCTTGAGATCGTGCCTTTGTTGCTCGAATTTACGAAACGCCATGCGAAGAAGTTCCATGCGTCGCGATGCAGATCGACAGAACTGCACACGCTGAACTTCCTCTTCACGCGTGTCCGATACTGCGGAATCCCAGTCCTCCTGCCGCAGCAATCCGTCTCGAACGAGCAATGCAGGGCTAATAAACAGCGGATTCCCCGCGAACGAAGATGGTGATTGATAAGGGGACCATCCGTAGCCAACCGGCCCGGTAGGAAGGATTTGCCACCAGCGTTGCTCTCCAGCATGGAGAAAACGCACGAATTCGTAGGCAGATGGTCCTGCATCGCCCGAGCCGATGTCCCCGATTGCCCATTGCCCATCGGTTCCGGGTTGGCTATCCCGGTGCGAGTGTGCATCTAACCGTGCCGGAAGCGAAGAGACATGGAGCAGCAAACCGCTCGCGCGGCGAAACAAAGAATCCATCGTGGATACCGTACTCACAATCTTTGTTAGAACTCGCAATGACCAGGTGTGCGTGGAAAAGGAATCACATCGCGGATATTTGCCATACCGGTCGAGTACTGAACCATCCGCTCCAATCCCAAGCCAAAGCCCGCATGGGGGACCGTGCCGTATCGACGCAAATCGAGATACCACCAATAATCCTGTTCGGTCAGCCCCATACTGGTCATTCGCTCGGTCAACACATCGAGCCGCTCCTCGCGCTGACTGCCACCTATAATTTCACCGACTCCCGGGACCAAGACATCCATCGCCGCCACAGTTCTGCCATCATCGTTGAGCCGCATGTAAAACGATTTGATCTCTTTGGGATAGTTGTAGAGAATCACCGGGCCGTTGACATGTTTTTCTGTCAAGTAGCGTTCGTGTTCGCTCTGTAGATCCATGCCCCATGCGACCGGATACTCGAACTTTCCATCGCTCTTGGTGAGAATATCGATCGCTTCTGTGTAAGAAATATGCACGAACGGCTTATCGAGTACCAGTTGCAAGGACGCGAGAAGTCCAGGTTGGATTCGCTTTTCGAAGAAGTCCATATCTTCCGCGCAGTGTTCGAGCGTTTCTCGCAACATGAACTTGAGGTAGCGCTCCGCCAACTGCATGTTGTCAGTGAGATCATAGAATGCTGCCTCAGGCTCAATC
>JBILVV010000209.1:0-8076 GCA_044370255.1 Pirellula sp.
ACTCCAACGAGGCCCTGCGGTGAAGCTAGAGAATCAACAGTAATGAGCCTCCGAATTCGACTACAGGAAAACTGAAAAGAGGATCACGATGAGTGAAATCTCGAGTACCAGCAAAGCGATCGAAACCGACCCATCTCTCCGTCGCGGAGAACTGGACATATGCCCCGTCTGTGGTTCCAACGTGCACCCGCAAGCGTATTTTTGCTCGCGATGCTCGAACTACTTTTGCTACGTGTGTCGATCGCGTGTCGGCACGACCGATGTTTCGCTCCAATGTGTGAACCGAGACTGCGAATACTTCGGCAAGCTGGTGTGCAACCATTGCAATCCGTCCCAAACTGTCGCGGAGAAACCTTTCTTCTACAAAGAACCTACCGACGGTTATTGGCCTGTATGGCTGTTCGCATGCGTCGTGATCGGGATTTACGTCGCTTTGAGAACGACCCTGCTTGCTGGGGGATTAGCATTTATCAGTTTGTACGCAGGTCTTGGCTATTTGATGCAAGCGGTGGGCTTCAACATTTTCGGCAAGGAGCGGAGCGTCGAATTGCATCGATCATCAACAAACTATTCGTGTGTTCGCTGCTCTCAACCGGCAAAGATCATCTCACTTTCGAAGAAATCCTAATCCAATCCGATGGCGAGATTCGAAGTTCAACAATTGGAAGGGATGCGATTCGTCGACATCCATTTGGACCACGAGATGGTTCGTTGCGAATCGGGGGCAATGAACTATCTGCGAGGGGATATCGCAGTGCACTCGCAACTGATTCCTTCGGTTGGCGATCTGGTATCCTCGATGATCGCAAGCGAATCGGTTTATCGACCAACGTATGCAGGAACGGGCGTGATCACCCTCTCGTCGTCTCTGGGAGGATTTCACGTTTTTGACCTCAAAGGAGAAAGCTGGATCCTGGAAAAGGGAAGTTACTGGGCATCCGAAGGGAGCGTGCAGTTGCAGTTCTTTCGGGAAAAACTTCTGACATCTCTTTGGGCTGGCGAGGGCTTCGTCTACTTGCAGACGAAGGTTTCAGGACACGGGCAAGTGGCCGTTTGTACCAAGGGGCCCATTGAGGAGATGGAATTGGCCGACGGCGAGCAATTGATGGTGGAAGGAAACTGCGTGATCGGAAGAACCCAGAGCGTTCAGTTCCAAATGCGGCGTCCTACCAAGAACTTCTGGGGACGATTTACGTCCGGAGAGTCCATTGTCCGCTCATACAGAGGCCCCGGCAAGGTATTGCTCAATCCGACCTTCTACTGGCGGTACTACATGATGCAACAGAAACGCATGGTGGGCCCCTGAGCCCAATCAAAGATATTGATCGCTGATTGCGACCTACCGCCCTTCGCGCAACCTTTCCCCGAGAAAGTTGTCCAGATCAGGAATCGCGAAGATCTTGTTGACTGTGGTATCGATGTCGTATTCAACCCTGCGAAACTCGATTTTGGGGAACTCAATCACTACATAACAGGATCGCCAATCACCATCGCGAGGTTGCCCTACACTTCCAACATTGACCATGGCTTTATCATCCCCCAGAGAGAACCGGTAGTTCAATTCTTCCGGCCTCAGAAATTGCATATTCATCGTGAATACGCCTGGCGTATGCGTGTGGCCTTGGAATGAGTATTGAGGCACCATGGAAAAAAGTTTCTCCATTTTGCGACGGTTATAAATGTCTTCGGGAAAGACATATTCATTCACCGGGTTGCGTGCGGAACCGTGAACCAGCAGCAATTGATCCTCGACGATGGTTCTTGGAAGCCTTGCCAGAAACTCCATGCGCCGTTTGGCGGCCTCTCGATCCGGACCATCTTCAAGTTGTTTTCTCGTCCAGAAGATTGCTTGCTCGGCAGCTGCCGAGAAACCTTCCGGGTCAATCAATGCACCGTAATCGTGGTTCCCCAAAACGCAGCCATTTAACTCCATGACCAAATCCAAGCATTCGCAGGGATTGGGGCCATAACCGATCACATCTCCGAGGCAAATGACACGCTGGCAACCTTGTCCAGCGATATCGCTCAGGACCGCTTTAAGCGCCTCTAGGTTTCCATGGATATCGCTAACGATCGCTGTCCGCACCTGGCTCACCTGCCCGTCCGTAGTCTATCGCCGAGCATATTATCCAGCTCGTCAATCGCATAGATTTTGCTAATCGTATCCTCGAAAGGGTAATCGACTCGACGGAAGTAAATTCGCTTCGCGTCGTAATCTAAGATTGCGTAGCACGCTCGATTGTCCTCGTCTCGTGGTTGACCGACACTACCGACGTTCACCATCAATTTTTCTTTTCCAAGCGGGAAGACATAATCGCATTGGCTTGGGCGGATGAATTCCAAATCCGGGGTGAATATACCCGGCATATGCGTGTGCCCCTGGAAACAGTACTGAGGGACTCGCTGGAACATGCTGTCGATTTTGTTCTTATCGTAAATGGTTTCCGGGAAGACATACTCGTTGGTGGCATCCCGTGGAGAACCATGGACAAACAGGAACTTTTCGTTCTGATGCATTCTCGGCAACTCGCTCAAGAAGTCCCATCGTCGATTGACCGACTGCTTAGACCCCGTGTCGAGTTGATCGCGAGTCCAGTAGATTGCCCGAAGTGCGACGGGGTTGAACCCATCGGGATCGATCAGTGCAGCTTGGTCGTGATTCCCGAGGATGGTGCGTGAGGCCTTTCGCATCACCACTTCCAGACATTCGTTGGGGTTGGGACCGTATCCTACAACGTCCCCCAGACAAACGATCTCATCCACACTCTGAGTCGCGATATCTGCGAGCACCGCATGAAGTGCTTCCAGATTGCCATGGATGTCGCTGATCAGAGCCTGCCTCACGAATTCTCCTTCATTAGAAATAATCTAACCAATCCAATGACCAATCCAATGACCAATCCAATGTAAGTGTAGTGCCTATCTGGAGATATGTGCAGTCCTATCGGTCGGGTTTGTCGGGAGAGCGGTTTTCTTTTCGATAATCCCAGGGTGCTTGTGGGTTTTCCCTACCCCACAACCCTCTCTTGGCTTTCCTCGCCTCTTCTTCGAGTTGTGCCAACTCTTTTGACTGGTTGTAGCGTTTGAAATGCCAAGAGTGACCATCGCGAATCATGTTTCGGTTGATATGCTCGTCACCGATATAGAGTTGGGCGAGTCGCCTGCCGAAATTGTCTTTTTTTGTCCAGGTTATGCGGACTTTGCGATCAAGAACCATCTTGCGCAGAGCTTCCGCCGATTCGGCACCGTAATCCTGCTTGGCCTCAGGGGCGTCGGTTCCTTCGATCTGGATCTCGTGGACCTCCCTCCCCCCTTCTTCTCGGATTTTGATGGAATCTCCGTCGATCACTTTTTCAACGACACCTTTCATTTCCTCCTCTTTCGCCTCGCCATCTCCCTTGGAATCGCCATCCTTTTTTGGAGGAGTATCCCCTTTCTCCTTGGGGTTACTGGTAGTCGATGGCGGCTGGCTTCCCATCAGCGAGGGAAGGTGACTGATTGATGAACATGCGGCGGCTAGGATAAAACAGCCCAAAGAAATTCCCATCTTGGGATGCATTGGGATAGAATACATGAAGACACCTTGAGGGACGGGTTGAAAAGTATTTTGGTTGCTGGCGTTTGCGACCGATTCCGGGAACTCGCTGGGGAGTATCTTAGCATCGGATTTTGGCAAGAATGAACAGTAGCGAAAAAAGAGGAATGGAAACACCAAAGACATCTCAAACGCCGATGGACGCCGACCCTTTCAAAAAGCCTGTAGAGTTCTTGCGCCGGCGCGATCGCAGCCCTATGATTCCAGGCCGATCGAGTTGGCGAGATCACCGAGCATGGCTGTCCAGTTGCTTGATTCATTGTTGCTTGCTGGTCTCCGCAGCCTTGCTCTGGCAACCCCGAACTCGAGGAACCGGGGAAGTCAATGATCGTCCTGTCGGCATCGCGTTGGTACATCAGTCGAACCATGGCGATGAATTTTTCTTAACAGGAGGCGGGCCCCAGAACGCTGCCGAGTCTGTCGCGGAAAATGCGAAAACCGCAGCCACTGCAGTATTAGCTGCTGAATCGGTCGGCCCACCTGTTTCGGTTGCGGACCTGATCAGCGGACTCGTGGGTGCCGATTCGTCTGGCAACTCCAGTGCTGGCGGCGAAGGACTTGCAGGACTCGGAACGGGGACCAATGGTACGGGTGCCGGTTCTGGAAAATCGACCACCACGTTCATGGGACTTCGAGGTACGGGAACATCCTTCGTATACATTTTAGACCGTTCCGCCTCCATGCTTGAATACAGCGGTTCCCCCATGCGCTTTGCCAAGCGCGAGCTACTCAACAGCATTCAATCGCTGACGGACAAGAACCAATTCCAGGTTGTCTTTTACAACGAGACGCCGGGCTCCCTCAACCCTAGCACCGCTGGAGGCAAATTGCTGCAAGCAAACGAAACCAACAAAGAAAAAGCGATACGTTTCGTTCAAGCGATCACACCCCAAGGAGGAACTGAACACATCCCGGGTCTCAAAATGGGCTTATCTTTCAAACCCGATGTCGTATTTTTCCTCACCGATGCAGCGGAACCAGCGATGAGCGAGTCGCAACTCCTGGACATCCAATCTCGCGCGGATCGCGCCATGACGACTATCCACACCATCCAATTCAATAGCGGCCCTGAAACGAACGATGGCGGCTGGATACGTGTCTTGGCCGAAATGAATCGAGGTACCTATCGGTACGTCGACATCCAGTCGTTGGAATAAGGTTGAAAGCTTGCGTTGCCCAGTACTTCTCTCAACATAGGCCGAACATCCACTTTGCGAAACGACTCTCGCAGATGCGGGGAAACAAAAACACGCACCCTCTTGACCAACTCATCGAACTGACGAGTCGCAAGCGACTGGACCACTGGAGACAAATCGCTCAACGGGCGAAAACTCCCATCTCTCATTCGTACCTGAAGATCGAATTGCACTTCCAATCCGAGCGGCGGCGTGTCGATTAGCAAATCGTTCTCGCCGATGGGAATATTGATCGAGGGTTGCAGACGATGCGAAAGTTCTCGGGCGATCGCAACGATCTCGTGATACGGTCGTCTTGCAAGCGATCGATGGAGATCGGGATCGGAAAGATTATCGAATTGCGCGATCCTCTTGAACAGATTGCGACGAAGCCCGAACAGTCCCAAAATGCATGGTTCGAACGACTTTCCGCGAGATGCTTCAAGCAACGATTCCTGCATAGTTGCTTCATCCATATCCGCCCAAGCAGTTGCAAGCTCCTCATGATCGCGCAACTCGAAAACGGCTCGTTGCAACATAGCCGTCGCGCTTCGGACTGCGTGATGCCAGTAAACTTCACTGAACATGACGTATCGTGCAAAGACCATCATTTCCGCCGCTGTTTTTCCTTTCTCAGAGATTGCTAACCGATGCCTAAGCGTGTCGACGCACAGCGAGTGAACTAGGCGATTGCGATCGAAATTACGTCCGTACGGTACGCCGGCATGTAGGGAATCCCGTTCGAGATAATCGAGCTTGTCGATATCGATCGGACCGCTGAGCATGGAGCGGAGGATCGATTGGCTATCCGATGCGTCGGACGTACGCTCCGGTTTGAGGAACTGTGCGACATCCTCCGGGTCCAAATCCCAATCGGTTCGCAGCAGATGAGCTAACTCGCGATGCCGCAACAAACGCTCGGCGAGTATTTCGTGCTCGGGGAGGTGCACTAGCTTGATATCTTCGATCGTGTGGCAATATGGCCAATGCCCAATGTCGTGCAGCAATCCGGCGACGACGAAAAGTGCCGCATCCCGATCGGAAAAGACCCTAGGCGACTGAGGGTCGTGCGCCAACTGCTTCAGAAAATCGATGGCATTGCGATAAACCCCAAGCGAATGCTCAAACCGGGAATGAGTCGCTCCCGGGTAAACCAAGGCGACTAAACCCAACTGGCTGATCCGTGCCAATCGGCGAAAAGCAGCGGTATCTACCAGTCTCCGCACCCTCGGGGTGATCGGTACATCCACTTCGGGACTGATCCGAAGGATCGACGTATGGGAATGAAGTTCGGGAATCATTTCGTCTGATTGTATCAATCTTCAACGCTCCCGCTGGACGACACGGTAAAATGTTCATAGATGGCATCCGTTCCTGAATGAGGATGGCATTCAAACCTTTGGGAGATCGCATGGCGAATTCAATATGGCCTGATGGCGAAGCGACAGCGGAATTGCTGGCGCACGTTCGGGATGGGGAATCCCGGGCGGTCGAGGTTTTGCTCGACCGGCATCGAGATTCATTGCGAAGAATGATCGCATTGCGACTCGATCAGCGAATCATGCAACGGCTGGATGTCAGCGATGTCATCCAGGACGTTCTGATCGAAGCCAACCGCCGCCTGATCGATTATGTGAAAAATCCCACCATTCCGTTTCATCTATGGATTCGACAGATTGCGAAGGACCGGATCATCGATGCCCACCGCCGACACCGTCTTTCGGCCAAACGCAGTATCGACCGGGAGCACGCTGCCGCAGCCCTTCCCCCGCCCGACCAATCGACCATGGACTTCGCTAACCAATTTCAAGATGGGGCTTTGACCCCGGCTGCGGCGGCTACCCAACGCGAATTGGCTCAACATATCGAACTCGCGATCCAGCAACTTAAAGACAATGACCGTGAGATCATTCTGATGCGTCATTACGAGCAGCTCAACAACCAAGAGATCGCACAAGCTTTAGGGCTGACCGAACCCGCGGCCAGCATGCGTTACTTGCGGGCCATTAAACGATTGCGTGAAGTCATCGAAAGTTTGCCCGATCTTTACAAGGAACTTCAGGAATGAATTCCGAGGAGCAACCCGAAGATCTCGGCGGAGCCATCGAACTCGAGGATGAGCCTCTCAGCGATGACGAGCTGAAACTCGCGGAGTTGGTGACGTCACTTACCGATCGACTCCAAAAAGGAGAGTCGGTCGACATTCACGCTGTCTGCCGGGACCACCCCGAATTAGCCGGGGACTTGATGTCGCTTTGGGGGACAGTGATCGTCACCCATGCGGTCGGCGGCAACGAAGCGAGCGTGATCCGAGGCGGCAATGCAACGAACGAAGATGAATCCGGAACATGGCGACTACCACTTCCATGCATCCTCGGCGATTATGAGCTGCTCGAAGAGATCGGCCGCGGAGGAATGGGCGTTGTCTTTCGAGCCAGGCAACTGAGCCTCGATCGCGAAGTCGCGATCAAGATGATTCTTCGAGATCGACTGGCATCCGATGCAGAGCGTCAACGGTTTTTTGCGGAAGCCAGAGCAACCGCTCAATTGCAACATCCCGGCATCGTTCCGGTTTACGATGTCGGCGAGATCGATGGCCGCCCCTATTTCGCGATGCAGTACCTGCGGGGTCGTACTCTCATGGAGTTGATTGCAACCGGGCAACTCGATCAGCGAGAAGCGGCCAGCCACCTTGAGAAGATCACGCGGGCCGTGCAGTTCGCACACGCATCAGGAATCCTCCATCGCGATATCAAACCGTCGAACATCTTCATCGATTCCTCCGGCGAAGCTCGATTGACCGACTTCGGATTGGCAAAGCAATCCGACACTGCCGAATCGTTGACTCGCACAGGAGTAGTGCTCGGTACGCCAACCTATATGAGTCCGGAGCAAGCCAGTGGACGGATGGGTGAGCTGGGCCCGGCATCCGATATCTACTCCCTCGGTTCCGTTCTCTATCACGCTCTCACGGGGCGGCCTCCATTCACCGCCAAGTCCGCGATGGATGTTCTGTTGCAAGTCCTCGAACAGGATCCGCCCAATCCAAGATTGATCGACCCCAAAATCGATCGCGACTTGGAGATGATCGTGGTCCGCTGCCTTCAGAAACCGCCTGAACTTCGGTACGCTTCTGCTCAAGCTCTCGCGGAGGATCTGGCTGCGTATCGGAAAGACGAGCCGATATCGGCTCGTTCCGGGCAATTCGCGCAAATCGTCGCTCGGTGGTTCCGCGAAACGCACCATGCCCCGGTCCTCGAGAATTGGGGATTGCTGTGGATGTGGCATTCGATGGTCCTGTTCATC
>JBILVV010000210.1:0-8047 GCA_044370255.1 Pirellula sp.
ATCGCACGGTGCGGGGCCAAACAACCAGAGGCTCGTCGACTTTCAGGATCCTGCTACTCGACCAGATACCGAATGGAAACGCGGTCGTGAGTCGGACTTGACGTTTCGGGTAGATGCCGCGCGATGCGGGTTGGCAAGCCCAGCGAAATCGCGAGCGAGTCCACGCGGGCACTTTGCTCAAGCTGATCGGCTGACCGGGTGCGTTGACTTGGCTGGAGATGGCATCGTCGGCTTGAACCACCAAACCCCACGCAGGCCAGGGCCAGCGGTTGGTGATGGTCAGCGTCGTGTCGATGATCTCCTCCTCTTCGCAACGGCTCGGGGTCCAACTGAGTTCGCCTCGAATCCCCATCATCGAGATCCATGGCCAAAGGGCTCCGATGATCCCGACCGCCGCGACGATGCCTGCAGCCATGTAGGCTTGTTGCGAGACATAGATCCCTAGCAGCAGCGAAGCGGCGAAAGCCAAGACGACCCAACCGATCGGACGTTTAAGCCAATACACATACCTGTTCGCCCACGGGCAAAAGTCGTAGTGCATGGCTGAACCCACGCGGGTTAACAGCTCTTGTGACATGGTGTAGAAGAATCCCGAAAGGATCGAATCAAGGCCTACTGCGAACGATCAAAGACGCAGGGTTTGCGGTACGAAGCCGCCAACCAAACTTTGATACTAGATTCGTGACGGGGGGCCCCTCGAGCGGGCTATCAAGATTTCGACCGCGCTATCGTTCCCGTAGGAATCGATCAGGTAATCCGTCTGTTGCAGGTCGAACGCCATCGCGCAAACCGATGCCGACCATGAGTTCATCAAGGAAGCGATCTGATGGCACACTCTACATGAGTGCGGTGCAGCCTTCGCGCTAGTCTCCTTCGACTCGTTTGCGAGGGAACAATGGTTGGATGTCTTTTGGGCGGGGCGGTGATCGCGGTGATCTGCCACGTGACTGACTGAAGGACTAAAGGATCGATGTTTGCGAGACTCGCAACTAGATCTCGGGGCCGGATGCTGGCAAGAGTGCCCATGCGAGTGGCTTGGTATCGTGTTGCATTCGTGACACGCGTCACCGGAAAGTTGGTGAGACCAGGCATGAATCGAGCTGCCGAACAACGAAAACATCGCATAGACCGACAAAATCGCGGTCCTGAATGCTTTCGCTTTGCTCCCTGGCCCGACCATCGCTACCTCATATGCGATCGGAAGAAATAAGAAGACCACCCTCAACATCCGCACAATTGGCAATACGCATGGCAATACGCAATGGCAGTGCCACGCGTTCAATTCCTTGTGGAAAACCACGATATCCAGTATTTTCGCGGTAGTCTGCAAAGTCAAGCAGCTCGCGATCTCTCGGTTTTTTGACGAAGTTGCGTTTGCTCCCCTGTGGTCGGACTCGCATAATGGTGTTGTTGAATCGAATTGCCCTTCGGAAAACGGGTCCACCATGAGATCGCCAAGTAATCATCGAGCTTTTACGCTGGTCGAACTGTTGGTCGTCGTCGCAATCATCGGCTTATTGGTCGGTTTGTTATTGCCAGCGGTCCAAGCAGCTCGCGAATCAGCTCGAGTCATGAGTTGCAAAAACAATTTGCACCAGATCGCGTTGGCGACGGATATGTTTCACAGTGCGATGGGAAGTTATCCACCCGCCCGCTACCAACCTCGGCCTGGGGACGATAGCTCTCGAGCCTGCGGCGGCAAGGAAACGACTTGGCTCGTTCGGATCATGCCGTACATGGAGGCCAGCAACATCGAGCGACAATGGGATTACGGCCTCGCTTACGCGAGCCATGCCGATCAAGTCCGGTCCCAAAATCTCCCCATGTACTGTTGCCCATCCCGCAGATCGGCTAGTGATGCAATTGGTTTGGGCGATGTGATTGGAGCAGGAACGACTTGGGTCACCCTGCCTTGCGGTTGCTCTTATCCAGTACCAGGGGGTGGCGGAACAGCTCTGGGCGCGGTGGGCGATTATGGTGGCAACCACGGAGACCTTTCCCCAGGCTCATCGGGACTGCCAACGGACTTTAACTATGGCGGCAATGGAACCGGCATCATCATCTCTAGCCGCGCAAAGTGCAGCAACGGTGTTCCCCAAGGCTGGGTTGATCGAATCCGACACGCAAGTGTCATCGACGGTTTGAGCAACACTTTCTTGGCGGGTGAAATGCACGTTCCTATCGGAAAGCTGGGCCAATCTCCTCAGGACGCGTTCATCTTCAACGGTGACAAGCTTTACAATTTCGCTCGAATCGGCGGTCCGACCGCACCTATCTCCTCCAACCCCCGCGGCGAAGGAAGCGACTTGGTCCGTTGGGGGAGTTGGCATGGAGGACTATGCCAGTTTGCTTTTGGCGATGGCAGTGTTCGCGCTGTCAGCAATCAGATCGATACCGAAACGCTAGGGCGGTTGTGCAATCGCACGGACGGCATCCCTGTAGCAGTGGAAGATTAGATTCTTGGATACATTGGAAGACTGATGAGACCTTTTTGCAGTTTTCAGGGGTTCGCTTGCACCCTAATCGCGTGTGCGATGCTCCTTGGTTGTAACAGCGGCCGTCTGAAAACGTATCCTGTCCAAGGAAAAGTAGTTTTTGCCAACGGCACGCCGGTAAAGGTCGGGACGGTTGAAGCCAAGTCGGTGCAGCATGGCGTTCAGGCGACCGGATCAATCGGACTCGATGGCAGCTTCACCCTCACAACGTACCGTCCCAACGATGGAGCCGTTGCCGGTGAGCATCGGTGCGTTGTCGTTCAATTCATTCAACTTGAAGAAATCCCGAATTATCGGCCGAGCACGATGGGTGTCGTCAATCGCAAACACAGCATGTACTCCACGAGCGAACTGAGTTTCACCATCCAACCCGACCGCCCAAACGAAGTGAAATTAGTGGTCCAGGGTGCCGACCCCGTCTCATCGCAAAGCTCCGAAGACCATGGTCATGAACCCGTTCCCAGCGAACCGAGCAAGGCCGCCGGAACCGAGGCCGGTGGAACGAAGGGGCAGTAGGTGCCTAAGCCGCGTTTTCGGGGGGGGCGGCAAGGCTCTCAGCGAAGTCCTCAGATTGCAGGAAGCGTGGAACAAGAGTAAAACCATAAAACGCGCGACCGGTTCTGATTCGACTGCACCCTCGAGGATCTCTCCAGTGGATTCAAAAAGGGTATGACGAGGATATGGATGCGGTGTTCAAGAGGTGAGATGACAATTCCCTTTGTGGAACAGCAGCAAAAACGCAGGTTGTTCAATCGCTGGATGGGTGGCAGAGCGGTTTAATGCACCGGTCTTGAAAACCGGAGTAGGGTTTACTCTACCGGGGGTTCGAATCCCTCCCCATCCGCTTTCTCTTTCTTCGTAGCTTTTCAAGCAACACCTAGGCAAAGAAAATAACTCGCTTACCGACACCGGCGAAGAGGATGTCAAGGCGAAAGCGGATTGGTGCGTGATAGCTGGCATGATAGCAGGAACGCTCATCGATTTTTTGCATTGCCTTTTTCGATCGCGATGACACCTGAGAGTTTGCACGGGACAAGCTGATTGCGATTCTTACAGGAGTCCTGGGTGGTGGTTGGTGGGGGGCTTAGGAGCTTGGATTGGAGAAATGATCCGTCCGAGCCGGTGAGATCAGGATCCAGGCAGACGTTGTCCCGCCCCTAGATGAAACCTCATTTCGCCGAGGATTGTCCATGATCCACGGAGCTAAACACCAACGCAAAAATGCGCGATTCACGCTGGGCCAAAACACAACTACTTGCATTCCACGCGGAGAGATAGTAAAAAACTTTCCTTCCTTTCCATCTAAATTTTTCGTAAGGTGCTGTCATGAAAAGACGGATGACAATGGGATTCACGCTTGTGGAACTACTCGTTGTGATTGCGATTATCGGAGTCCTTGTAGGTTTGTTATTGCCAGCGGTGCAGGCCGCTCGCGAAGCCGCGCGTCGGATGCAATGTTCCAACAATCTCAAACAATGGGGGTTAGCTAACATGAATTTCGAGTCGGCCAACCGAAGACTTCCGTTCGGAATGCTTCGAGCCGACGGCAATGGTTGGGGGCACCCAGAGTGGGGAACGGCTGGTCAGAGTCGTCGTTTCGCACTCATGCATCAATTGATGCCATTTGTGGAACAGCAATCGTTTTGGACGAACTGGAATCAATTAAACTTCGGTGCAAACACCCTCTCGAATCCTCTCTACGGTGGCAATCCGGCCAACACCGCTTCACCACCGTTGGATGGCACATCGGCCGTTGGTCAACTCTTGACACCAACGTTGCGTTGCCCGTCGAACCCGGGTAGCCCTTGGAACGAGGTACACACTAATCCAACCAACGGTGTCAACTCGAGTGGCGGATATGCTCGTGGCGACTACTTTGCTTGCGCCGGTCGTCGTGGATATCCCGGCTTCAGCAACACTCTACCGAGCCTTTGGAATCCTTTCGGTCCTGGAAGCGATTATCCCCGTCCACCTGGAACTGCAAGCTCCGCTGGCCTGGCTCGAACCGACGGTATTTTCACCCGAAACGTAGCTCGTAAGCTCAACTCGGTCACCGATGGGCTAAGCAATACCATCCTCATGGGCGAAAGAGCTTATTTCGACCCCGTGTTTGATCGATGTGGCCCCGAAACCGGATGGAGCACAACCAAGATCGGGAACTGGGGTTGGGTATGGTTTGGAGCCGAGGGAAATGTTTTCTTGGGGACAGGCGTACCGATCAACTACAGAATTCGCGATTGCGTCGAGTACCGCGATCCGCTTCGATATGACGACCGAATCAATGCCTTTGGAAGTCTCCACGGCGGTGGTGCACAATTCACGATGGCCGATGGATCGGTACGTTATGTCAGCGAGACCATTGATGCGATCACCTTCAATGCCATGGGTACTCGCGCCGGGGCGGAAGTCGTCAACATGCCTGACTGATCGGCTTTCAGTTGCCTTGCAATTCAATTGCTGGTCGCTAGCAGGGAATCTTCCTGCTAGCGTTTTTTGGTTTTGGTTGGGGCATGGCTTGTTTTCTAGCTGACGAATGCCCCTTGAATCATTTGTTTTGTACTTTGCGTTTTGCCAAGTGTATTTCAACCGAATAAAGGAATTTATATGCATCCGAGAATGCGCTGCGACTCGATCATCGGCCAGGGCTCCCTAAAGACGAATCGGGCACCGATGGCTTTGATGGGTTTAGCTTGTTTGATCTCGATGATGATCGGCTGTGGCTCGAAAGTCAGTGTGACGGAAGTCACTGGTGTTGTGACGATGAACGGCAAACCGTTGGAGTTAATCCATGTGGAGTTCTGGTCCAAGAACGGGCCGAGATCCTACGGAAAAACCGATACCGAGGGGAAATTTGAACTCAAAATCGACGACGGATCAGCCAGGAAAGGGGTCGTTGTCGGCGAGCAAAAGGTCTCTTTGCGGGATACTTGGCCCGCCAAAGACGATTACCTAGATGAAGGTGGAGCATGGGTCGACAAGTCCGATGGAAAAAAGAGTCGCATCGATACTAAATACTTTGATGCCGTAAATAGCCCGATGACGGTAAACGTCGAGTCAGGAAAGAAGAATTTTTTTGAGTTGAAGGTTGACCCCGCCCCTTAAATCCAGCCCACACTCCTTGTGATGCGAGCTTGGCTCTAGTGCTCCGTCTTTTGCAATCCTCGAGAACTTTTGTCAGGAATCCACGCTTTGAATACCGTTTCATCCACCGAGCAATCACCGGTTCAAAGCAGTGGTCAAAGCGGGCGGCTAATCTCTCTCGATCAGTTCCGTGGCTACACCGTCCTCGGTATGTTGGTCGTCAATTACTTTGGCGGCTATTTGGTATGTCCTCAGGTTTTGAAACATACTCACGACTACTTGAGCTATGCCGACACCATCATGCCGCAGTTTCTCTTCGCCGTGGGATTCTCGCTACGATTGACGGTGGGTCGACAATTACAAACTGGTCGAACGTTTAAGTCCTATAGCCGCATCGTCCGGCGAATCCTCGGATTGGCCTTGGTCGCTTTAGTCGTTTACACGGTTTCTCCTCCACCCGCTGCTACCTGGGAACAACTGAAGGAGGTTGGGATCTGGGGTGCTATTCAGGGACCCTTGAAACGCCAATGGTTCCAGACGTTGATGCATATCGCAGTGACATCTCTTTGGATCATTCCGGTCATTCACCGACCTATATCGACACGATTGGCATGGTTGCTCGGATCGTCGATCCTCCATGTCACCCTGTCGTACTTTTTCAATTACACTTGGTGCAACACCAATCCCAACGCGATTGATGGTGGGCCACTTGGTTTTCTCAACTGGACTATTCCTGCAATCCTAGGTACCCTCGCATGCGATTGGTTCGTGCCGAACGACTCTTCGAATTCCAAGAGCATGGGGCCCGCAAAAGCGATCGGTTTATCGCTTGTCACAGCATGCTTCCTGATGCTACTGGGCTACATTTTCTCGTGTGGAACTCGGTTCTACGACATCATTTCGACGGAATCGAAGACGGAAGCCGTTACCAAGCTTGCCAAAGACCCTGTCTTGCCCGATGCAACGCGTCGCAATAACAAAATGCAAGATGAATCACCGAATGCCTGGCTCGCTGAACCTCCGTTTGTCAAGCCTCCAGATAGTACAAAACGCCAGTGGAACTACTGGATGATGAGCCAACGCGCTGGTACTCTCTCCTACCTCACTTTCGCGGCAGGGTTTTCCTTGGCAGTGTTTGTCTTGTTTTACATCGTGTGCGATATCGGTGGGGCCGAGCTTCCGATCTTCAAAACCTTTGGCGTCAACGCGCTGGCCGCCTACGTTTTGCATGATTTAACCTCGAATGCCGTACAACCTTTCTTTCCAAAGGATTCTCCGGCTTGGTACGCTTTCACGGGGCTATTCCTTTTTTGCTTTATCACTTGGTTATTTCTATTGAGTCTGCAACGTCAAAAAATCTTCCTGCGTGTCTAGCTGCGGTATTGCGTACCACCCACCTAATAAAGCCGTAGAGCACAAGCTCTCGGGTGGGAACTGTCGGAATCATTGCAAGGTTGTGTGCGATTCAACCCGGATGCTCCCGCATCTCGGCTAGCATTTGGACCGGTCCAAATGTTTATTGATGGTTCTTCAGGCGGTTCTTCGTTTCGCTGGGGCTTGTCCCCAATCGGACAAGGAAGAAACAAGGACATGCATCAACAAACAAGGACATGCATTGCGTTATACGCAGTTTCGCGACCACTGATTGTAGACCTTCTCCGCAGAAGGGTTGTTGGATGGGCTAGCGGATCAACAGCGGATCGTCTTTCATGCGTTGCGCGAACGCTACGCGGTATTGGCGAGTTGCCGCACTCCTAGCTTCCGGGCTACTCGCCGCAAACCATCCCGCGATGCGGACATGAAACTCCCGTAGAAGCGTTGGCTGGTCAGCATCTGCGTAACCCGCCCCAACCAACGCTGGGCGTCCATCTCCAAGCGATCAAAGATCGATTCCACGTCCGGCGAGAGATTTGCCTTCCCCTCTCGTACCTTTCGACTCATGCAGTCAACTAGCATCAAGTACTGGCCAAGCGTAAAGCCCTCTTTGATCCCTTCGCGGTTTGAACCCTGTGATCGTTGGTCTTCGATGGGGATCAGCCAGTGATCCTGTTCGATCCCTTCGCTGACTCGCTGGGCCGCGACGCTTCCATTGCGAATCTGCGCAACATCGTGCAAACGTCCTTGGGCGATCAAGTGCTCGACCCGCTCCTTGATCGACGTATAAGGAGAATGCTCAGGTAACCCACAGATGCCTGCCGCAACGGGATTCAAATCGATATAGGCTGCAACCGTGAAGATCGATTCCTCGTCCAGAATCGCGATCGATTTGAATCGGCCTTCGAAGAAGGTTCCGCGGCACTTCTCTTCACGATTGATTTTGCGAGAGAGGGGTTCTTTCAGGCATTTCATGAACCAACTCAAGGAAGCCAGACGCGAGCGTCGCTCCTTGACCCACTTTGCATCGGAAGCCAGTCGATCGAGATCTTCCTGCGTTGGAACCACGGGCCTTCGATTGACGCGGAGCGGATAGA
>JBILVV010000015.1:0-25898 GCA_044370255.1 Pirellula sp.
GTTGGGATGCGATTTTGTCGTTAGGGGGTGCAAACCTGGAAACCGTCGCGAGTTTTGTATGGGAAACGTTGATCGACTTGTGCCGCAACGTGGCCATCGGACTGCTGCTTCTGGCGATTGTCGATTACTCGTTTCAATGGTGGAAATACGAGCAAGACCTCATGATGACCGACGAGGAATTGCGAGAAGAGTTCAAGATGACCCAGGGGGATCCGCAGACCAAAGCGAGGCGACGACGTGTACAACGCGAACTGGCCGGCCAACGCATCCAAACCGATGTTCCCAAAGCGGATGTCGTGGTCACCAACCCCACCGAGTTGGCTGTCGCACTGCAGTATGATCCCTTGACGATGAGAGCACCGATCGTCTTGGCCAAGGGAGCGGACTTGGTCGCCGCCCGGATTCGTAAGATCGCACTCGAGCACGGCATCCCGATCGTCGAGCGAAAGCCTTTGGCGCAAGCGCTCTTTCACCAAGTCGATGTCGGTAAGCCGATTCCCGCAACCGAGTATGCGGCAGTGGCGGAGGTCTTGAAGTACGTCTACCAAGTTCAGGGCCGCAAGCTTCCCGACATGGATGCGATCAAGAACGCAAGCAACGCGCGCTAGATGGCAATCGAGTAAGCCATGAGTGAAGGGGCTTGATTCCCGCTTCTGACTTTGGTTGTTTATTCAAGCCGATTGGGCAAAATGTAACGCCGGTTCGCCATGCTGTTTATCGTACGTTACACTTGAAAATATCTTTCCGCTTTGATCACCGGCCCCGATTTCTATCGTAGGATCTTCAAGATGAGAGACCGTCTCTGTTTTGTCTTTTTATCGGCAAGCCTTTTGCTTGGAACACTGTCTCAGAGTACGCATGCACAGCAGAGATGGACACCGGAACAGGCGCAGGCGTGGCAAGCTCGACAAGGATGGTTGGTGGGCGCGAACTATGTTCCGGCGTATGCCATCAACCAGTTGGAAATGTGGCAAATCGGTACTTTCGATGCCCAGCGAATCGATCTGGAAATGTCCTGGGCCAAAAGTCTAGGCTTCAACTCGATGCGGGTCTTCCTGCACGATCAGCTTTGGACGGGAGATGGCAAGGACTTGATCGAACGGATGGATCAGTTTTTGGCGATCTGCGATAAGCACAGGATCGGAGTGATTTTCGTTCCATTCGATTCCGTCTGGGACCCTCAGCCCAAGGGTGGCAAGCAGCGAGATCCGAAACCTGGCGTTCACAACAGCGGTTGGGTTCAATCGCCCGGTGCTGCAATCCTCGGGGATCCTGCCAAACATGTCCTGATGAGGCCCTATCTTCAGGGGATTATCAAGCGATTCAAAGATGATCCGAGAATCCAAGCATGGGATCTCGTCAACGAACTCGACAACGATAATGCCAATTCCTACGGCCGAAATGGTACCAAGACTGAACTACCCAACAAGGCAGAAATGGGACTGCTGTTCGCCAAGAAATGTTTTGAGTGGGCCCGCGAAGTACAGCCGTCGCAACCGCTGACATGTGGTGTCTGGATCGGGCACTGGGACGACGAGTCCAAACTTAGTCCGATGGAAAAACTCTGCCTCGAGCAATCCGACATTATCACTTTCCACAACTACGGAGACGGAGACAGCTTGAAGCGGGCGATCACCGCCCTGCGGCGCTATCAGCGCCCCATCTTGTGCACCGAGTACATGGCGAGGGGGAACAAAAGCTTTTTTGATCCCAATTTACGTATCATGAAAGAGGAAAACGTCGGAGCCCATAACTGGGGCTTTGTCGATGGCAAGAGCCAGACAATCTATCCATGGGATAGTTGGCAGAATCCTTACGACAAAGAGCCCGAGCTTTGGTTTCACGACATCTTTCGTCGCGATGGAACTCCCTACCGGCAAAGTGAAGTCGACTTCATCCGCGAAGTGACTGGAGTGTCCAAGAAGGCTGACAAGAAGAAGTAGCTGGTACTCTGTGGAAATGCAAAGAGCGAGTCAGACTGACTCGCTCTTCGAGTGGACGATCAACGTTGTCCAAGACTGTTCGCCTAACGGTTGATCGCGAAGCCGAATGTAACTCCAGGCATTACTAACTGCTGATCGTTGTCGAACTGACGCAGACCCGAGATCGGAGTCGCACCTCGCCAAATCCCTTGGCCGAAGTAAATCAGTTGGAACCCTGCTCGAAGATCTAGGTAGCGGAAGGCTCGATAGGATCCTTCTGCACGCAAGTCGAAACCAACCGGGGTCGCATTGTTCTTGCTGCGAACCGTTGTGGTGCCCGTAAAGTCCCCATCGGAAACGGGCTGGTCTCCGATCACTGGTGGATCTTCGTAGGTCGCTGTCTGTACGATTCGAGTGTAGTCGCGGCTTTGGAAGGTGTGACCTGCAAATGCCTTGAACTCCGATGACAGCGTGAACTGATTGATGTGCTTGAAGTACCGGAATCCAAGTTGGCCGAGGAGCATGTCGTTGCGACACCAAACCAAGTGGTTCGTGTACGTCTCTCCCTCTCCGATCGTCTGGGTCGGATCCGCAGGGTCGGGAATCAGGAAGGTCGTGTACGTGTCGTTCCTAGCCATATCTTCGAACTTGCTATACCGAACGCCGATCAACCATTCCATCATGCCACCATAACGGTACGGTTCAATTCGCCAAGACTTGTTTGCTTCGAAGGTGTTGTAGTCCCCAACGTTCACACTGTCGAGAACTTCAAAGGTCCGTTGACGAGTATACGGATCGTTACCAAAGACTACCGGGAAAAACGGATCGGTCAGATCGAGTTCGTCGTCTTCCGTAAACCCATTGAGCCGCAATTGTTGATACCCGTTGTAGACGTTTGGACCAGTGATTTGCTGCGTGGAGAAATACCAACCGCTCTCGCGATCATTCATCCAACCAAAATCCCAGCGGTTACCCCAAGTCCCATCGAGCACGTAGTTTCGTTGGGCGTTCTCCGGTCGCGTTACCCCGGTGTAAACCCGATCGTAGGAGAAGAAGAGGCCGTGGGGTGCTCGCTGACGCGCAGTGAGGTCCTCCACATCCTGCAAGTAGCTAGGAGCAAAGAACTGCCAATCCGGATCAAATCGCACGGGCTCCGAGAACGGATGATATCCGGTATCGGCTAATCCCAAGTGACCCGCCATCACGGCTGTACCGAGAACAAACAGGCGTATCGTTCGCTGCAACATGGACATAGTCAATCTCACCGTTCCTCAAAGGTCACGAGCCTTCCAACCAGTAATGGTTGGGCGCATTCGATCGGTTTGTGCTGCTAGTATCGGAACTGAGGCTCGGTGAAATTGAGTCGGTTTAGGTAAAGCGTAACGAAAAGTCCGAAGCGAACGGCAGTCGCGATGACACAAATCTAAGGATTAGCAAAGCAAAACAGGTGTTTCTCACCGCGCACAAAGAGTTCATTTCCCACCGGTGCGGGGGTGGCATCGACTCCCTCTCCCACCTGATTAGTAGCCAAGACCTTGAGGGCAGCCGCATCCTCAATCACCGTGATGGCCCCTCCGCGATCGGTCAGATAGACCCGTCCAGACGCAGCGACTGGTGAAGCATAGGTACGTGTCACCCCCGGCACTCGGCTGGCGGAGAATAAGGTCTTACCCGTTTTCGCTTCTACGCATGTCAGCAATCCCGTCTTCTCTTTGTAGTAGTAGAGCCGCCCATTTGATAGCAAAGGGCTCGCGACATCTGGGGTGTCCTTCGACTGTGTCCACAATACATTCTTGGTACCCTTGAGGTCCCCTTTGCCGGTCAGATCAAATGCCCCGACGAACGCCCCGCGGAACCCGCTCGCGACATAGGCCACACCGTCCATCGCAACTGCCGAAGCGCACGGACGCTGGGTCTGGCCCCCACATCGCCACAACTCCGCGCCTGTCATCAGGTCATAACCTCGCGCTGCGGTTTGCCCGTTCATGACAATTTGTTTGCGTCCCGAAGCATCAGCGACGACCAAGGGGGTTGCCCAACAGGTCGGTTCGTCGCGAGGAGTTTCCCACACGGATTTGCCTGTTTCTTTATCTAAAGCAAAGAGCATCGATTTGCCCTCATGGTCCCATGGAACAATGATGAGATTGTCTGCCAGGGTGGGAGAACTTCCCTCACCAAAACCATTTCGGATGCGCATGTCCCCAAAATCTCGCTGCCAAACCAGTTTGCCATCCATCATGTAGCAAAACAGTCCTCGGGATCCAAAGTAGGCGTACACATGTTTCCCGTCGGTGCATGGCGATGCGGAAGCGAAACCATTGGTTTCGTGGGTTCCCTCGTGGGGTGAGGCGACGACAGCGTTTTGCGACCACTGCAGGGCGCCGGTCCCTCGATCGATAGCTAGCACTCGAAAATCGAACTGATTCGACTTGCCGTTGGGAACCGCGCTGGTCACGAAGACTTGATTTTCCCAAATCACGGGTGATCCGCTTCCGTTACCTGGTATCTCCACTTTCCACTTCAGATTTTTACTCGGACCGAACTCGGTGGGTGGATTGGCATCGGGGGCGACTCCGTTTCCGGTCGGACCGCGCCAGTGGGCCCACTGATCCGCGTGGCAGCAAGCCCCTGAATATGTTGCTAGAAACAACCCAAATGCAGTCCAAGCCTTTTTCGTTCGCAGACCTATGCCGCTCATGTTCATTCCTTCTTTGCTCGAATGGTATCCCCGCGAGTTACGAACTCCACAGCGTTCCTAACTTCAACAGGCGTTCGGACCCTGACGGTTGCCCGAACCGATTGTACCCGGAATGAGCGAGGGATGCGGCCCTTTGCGAGATGCGGCGTTTTGCGAGATATGGAAAGATTGCTAGAATGCGATCATCAATAAGGCAACCTTTGAAGAAAAACTATGCAAATTCAACGCAACCCAACGCGGTCGGTGAGAATTGGAACGATATCTATTGGCTCTGGGCATCCGATTGCGGTCCAGAGCATGACTGCGACCCACACGACCGATGTGTCAGCCACGGTCGCGCTGATCAATGACTTGCATCGAGCCGGGGCGGATGTGGTCCGAATCGCGGTTGACAGCGACAAGGACGCGGCGGCCTTGGCTGAGATCCGCGCTCAGACCGAGGCCAACCTGTCGGTTGACCTTCAGGAAAACTACCGACTGGTGGTCAAGGTTGCTCCGCATGTGAACAAGGTTCGATACAACCCAGGGCACTTGTATCATCATGAAAAGTCGAAGCCTTGGCAGGATAAAGTGAAGTTTTTGGTCGATGCAGCGGTCGCGAACGATTGCGCGATACGAGTTGGGGTCAACTGCGGGAGCGTCGATCCAGCTATCAAAGAGAAATTCGATCCTCACGATTCGATCGGACCGATGCTCGCCTCGGCGACCGAGCATTGCGAGTTGCTCGATGCGATTGGGTTCACTCGTTATGTTGTTTCCCTCAAAGACAGCGATCCATCGAAGGTTGTCGAGGTTAATCGACGCTTTGCGGAACTCAGACCGGATGTTCCTTTACATTTGGGTGTCACCGAGGCTGGTTTGCCGCCGGACGGAATCATCAAGACGAGAATTGCTTTTGAGCAATTGATCGGTCGAGGCATTGGCGATACGGTTCGCGTTTCATTGACCGTTCCCAACTCCAAGAAGTCGATGGAGATCGAGGTTGGCCGTCAAATCGTCGATGATATCTACAACGGCCGTCTTCGTTCCGTGGTTGCTCTGGACCCAACGAAGCTCAACATCATTTCTTGTCCGAGTTGTTCGCGCGTAGAGAACGAAGCCTTTGTTGAATTAGCGCAGCAGGTCAAAGAGATGACTCAGTATGCCAAGGACTACGCGATCACGATTGCCGTGATGGGTTGTCGGGTGAACGGCCCGGGGGAAACCGATGATGCCGATCTGGGTCTTTGGTGTGGTCCTGCGAAGGTCAATCTCAAGCGAGGGAGCGAGTCGATCGGCGCTTTTGGATACGACGAGATCCTTTCCCGGCTTCGCAGAGAACTCGACGCCTTGATCGAAGAACGCAGCGCGATTCGCGCCACCTAAATGCCCCATCCCAAGGATCATAGAGTGGCGATGGACTCCGATCGTACAGCTTTGGTGGATGCGCCGACTTGGATTGTCAAGGTCGGCTCTCGATCGTTGACCGATGCTCACGGCAGGCTCGACGCGGATCAAATCGCTTCACTGGCTACACAGTTGGTGGTTCTAAGGGAGATAGGCAAAGAAGTTGTGCTCGTTTCCAGTGGCGCGGTTGTCAGCGGCATGGGGCGATTGGGAATGACTACGCGTCCGACCGATCTGGCAACACTGCAGGCAGTGGCGGCGATCGGACAAACGCATTTGATCCAAGTCTATGAGCAGACCTTGCATCACCATGGCTCGCGGGCAGCGCAGATTCTGTTGACCGCGGCAGAACTCGACGACCGAGTTGCCTACCTCAATGTCCGCAACACACTGCTCCGTTTGCTGGAACTGGGCGCCATACCGATCATTAACGAGAACGATTCCGTGGCGGTCGATGAATTGAAAACAACCTTTGGCGATAACGATCGATTAGCGGGAATGGTGGCTGGATTGTTTCATGCTTCGGCACTGGTCATCTTGAGCGACGTGCATGGTCTTTACGACCGAGATCCACGGGATCCCAGCGCGATGGTCTTGTCGACTGTCGCTAAGATCGACGAATCGATCGAAGACCTGGTGCGAGATCGAAATACAGGCTTCAGCAAAGGTGGGATGGCTAGCAAGCTGGCTACGGCACGATTCGTTACCAACAGCGGACAGCCTTCAGCGATCGCATGGGGCCGGGAACCTGACGTGCTGGTTCGCCTAGCCCGCGGGGAGTCGATTGGGACGCTGTTTATGCCCCAATCAAGAGGACTGGCATCGCGCAAGCGTTGGATCGGTTTCTCGGCTCAACCCACGGGGTCAGTGATTGTTGATGATGGAGCGGTGCAGGCGATGCAGGATGGCGGGCGCAGCCTACTCGCGATAGGGATCGCGCGGGTCGAGGGGGATTTCGGAAAAGGAGATGTTATTTCGGTTCGAAGTGGAGATTCCCAAGAGATCGCCCGGGGATTAACCAATTACAGTTCGGAGCAAGTCCGCAAGATTCAAGGATGTCGCTCCGATCGTATCGAGCAAATCTTGGGACAATGCCCTTACGAAGAAGTCATCCATCGGGATAACCTGGCTATCATCTAAGCCATCCTCAAGCATTCGTATCCATGCAAACCTCCAGCAATCAACAATCGATGTATCCATGGCAAGAGCGAGAGAGGCATTTGCTCGCTTCGTATGCCATGCACTCGATCGATTCCGAAGGGAGAGAGCATAACGAACCGCAACATCGGTATCGAGGTCCCTTTCAGCGAGATCGCGATCGTATCCTGCATAGCGCCGCATTTCGGCGCCTGAGTGGTAAAATGCAGGTCTTTACGGGTGATATGGGGGACTATCACCGAACGCGTTTGACTCATACGCACGAAGTCGCATCGTTGGCAAGAACCATCGGGCGAACTTTGGGGCTCAATGAGGACTTGATCGAGGCACTCGCGCTGTTGCATGACATCGGTCATCCTCCCTATGGTCATTGCGGCGAAGATGTGCTCGGTGAGTCGTTGCGAGAGTCTGGAGGATTCTCTCACAATCAGTTCGCGCTCGACCTGGTAACTCATCTCGAACAGAGGTATACCAATTACACCGGTCTGAACTTGACTCGCGAGGTTCTCTCCGGCCAACAGTTCCGCAGTCACAAAGACCAGCAAGCAACCCCGATGCTTGAAATACAGGTGGTCGATGCGGCCGACAGCATCGCCTACGATGCACATGATGTCGATGATGCGATCAAGCTAGGTTTGCTCGATTGGCAACAGCTCGAAGGCTTATCCCTCGTCGAACGAGCTCGTCAGGTGGTTCCCTTGGATCAAGCTGAGCCCGAGCGTCGACGACAACTCCTCGTTCATACCCTCATCGAATTGCAGATAAGCGATCTGCTCGAAGAGTCGAAGCGGATCCTCAGACCACTTTGGGGACGGAACTCGCGAGAGGTGCAGCAAAGCGGTTGTCGACTCGAAATGACCGATTCCTTCGCTGCGGACAAGGAGCAACTCGAACGGTTTCTGTTCGAAAATGTCTACCGGCATCCCCGTTTGATCCAAATACGCCAGCAAGCCGCGGCCAGGTTGCGGGAATTGTTCGATCTTCTGGTCCATGAGCCTCCGCGGCTACCGGAACGATTCCAGATCCTTGCAAAATCCTGGGGCATCCCAAGAGCGACCGGAATCTACCTTGCTGGGATGACCGATCGGTTTTGTGAGGATCAATACCACGCATTAATCGTTCAAAAGGTCGAACAAGGTGCGGATTGGAGCTAGAATGCTCAAGATCGTTACCTAAAAATTCGTCAAGATTCGGCCACGGCCCACGAATACACGGCACTATGAAACAAATCTCTACATCATTGGCGGCACTGGTATTTTCCCTTTCTTTAGGACTCGTTCCGGTCCAGGCCCAGACGCAGCGTCCGACTGCCCCTCGGCTGTTTTCTAACAAGACCCTTGCGTACATGCGAATCGATGATACGAGGGATCTGAAGGACCGTATGTCCGTCACAGGTATGGGGAAGATGGCCGAGGATCCCCAGATCAAACCGATCTTGGGATCGTTTTACTCGACCCTGATCGGCAATCTTCAAGGGATGCAGGACGCGATCGGTTTGGATTTTGAGGAACTCCTTTCGGTCCCCAACGGCGAGTTTGCCATGGCACTGATCGGGACCAAGGCCGAACCTGCGTTTGTCGTCATGTTGGAGGCTGGCGATGAGATGCCCGCTTTGCAGTTGCTGCTCGATCGAGCGCTCCAGGCGGCTGACCAAGCGGGCCGACCCCCGGAAAATAAAGAAGTGGGCAAGATCACCCTCACCACCGTATCTGGGCGACGCCCGGGTGAGAGCGCTGGTTTCTTTGTCGACTCCGGAGTCCTTGTGGCATGTTCCAAGACCGATTACCTCGAACAACTAGCCATGGTTTGGACCGGCAACGGCATCGATCACAAACCGCTTGCCGACAACCGCGACTTCACAACCATCATGAGCCGATGCGTTGGAACAGAAGGAGAGCGGCCTCAGATTTCGTTCTTTATCGATCCACTCGCCATGGTGCGGGAGATCGGCAAGAGCAGCAGTGGCTCGGTGGTCGTTTTGTCCGCCCTGAAGACTCTCGGAGTCGATGGTATCAAAGGGATCGGCGGGAGCATGATCATCGCTCCCAATGAATTCGATTCCATCATTCACGGGCATGTACTGCTCAACCCCAACCGGCAAGGAATCATGCGAGTCTTGCGACCCAAGAGCGGATCGACCGAACCGGAAGCTTGGGTCAGTGACCAAGTCGTCTCCTACACAACCATCAACTGGGACTTTACGAAAACATTCAATGCGGCCCAGGAGATCACCGACACATTTGCGGGCGAAGGAACCTTTGAACGCAATGTCATCGCTCCGGGCAACAAAAATCTCGGGATCGATGTTCGAAAGGATATTCTCGATGTTCTCGATGATCGCTTTACCCTCGTTCAAACCATTATTCCTCCCAAGAAAATCAACAGCCAAGCCAATATCTACAGCGTTCACATCAAGGATGCCTCGCGAGTCAAGACCGAGATCCTTCCCAAGCTGTACGAAAAATTCAAAGACCTTGGCCCCGGTGTAAAGTCCAAGTTGGTCGGCGATGTGAATGTCTACTATGTCGAAATTCCGAGCGATCCGGATCGCGGCAATCCCAACGTCCGCCTTCCGCAACCTGCAATGTGTGTGCTGGGTAAGGAATTGATCGCTAGTGACTCTTTGAAAGCGATCGAAGATGCCATTGCTTTCTACAACGGAGGAGATGGTCCCTTGTCGGATTCCATCGAATTCAAACTGGTCCGTGACCGCATCAAGGCCCAAACCAAGAACGCCGACATGTCCATCCTGGCCTACCAAAGGCCCGAGGAAGGGATGCGATTGATGTACGATTTGGCTACCGACCCTGACAATATCGACAGCATGGAGCAACTTTCGGAAAACAATCCGTTGTTCCAGGCGATCGTGGTAGCCCTCAAAGGGAAGAAACTACCACCATTTGAAGTGATCGCCAAATACTTGGCACCCGGCGGTGCGTTTGTGATCGACGAGGAAACGGGCCTCCACTACACCGGTTTCTCGATGCGTCGGGAGTGATGCCCGCATGCCTTAATCTACACGCCGAGAAGGAATCTGGTTACCATACGAGGATTCCTTTCTCTCCGATCCTCGAGGCAAACACGATCATGACGACTCCCTCCCGCGTCGCTCCCCGACGTCGATTTCTATCGCAAGCTATGGCAACCGGTGCGGCAGCAACATTTTTCGCGGCGTCAAAGCAAGGTCAAGCCGAAGACCAACCCACTAAACTCCGCAGTTCGGCTATCGTGCCTCCCGAGGGCAAACGGATCCTGCTTTCCTGCAAGCTGTCGATGATCCAAGCGGAAGCGAACGGAAAGGCCCTTTCATTGGTCGAGCGTTTGAAGATGGCACATCAAGCAGGCTTCGATGGAGTCGATTTTGATGAAGCAGGCAAGTTCACGGTTGATCAAGCTCGTTCTGCAGTCCAAGAGTCAGGCGTATTCTGTCACAATGCGATCAATCACGAACATTGGAGCAAGCGATTGACAAGCTCTAAGGATGAAGAACGCCGCGCAGGCGCTGCGAATATAGCGCATTGCATTCGAGTCTCGCATGCGATCGGTGGCAGCGGTGTGTTGATCGTAGTCGGCCGCGGCGAAGACGGAACGGAGTCGGAGATCAACGAACGAGCTCGCATTGAAATCAAGAAACTGCTGCCGCTCGCTGCTTCGCTCGGTCAACCAATCTTGATCGAGAACGTTTGGAACAGAATGCATTACGATCATGATAAACCACCGGAGCAATCTCCCAATCGCTTCATCGAATTCGTCGATAGCTTCTCGAGCCCATGGGTCGGAATGTATTACGACATCGGCAACCATTGGAAGTATGGTCAACCTCGCGAGTGGCTGCGAGCTTTCGGGCATCGCTGCGTGAAACTCGATATCAAAGGTTTCAGCCGCACGAAGGATAAGTTTGTCGATATCACTTCCGCCGATGACGATGTGCCTTGGGATCAAGTGCGACAGGGACTCGACGACATAAGCTGGAGCGGTTGGACCACTGCCGAAGTCGGTGGTGGTGATGTGCAACGCTTGACAGTCGTTCGAAAGCAAATGGACAAGGCCCTCATCAGCCCGGGGTGATCTCAACCCGAAACGTAAATGCGCTCAGGCATCTCAGTCTTGGCCGGGGATCCAGAGCTTGCTGCCCCCTGGTGCGGGTGCGCTGGGCGATGGCTGAGCCGGACCGTCGGGGGTCCATATGCCACTGGAGGTAGTTCCTCCGCCTGCGGCCGCAACCGAACCTGCTCCTGGTATTCCTGGTCCACCAGGCATACCAGGTCCACCAGGCATTGCGGCTCGGCGAGCAGCCATTTGCTGCTGTTGCATCATCGCGGCTTGCAGGAACTGTAGCAGGACCGGATCGTTCGGGTTTTCTCGGAGGGATGTTTCCAGGAACTGACGAGCCTCGGTGCGTCGCTCGAGCATATTCAGGATCTCGAATCGTTCGAGAATGGCGTTTCCAACGGGCAACTGCAACAGTTTGCCGGTCTCGATGATACGCAGCAATAGTTTGTCCGCTTCTGCAGGATCGGTCACGGTACGAGTCTTGAGATTGAGGGTCGTGTACTCGGCGGACAATCGGAACTCCTCTGGCCAAGCGGTTGCATCGGATTTCGCGACCAAGGGTCGATACATCGTGGAGACCGAGCGAGCCAAAACGGATTGCATTAGTTGGATCAAGCTGCGAGGATCGATGGTGCTCAGGTCGGTCCAATAGTACGCTGCGCCGCCAACGCGATCGAAGACATCATCTTCCGCAGATAAAGTTGGCCTCGAAACTTGAAGTGTTTGATGCAGATGTTGGAAGTCGGCATCCTCCATCGTGCTGGGATTCTGGGCTTGCCAAGCCAAAAGCAGAGCTTGGAGGGCTAAGCGATGCTCCGCGGAACCAGTGCACTGGCGTGGCGTGCGATTGCCCAAACACTCGAACGAGACATCGAGTATCTCATCGATCGACAATTGGCGAATGGCATCGCGAAGAGCTTCACGCCGTTCGGCGGGCACCTCATTGCGAATGAGAATCTGGCTGTTCCCCATGGCCAAGGGGGCAACATGCAGTTGCTCCACTAATTCCCGTTTGAGGCTGGTCAATCCCAACTCGCGTTTGACTTGATCCATGAGAGTCTTGCGATAACCGAAGCCGGGTTCGAGGACGACCAGTCGGGCTGGTTTGTCGGTTTGTTTGCCGTAGAAAGCAAGCCAGGATCCGGGACGCTGTGCCTCGATATCAGCAAACTGTTCCTGCAGCACGGGTTGCAATGTGGCAAACGCGTTTTTGGGAGGAACCTCTTCGTCCATGAAGGCTGAGAGAATTCCGCGAACTTGCTCTACAGGAATAGGGGTTACCAGTTTGCTCGCGGAGAGGGTGGCTTCGAACTCGGGATCTTCGATGGTGTAGATCGAGAGATCTTCGACCTGGGTGACACCGCCGGTCTTGGGGGCTAGTTCGTAGACCATCGCTTGGTAGTAGATGCGTTGGGGCTCGTCGAGCATGACGCTACTGGCCAGTTTGCGGCATGTCAGGGCTGCGTTCTCCAGATCCGTTAATAGCAATTGGCAGTAGAGCAGATTCTGGAGGATGGGTGGCTGTTGGCCGAATTCGCGTTGGATCGATTCGAGCTTGGTTTTTGCGGCCGAGATGCGATAGTTGGCAATCAAGGCTTCGGCTTCGGCTAACCGTTCGGCGTACTGAGTTCCCTCGCCGGACATTGCCGACGGGAGAGTTTCCTGCGAAAGCGTTCCGGCTTGTGGATGGCCGATGAGGGATTCGACAGCGCCCGTTGCGATGCGGGCCATAGACTCTCCCATTTCGAACATCAATTCTGCGTGCATCAAGGCTGGTAGGATCATTCCTCGCTGTCCCATCATCTCGATGAGATTGATGGCTACGGTAGCGGTCATCGGAGGGAGTTGCTCCTGGGATTCCGAGATCGCTTGTAGCAGCAGAGTTGCACCCTCTTCGGTGTTTCCACGGATCACCGCCACCAGGGCCCGAAACAACTTGGCTAGAGGATTGTCAGGCTGCAGACGGATGAATTTGGCCGACGCTTCCTCGAGCGATTCGAGTTCCCGAAGCTGGAGGAGCAGTTCGCACTTCATGGCCAATAGCCATGGCTCCGACGGCATGGTCTTCAGATTGGCGTTGATCCGGTCCAGGGCGGCGACATTTTGCTCCCCGACGATCATCCGGTGGATGGTCTGCATTTCCTGGAAATGCTCGTTGCACTTGCAGAACTTTACTTTCTTGCCATTACCGCACGGGCAAAGGCTGTATTGATCGAGGGTCATAGAAACCATCCGTAGAGTCGCGAAACATCAAAAACTACTGGAAAAGTCCGATAAGTGTATCACAATTCCCACCGGTTGCCCATCGCCCGATTTGTCCGGTTGGACTCTTGGGCGATTGCGCTAGCCGACTAGCTGCCGTGGTTGTCTAATACATGGTTGGAGAGCGGCTAGTTGCGACGGAAACTGCGGAAATCGGCCCCACTAGGAATCACCCTTACGAGTGTGAAGATCGTTCCATGAAAGATACTGCGAAGCGTCTTGGTTTGACTTTGGGGATATGGTCTGCAGGGCTGGCATGTGTTCTGGCTCAGGAAGCCTCAGTTGCGACTTCGGATCCGGCTCAATCGGAAAGCCGATTCCTCAGTAGCGTACGGCAGTTGACCTACGAAGGACTTCGGTCCGGCGAGGGGTATTTCAGTCGCGATGGTCGAAGCATGGTGTTCCAAAGCGAACGCGAACCCTCCAATCCGTTCTACCAAATCTATTGGATGGATCGGGAAACAGGCGACATCGAACGAGTCTCCCCGGGGTTTGGCAAGACGACCTGTGCGTGGATTCACCCCGATGGGGACCGAGTACTGTTTGCCTCCACCCAACAAGATCCCGACGCGATCGCCAAGCAGCAAAGTGAGTTGTCATTTCGCGCCAGCGGCCAGACCCGCCGCTATGCATGGGACTATGATCCTCAATTCGATTTGATCGAATGGAACCGAACCACTGGGCAATACACCAACCTCACGCGAACCCTAGGCTATGATGCCGAGGGTTCTTATAGTCCCGATGGCCAGTTCATCGCCTTTGCATCGAACCGCGAGGCATATGAGCGTCCTCTCACCGAGCGAGAACAAACTCTGTTCGCAAACGACCCAGCGGTCGCCCTGGATCTCTACGTCATGCGAGCCGACGGTACAGATGTCCGCAAGATCACCGATGTATTCGGTTACGACGGCGGACCTTTCTTTTCGCCGGATGGCAGACGGATCTGCTGGCGTCGATTCAGTGAAGATGGAGCAACAGCAGAGGTTTTCTCCGCCAACCTCGATGGCTCGGATGCGAAAGCACTCACTCGTTTGGGGGCGATGAGTTGGGCGCCATACTTCCATCCGAGCGGCGATTACCTGACCTTCGCCACCAACCTTCAAGGCTTCGCGAACTTCGAGTTGTATCTCGTCGATGCCGCAGGAACGCATGAACCCGTGCGAGTCACAACCACCGATGGCTTTGATGGCCTTCCAGTCTTCACCCCCGATGGCAAGAGCTTGGCATGGACCAGCAATCGGACGGCCGACAAGAAATCGCAGATCTTCATCGGTCAATGGAACGATGCCGCAGCACGCGAAGCCCTGGGACTTCCTCCATCTTCCAACGTGAAGGATGCGAGCGCCAAGAATTCTGTTACGAAGGAGATGGCACTCAACCCCGCCGCCATCGCTCAAGCATCGGGATTGGCCAAATCCAATGCAGCGACAACTGAGTTGGACTACAAAGCCTCCGATGTTGGTCGGCATGTCGATTACTTGTGCCGTCCGGAACTGGGGGGGCGATTGACCGGCACACCCGGCGAGCAGCTCGCAACCGCTTATGTCGCTAGCTACATGGAATCGCTTGGACTGCAACCCGCTGGCACCCAACGACAACCCGGACCGCCCGATGCCGCTAAGGATGCATCCATTCCCGCAGACGATTCGATCGGTCCTTTCTTTCAATCGTTTCCGTATACCGCTGGGGTCGATGTTTTGTCGAGCAACGTGTTGCAGTCGGGAGACACGACCTGGAAACTGGACGAGGATTGGCGACCGCTCGTATTCTCCAATTCTACTAGTATCGAGCCGTCCGAAGTCGTATTCGCCGGTTATGGCATCGTTGCACCGGCCGATCAAGGTTTTCAGGAATACGATTCCTATGTCCATTTGGATGTGGAGAACAAATGGGTCATGGTCTTGCGGCAGATGCCTAGCGATGTATCGCCGGAACGAAGACAGCATTTAGCGAGGCACAGCTCCCTGCGTTACAAAGCCATGGCCGCTCGCGATCGCGGAGCCAAAGGGATCATTGTAGTGAGCGGACCCAAGAGCGGTGTTCGTCAACAACTCGTACCATTGCAAAGCGATGGCTCGCTATCGGGTTCAAGCATCGCTGCGATCAGCGTCTCCGATGCGGTTGCAGAAAAATGGTTTGAAAAGAGCGAAGAGAAACTCGCGGACTTGCAAACCACCCTCGACCGAGGCGAATTGATGATGGGCTTTGTACTACCCGATGTCATGGTTCGTGCGACCATCGATCTCAAACAAGTCAAACGCTTTGGAACCAATGTGCTGGGGGTCCTTCGTGCGGGGGACAAGCCCTCCGATTCGATCATCGTTGTCGGAGCGCACATCGATCACTTGGGCACGGGTGCAAACGGCTCGAGCTTGGCACGCGATGAAGAACGTCAAGGAGTTCACCGAGGTGCTGATGACAACGCTTCCGGGGTGGCTGCGATGCTCGAAATCGCACAGTCGCTCGCCCTACAAAAGAAACAGGGGCGATTGCAGCTCAAGCACGATATACTGTTTGCTGCATGGTCCGGCGAAGAGATGGGATTGCTCGGCTCATCGTATTTCGTCGATCACTTTCACGAAATCTATCCCCATCTGCCCAAGTCCGAGGGTAACAAGCTCTATCCGGCAATTGTTGCGTGTTTGAATCTCGACATGGTTGGGCGGTTGAGAGAACAACTTGTCCTGCAAGGGATTGGTTCCTCGCCGTTTTGGAAAGGGGAGATCGAGCGACGCAATGCGGTAGTCGGTTTGCCCGTGACGTTGCAAAACGACAGTTATCTCCCAACCGATGCTAGTTCGTTTTACCTCAAGGGGATTCCGATCTTGTCAGCTTTTACCGGCTCGCATTCGGAGTATCACACCCCGCGGGACACGCCGGAGTTGCTCAATTACGAAGGAGCGGCCAAGATCGCACAGCTTATGGGCTTGATCACACGAAGCCTTGCGATGTCGGAAGCAATCCCCGAATTCACCGAGCAGAAGGCTCCTGAGAATCAAGGAACTCGAGCCGCTATGACCGCGTACCTGGGATCGATCCCCGACTACGCTCAGGGGGATATCCAGGGTGTGTTGTTGTCAGGGGTTTCCAAAGACGGGCCTGCTGCGAATGCAGGGGTGCAAGCCAAAGACATTGTGATCGAACTCGCAGGTCGCAAGGTAGAAAATATCTACGATTACACCTATGCGATCGAAGCGCTCAAGGTAGGTCAGGAGACCGAGATCGCGGTCCGTCGCAAAGACAAAGTCCTGCGATTCAAAGTAACTCCGCAATCGCGGCAATAAGCCAATCGCGTTCATGCCCTCAATGCCGATCCGGTCGATGACTTGGTTGAGGTTCTCGCCGTCGATGAACTCCATCGCAGCCCAGCAGTGGCGCCCCGACTTGCCAGCATTATAGATTCGAACGATGTTGGGATGTCGAAAAGGCAACATCGTCTTCATCGCACGGATGAATCGATCGCGTTCCTCCTCATTCGCCATGCGGTCGGGAAATAATACCTTGATCGCAGTTGAACCGACCGATAGCACCGAATCGATTCGATAATGAACGAACGAATGCCCGATCAAATTGTCGAGTTGATCGGGAGACGCTCCAGGCATTGCAGGCGCTTGCGATTGCTTTGCAGCCGGAAAGGGACCGCCATGCTGAGGCAACGAGCCAGGCATCACGGTCCTGGCCGTCTTCCAAGATGAAACTTCTGCCAGCTTACGGGCCGGAGATAATCAGAAGGACGTGTTTTGCACTCATCGTAGGTCTTTTTTGGTTTCGTGGTTCGATCCATGTGAAGTAGCGAAATGGTAACGAAATCGGCTCACCCGCGACAAGTAACCTAAGATCAAAGCGGTCGAAAAAGTCGGATCGGCCTACTTACCCTGGTTTTATGCGAAGGCGGATGTCGTCTTGCCCTTCGCAAATCAACAGCTTTGAATGCGGCGGGCATTGCTGGAGGAATAAGTCTTGAACAGCGCGACATTGGCTCGGCCAAGCGTACACATAGTAATAGTCGCAAGGATCAACCCTATCAAAGTAACTTCCCGCGCGGATCTTCGCCATCAAGTCGTGAGCCCCGAGCAGCTCACGCGATGACTCTGCCAATGGTTCGTCGAGTTCCACTCCCATCGCTTCGAACCCCAAAATCTCCGCGAGACCGACTGCGACCCCCAATCCACTACCCCATTCACAGAAACGACCTCGCGGCAAACCAGCGAGTACGTTCCAAGCCAGTTCGTAATTGCTGGGGACGAAGTCAAAGCAGTCAACCTGGCGCATCCGGCCGCGAGCATCCTCCAAAAACGCAGCAGCACGAGCATTCAACGGGTATGGCGTGATTTTCAATGGAATCTCCATGAGCAAAGGCTCAGCCATGGATTCACCCCGATTCCTGGTTCGATAAGGAAAAACACCAATCTTACGAGTTTTTTCACAGCAGATGAATCTATTTTCGAAACTTCAAGCTTGCCGTTTTGAAATGAAATGCCCAGATTATCCTTCAGGAGACGAAATAGATTCGATTCCAATTTTTCGAATCGAGCATTTCCGAGGCATCAAGGAGCATTTATGGGTATGACATGGGTTGCAAGGCGTGGCTTGGCATCAGCGTTGGCCATGGCAGCAGTGGTTTCCGCTAGTGGTTTTCGTAGCGTGCAGGCCGACGATCCACCCAACAAGGTGCAGCGGGGCAATAGCAATCGAGTCGCCGTTGGCGATGCGATCGAGTCGTTCCAACTCACCGACTACCAAGGACGTGAATGGACGGCTGGGGAACTGTTCGGCGAGAAAGGGACCGTTATCGCATTTCTCGGTACGCAATGCCCAATAGCCAAACAGTATTCCAAACGGATCGCTACCCTGGAATCGAAGTTTCGCGATCAAGGCATTCGTTTCATCGCGGTCGACTCCAATGTCCAAGACTCTCTCGCCGAAATGGCCGCCCATGCAAAACGATTCGATCTGCAGATCCCATTCTTAAAGGATCCGAACCAACGTGTCGCCGATCTCTGCGGTGCAACTCGCACTCCCGAAGTCTGCGTACTCGATGCCAAGCGAGTCCTTCGATATCGCGGACGCATCGATGATCAATATGGTATCGGCTACTCGAAAGAGGAACCCACCAAGAATGAGTTGCGCGATGCCATCGAATCGATCGTGAGCGGCGAGCCGGTTTCGGTTTCTTCCGCCGCTGCTCCCGGTTGCTTGATCGGACGTTCGATCAAGTCGTCGGCAAATACTACGTTGGAGACGACCACCTACGCCGAACACATCGCTCCCATCCTGCAAGCACGCTGTGTCGCTTGCCATCGCGAGGGAGATATCGGTCCGATGGATCTCACCTCCTATGACGATGTAGCGGCTTGGGCGGACATGATTGTGGAGGTCACTCAAGATCGACGCATGCCACCCTGGCACGCCAATCCGGAGTATGGCCACTTCTCCAATGATCGACGCTTAAGCGAACAAGAAACGCAACTCATCGCCGAGTGGGCTCGCAACGGAGCTCCACGCGGCGACTCGGCGAAGGAGCCCGCAAAACTCGCATTCAACGATGGATGGCTTCTCCCAGAGGAACCGGGACTCGTCGTACCGATGGCGGATAAGCCTTATAAAATTCCCGCGCGAGGCGAAGTCAAATACCAATACTTCGTGACTGATCTCAAGAATGATAAAGAACTCTGGTTCCGCGGTATGGAAGTGGTCCCAGGCAACCGCGAAGTGGTCCACCATATCCTGATCTTCGCGAGGGAAAAAGGATCCCGTCGACAAGAGCCCGGAGGAGAGCGAAGCTTTCTTGCTGGGTATGTGCCGGGCACGCGTGCCGAAATGATGCCCGCTGGTTATGCCAAAAGAATCCCTCCCAACAGCCAATTGATCTTTCAAGTTCACTACACCCCGAACGGTTCGCCTCAACAGGACCTCAGCAGGGTCGGTTTCGTCGTCGCCGATCCATCAACGATCACGCATGAGATCATCACCTCCAGCGCGGTCAATCCGCGTTTTCGTATCCCGCCCGGCGATGCCGACTATCGAACGACCGCGATGTTGCCCGAGCGACTCCCGGAATGCGAACTGCTAGCGATGAGTCCCCATATGCATGTGCGCGGAAAATCCTTCCGCTACACATTGGTGAACCCCGACAAGAGCCGAGAAATTCTTCTCGATGTGCCTCGCTACGATTTCAATTGGCAGACCGAATACCGATTGGCCGAGAAAAGGATACTCCCAAAGGGAGCTCGAATCTTCTGCGAAGCGGTCTTCGATAACTCGGAGAATAATCTCAATAATCCCAATCCCAAATCTTGGGTGACTTGGGGCGACCAAACCTACGAAGAAATGATGATCGGCTACTTTCACTATGCTGTCCCGCGAAAGCCTTAAGCAAGTCCCCGGATTTCTTAAACAAGTCACTGCACCGAAGTACATTGCGATCGCCGGATGGTCGCTGGTGTATGGGATTCTCGGGACCGCGTTCGGGCAAGAGGATCGCAAGGATGAAAAAGCCTCGGTTGGTCGTTACGACAGACCGATGGGTGAGGCAACGCAAAGCCGATCGGTGGTCTACGCGCGAGGCGGGATGGCCTGCACGAGCGACCCGCGGGCTACGGCGGCTGCACTGCAGATTCTGCAACAAGGTGGTTCGGCAGTCGATGCAGCCATCGCAGCCAATGCGGTGCTAGGCGTGGTCGAGCCGATGAGCTGCGGCATCGGCGGTGATCTGTACTCGATCGTTTGGGATTCGAAGTCGGGGGCATTGTCGGCTTTGAATGCCAGCGGGCGATCGCCGATGCGATTGAACCGCGATGTGTTTCGCGAGAAGGGACTGAACGAGATCCCCAACTTCGGGCCGTTGACCTGGAGTGTCCCCGGTTGCGTCGCTGGTTGGTACGACCTGCACGAACGGCATGGCCGCTTGAGCATGGCTCAAGTTCTTGAACCCGCGATACGGATTGCCGATCAGGGTTTTCCCGTCGCGCCGATCATCGCCGGATATTGGGCTCGCGGCGCAGCGAACTTTAAAGATTGGCCGGACTCGCAGGGGACCTATCTGCTCGATGGGAAGCGAGCACCCAAGGCTGGAGAAGTCTTCCGCAACCCCCGTTTGGCCGACAGCTATCGTCGCATCGCAAGTGGAGGGCAAGATGCCTTCTACCGCGGAGATATCGCACAGCGCATCGTCGACTTTAGCCATGCCAACGGCGGCTATCTGGAGTTGGAGGATTTCTCGCAACACGAGAACACTTGGGTCGATCCGATTTCAACCCGCTATCGAGGATACGATGTGTGGCAGATTCCACCCAATGGTCAGGGGCTGTCGGTGCTGCAGATTCTGAATGTGCTCGAGCAACATGATGTGAAGGGGATGGGTTGGGGGTCTCCCGACTACACCCATCTGCTTATCGAGGCAAAAAAACTGGCGTACGCAGATCGCGCTCGGTACTACGCCGATATGGCATTTGTCGATGTTCCTGTCGATGGTCTTCGGAGTATGCAATACGCGAGACATCAAAACAATCGCATCGATATGCAACGAGCGGCAACCGATGTACCACCCGGCGATCCTAAATTGATTCACGGTGACACTGTTTATCTATGCGTGGTCGACAAGGATCGAAACTGCTGCTCCTTGATCCAGAGCAACTACAACGGCTTTGGCAGTCAAATCGTTCCCGGGAATGTCGGTTTTGCTCTGCAGAATCGAGGGAATCTCTTCTCACTTTCTGAAGATCATCCCAATCGATTGGAACCGGGCAAACGTCCGTTTCACACGATCATTCCCTCGATCGTGACGCGCGATGGCAAACCGGTCTTTGTGTTCGGAGTCATGGGTGGCGATATGCAACCGCAGGGTCAAGTTCAGGTACTGGTCAATTGGATCGACTTTGGCATGAACATACAGATGGCCGGGGACGCTGCTCGAGTGCGGCATGAGGGAAGTGCGACCCCGACAGGTACCGCTGCAGATCCCAAGGGGGGGACCGTACACTACGAATCGGGTTTGCCGAAATCGACTGTGGCAGAGTTGGAACGGCGCGGGCATATACTCAAGTCAGCACGCTCGTCGATGGGTGGCTATCAAGGGATCTTGATCGACTGGGAGAACAGCATCCTTCACGGCGCGACCGAGAGCCGCAACGATGGAGTTGCGATGGGCATCGAATAGATCGAGCAACGCTTGCTATACTCGTCTGGTGTAGTACGCCCAGCAACACATTGCAATGGGCAAGGAGGAATACTGATGGTCATCCGCTCTAGAGGAATCTCAAATGCAATTAGGTCAGCGATGCGTCTGGAAACGGTTGATGTACAGATCGGGAAACGTCGGTTCGTTGCATCTCATGATGACTTGCTTGTTCGCCGCAACCGGGCTATCGAAAATCGACGCAGACGAACCACCGGACTACGTTTATTTCAATGGTAAGTTAGTTACTGTCAATGAGCGATCGGCAGTAGCTCAAGCGTTCGCGACTCGCAAGGATCGCATTATCGCCGTCGGGTCCGACATGGAAGTCCGGAAGTTGGCTGGACCTTCAACGGTTGCTCGCGATCTCCGAGGGGCAATGGTCTTGCCGGGATTGATCGATTCGCATGTCCATGCACCTGACGCCGCGGTTTATGAGTTCGATCATGATATTCCCGAGATGCACGATATCGATCAGGTGCTCGAGTACATTCGCACGCGCGTTGAAGCGTTGGAAGAAGGGAAGTGGATTGTTGTCAGTCAGATTTTCGTGACCCGTCTTGCAGAACCTCGCTTTCCAACCCGTTATGAATTGGACCAAGTCGCTCCCAAGCATCCGGTTTTTTTCCGAACGGGTCCCGATGGCGCGTTGAATTCCCTTGCGCTGGAGAAGTGCGGAATCGACAAGGACTATAAGATCACTGATGGACAGCCCGGTTATCTCGAACGCGATCCCGAGACTGACCAACCCAATGGCATTCTGCGCAGTTGCACTCGGATTGTAAAAGTGGAGGATCCGCAGGCCAAGCCTAGCCCAGTGCAGCGAGCAGAACGACTGGAGAAATTGCTCCGTGATTACAACAGCGTTGGAATCACCAGCATCTGCGATCGGGCGGCTACCGATGAAGGGATCGATCTCTACGAGAGTCTCTTAAAACGGGATGCGTTGACTTGTCGAGTCTTTCTGTCGTATGCAGTCAATGCGCAGTCTTCGATGGAGGAAATCGAAACCAGGATTCGCAATGCGGCGAATCATCCGAGACATACTTACGATAATCGTCTGTGGTTGCGTGGTATCAAGATCTTTCTCGATGGGGGCATGTTGACCGGGAGCGCATACATGCGTGAGCCATGGGGAGTCAGCAGCATCTATTCGATCACCGATCCCGAGTATCGAGGGTTGCTCTATGTCGAGGCGAGCAAGCTCTATCAGATGGCCAAGCTAGCTTTAGAGAATGATCTGCAGTTCACGGCACATGCGGTGGGTGACGGAGCGGTGTTGTCGCTGATTGATGCTTACGAACGGATTGCCGAGCAGGATTTTCCGGTGAAGGACAAGCGGCCTTGCATCACGCACTGCAACTTTATGAGTGCCGAAGCGATCGACACTATGGAAAAACTTGGAATTGTCGCGGATTTGCAACCTGCTTGGTTGGTGCTCGACGGGAAAACGCTGCTCAAGCAATTCGGCCAAGACCGAACGAAGTACTTTCAACCCTATCGAACTCTATTCGATCAACGTGTTGTGGTTGGTGGGGGTTCGGATCACATGCAGAAGATCGGATCGTTGCGTTCGGTGAATCCGTACAATCCGTTTCTCGGAATATGGGCTACGGTTGTTCGGATGCCCAGGGGGATGGATGAGGCTCTCCATCCGGAACAGCAGATCGGTCGTTACGAAGCGATTCGGCTCTACACGCTTAACAATGCTCACCTGACGTTTGAGGAAAAGGAGAAGGGTTCGATCGAAGTTGGCAAGCTCGCCGATTTTATCATTCTCGATCGCGATCTACTGGAATGTCCAATGGATGAGATTCGCTCCACTCAGGTTTTGGAAACGTATCTCGGAGGTGAGCGGGTTTACGAAAGAGCGAGATAGGCGTTTCAATGTAAGCCCAGATTGCATCGAACAATGGATAATCTTGACTTGTGAATATGACTACGATGGATATGAACCCATTTCGGCGAAGAGTTGCTGCTGCGATCGCGGGGGAGCGTCAGGCGCTGCTGGAGCACCGGCTATACCGAGACTTACGCACTCTGGAAGATCTCGCGATTTTCATGGAGCACCATGTGTATGCGGTGTGGGACTTTATGTCGCTGCTCAAGGCTCTACAGTTGAGCTTAACTTGTGTTCGCGTACCTTGGTTGCCGCATGGCCATGCGGCGGTGCGCCGGCTGGTGAACGAGATCGTGCTCGGCGAGGAAAGCGACGCACTGCCCTCAGGGGAAGCTACCAGTCATTTTGAGTTGTATTTGCAGGCTATGCGGGAAGCGGGGGCTGATACGGCAAGAGCGGACCATTTCATACGGCAGTTGGAGTCCGGGCAACTTGTAACAGAAGCACTGAGGCTGGCAGGTGCGCCAGGTCCAGTCGATGCGTTTGTGAGGCATACCTTTGACGTAATCGAGCGCGGGCGACCGCATGAGATAGCAGCCGCATTCACCTACGGACGGGAGGATTTGATTCCGGAGATGTTCACGCAACTGGTGCACGGACTGGATCGCCGATTTCCTGGCAAGCTATCTACCCTGCGCTACTACCTCGACAGACACATCGAACTAGATGGCGACGAACATGGCGAAATGGGGCGACAGATGGTGGACTTCCTTTGCGAGGGGGATCAAAGCCGGGAGAAGGAGGCTGAGGACGCGGCGGTGGCAGCGCTTCGCGCACGACTCGTTTTATGGGACGGAATCGCCTTGGCGTTAAATTAAAAAAGGTGTCAGCCTCGATGAGGCCTAGGATGCCGCAGTCGATGGAGGGTGCGCTGCATCGATGAGTACCACGCCAACGTGACGAACCTTCGCACGCAGTTCAACAAGATCCTTCAGAAAGTCAAAATCGAGCCCTGAATTTGCCCCTTACCGGTCTCCTTATCAGCAATAAGTCACCGTCCGTCACCAACCGTCGCAAATGCAAAAAACCCAATGATTTGATGGGTTCGGATGGTTCGGGCGATACCCCCCAATATCCTCGGCGAGGGTCGAACTCACAACCTTCGGCTTCGGAGGCCGACGCTCTATCCAATTGAGCTACGAGGACATGTAAATCGCCTAGTTATAACCCTAACTGGCAAGTTTTGAAGTCATCGCTGGCGAACAATTCCTTGCTGCCTCGCGCGAGGCCATCTCTCACTTAAGTTTCCGGTTGGGATCGCTTGGATAGGGTTCAAGCCGCCTGCGATCAAGAAATCGGATGGATGCTCGGAGGCAGGTCGATCGGCGCGCCGATGGCTAAAGCATCTTTCTCCAGCATCGCAAGGAGCGCGTCGTCGAGCGCATGCTCTGTGTAGTCCGCACTCCGGTCGATCGCATCGGGACTCAATTCCGCCCAGCGTGCGAAATAATGTTCGAGCAAGCGGTGACGACGGATCGCGCGCAACGATTGCTGGATCCCACTAGCGGTCAAAGCCACCGATTCATCCGGGCCCATCGTCATCCAGCCACCGCGCACCAAACGGGATACCACGCGGCCTGTGCGATGTATTGTCCATCCTTTCAATCGCGCAAGTTCCAGCATGGGGATTGATTCCGATCGCAAGTCTCCTCGAGGCATAGGCGCTCGATTTTGGCTCTCCAGTCGTTCATAAAACGATCGCAAAACATGTTCTTCGTCCGCTTGTCGCCGCTGACGTGTCATATGCAGCCATCGCCATACCATGCCGCGCTTGGTCCCAAAGAGCATACTCAGGCCGAACAGGACCGATGCCACGAGAACCATCGCAGCTCCCGAAGGGATACGATCCATAGCAAAACTGCTCAGAGCACCGAGGATCCCAGAGAGTAATCCGACGACCGCACTGATTCCTAGATTCCAACTCAAGCGATCGGACCAAAACCTCGCTGCCGCAGGAGGGATGACTACCATCGCAATAATCAACAAGACTCCTACGATGCTCGTTCCGATGATGACCACCAACAAAACGCATGAGAGCAAAATCAAATCCAATCCGAATGTCGGCCAACCCTGGGACGCTGCGAACGAAGCATCGAAACAGAGGAGTTGCATCTCTTTGCGCAGCGACAAGAGCACCAACGCGACAAGGGAACTGGTGATGGCGATGAGCCAGGCATCGGCGGCCATGATTCCAGCTGTATTTCCATAGATGAAACCCTCGAGCCCAGCTGGGTTCCCTTGGACCGTCTGCTGAGCCAAGCTCAGAAAAGCCATCCCCAGGCCGAAATACACACTCAAAACAATGCCGAGGGCCGCATCATCCTTGAGGATCGTCCATCGCCT
>JBILVV010000211.1:0-7996 GCA_044370255.1 Pirellula sp.
TGCGGAAAATCTGGCCATTGAACGAGCCAAACGACTCTTCGGTGCCGAGCATGCCAACGTACAGCCTCACTCCGGTTCCCAAGCGAATGCGGCTGTTTATCAATACCTTTTGCAGCCCGGCGATGTAGTACTCGGCTTGGATCTGGCTCAAGGAGGGCACCTCACCCACGGCATGCATTTGAACATGAGCGGCAAGCTGTATCGATTTTTCCATTACGGTGTTGATCCGGTGCATCATCGAATCGATTTCGATCAAGTTGCGAGACTCGCCCGCGAACACCGCCCCAAGCTGATTGTGGCGGGTGCGAGCGCATATCCGCGCGAGATCGAGCATGCTCGCTTTGCTGAAATCGCTCGCGAAGTCGGAGCAAAGCTGATGGTCGATATGGCGCACTACGCAGGGTTGGTCGCAGCAGGCGTTCATAACTCACCCGTTCCGTATGCGGACATCGTGACCACCACAACGCACAAAACATTGCGAGGCCCGCGCAGCGGACTGATTCTGTGCAAAGCCGAACACGCCAAAGGTGTCAACAGCGCCGTGTTTCCTGGAACTCAAGGGGGTCCGCTGATGCACGCGGTTGCGGGCAAAGCTGTTTGCTTTGCCGAAGCCCTCGCGCCGAGTTTTCGGATGTACGGCGAACAGGTCGTCGCCAACTGCCGTACTCTCGCGGAGGTACTCTTGTCTCAAGGGCTGCGACTGATCAGCGGAGGCACCGATAATCATCTCGTTTTGGTGGATGTCACCAGCTTTGGCATTGGAGGTAAGGTAGCAGAGAAAGCGCTCGATCGTTGCGGTATTACCGTCAACATGAATATGATTCCGTTCGATACCAGAAAGCCAATGGACCCCAGCGGTATTCGAATCGGCAGTCCAGCGTTAACGACGAGGGGCATGGGCACCGAGGAATTCCGTGCTATCGGCCACTGGATCGCATCGGCATTGAAGTCCCATGATAACGAAGATGCACTGCAACGCATCCACAGCGAAGTCAAGGACTTGGCCACACAATTTCCTGTACCTGCTGCTGGACTCGCATCCGCGGTTACATTGTCGTAGAGGTGAACATGAGCAAACCACGAATCCTCATCGCCGATGACAATGCCGCAAATCGGGAGCTGCTAGAAGCGCTCCTCGCTAAAATCGATTGCGATATCGAGATCGCTCTCGACGGCCAGGATACGCTCAATCAAGTCGAGTTGTTCCAGCCCGACTTGATTCTGTTGGACATCATGATGCCTAAACTCAGTGGTTTCGAAGTCTGCAGGAAACTCAAGAGCGATCCGAAAACGTCGAAGATCATGATCCTGATGGTGACGGCCTTGAGCGAATTAGGAGACATCGAACGAGCCGTCGATGCTGGGACCGATGATTTCCTATCGAAGCCCGTGAACAGCTTTGAGTTCCAAAAACGGGTCAGGAATATGCTCAAGTTGAAAGGCACCGAAGACGAACTTGAGCGATTGCGGGCATACATTCGAGAAATGGAGGAGCGTCCGTGATGCAATGGCCGCGACCATAGGCTCCAAAGACTTCTCCGAGACCCACTCTCTTTCGCCATGTTACGCGAAACTGCTGCAGCGTCTGGAGCGACACGTCACTATCGAACACCTAGTGATCGAAATAGCAGGTCGAAAGTATCCGTGGACTCGCGTTGTCGATCCTGATCGGTTGCTCGAACAAGCGTTGATGTCTGGGATAGACGGGTCGGTGGAACATGACCCATTCTGGGCCGCTACATGGCGGGCTGCGATCGGCTTAGAGAAGTTCCTTCAACAACGTAACGATCTTTCCGGAACCAAGGTCCTGGAACTTGGAGGTGGAAGCGGTCGCGCGGGAATCGCAGCCGCAATCCTCGGTGCCGATGTAACCATTACCGACGCTTCGCGCATGGCGTTGATGATATGCCGATTCAATGCGCGTTCACTCGGACGCAAAATCCGCGTACGACTCCTCAACTGGGCTGATCCAACCAACTTTCTCGGACGATGCCCAATCATCCTGGGTTCCGATATTGTTTATAACCCAAGCCTTTATCCAATCCTCGAACCCTGCCTGCGCCGCCGCTTGGCGAATGGCGGCGTGGTTTGGCTTAGCGAACCGCAACGGCACACCGGCGATCGCTTCGAGAAATGGATTCGTACTGCAGGATGGAGCTGCGAATCGTCGTTCATGGACTTGGAAGACGATGAACGCCCGATACGTATTTTCGAGTGCCGACTCCTATGATCCTAGACCGTACATACCCCGATCGTTTCGTGTCGAGTTCGCACGCATTCATGGAATCGACTCTGCTTCGATGTCTACTTCGGCGCACTTACTTGTTAATTTTTGTTTTTGTCTTAGCTGGATGCGGCCCCAAGGAGCAATCAAAGGAGCCCGGCGACCCCAAGGGGACCAACGTTGAACGGAAAGCTTCGTCGTTTCGCGCGTTGAAACTCTTGGAGGGTAGTCGATTCGACGAGGCGTGGGATGAATGTCAGAAAATACTCTTGCAATCTCCAAACGATACACGAGCTTTATACGTTGCAGCCAATGTTCTGAATCAACGTAAGAAACTCGACCAGGCGTTGCAAATCGTCGACCGGATACCACTTAACGATCCGGAATACGGGCTCTTGGCCCATCGTGAAGGAATGCAGTGGAGCAACTCCAATGTTCGGCTCGCCGACGCCGAACGCCGAGCCGAACAGTTGCTGGCTACCCACCCAAAAGATGTTGAAACGATCAAGATGCTGTCGGCACTTTTAGATATTCAAGGGCGTCGATTCGAGGCGTCTGGTTGGGGTCAGCGGCTCGTGGAACTCGGTCAGACGGATATCAATACCCTGGTATTGGCGGTCGATACTGTGAAGCCCGTGAACAGTGACACGGTTATCGCCAAGTTGCTCGAGACTCATCCCAGTGCGCCGCGACTCCGCAGTTCCCACGCATTCGGTCTGCTTTATGAGAAGAAGCCAGAAGAGGCTGAGGCGATTTTCCGAACCCTGATCGCCGAGCCGGAGCCATCTCCCGCAGTCCACGTCGGGTTAGGCCAGGCGATTATGGAACAAGAACGATATTCGGATTTTGCGAATTGGCTCGGTACAGCCCCGAACTCGGCTATGGAAGCGTTTCCTGCATACTGGCGGACGCTGGGTGCATGGTTCCAACATTCCAATGATTACCGGTCGGCGATCTATTGCTATACAAGATCAGTTGAATTGGATCCCATGGATTACTTGGCGATCGGCCCACTCGCCCAATGCTTAACCGCTGCCCGCGAATCTGAGAGAGGAGTTGTTGCAGAGAAGCTCTTTCAGCGCATGCAACTCGCAAACCGAAATATCAATTACTCACGCGATGGTTTCCGTCGCCCGGAATGGATGCTTCAGATCGCAGACACATTGCAAGAGGTGGGGCGAAACGTAGAGGCTCTCGCATGGCGTGAACTTTGTGAGAAAGATAACGATGGAGACGCGAGCAAAATTGCTGCTCTGCGAAATCAGAGACTTGAACTGTCATCAGGTCGCTCGGTTTCCACACTAAAATCGCCGCTTACCTGGAGAGCAAACGATCTGAAACCTCCGGACTTGGCCGACGCGATCGCCAAGGCAAAGGATTCGAGCGACATCAACAAGATGACCATTACTGGAAGCCAGGAAAAGGTGCAAGCGAGTCTGCGATGGGAAGATGTAGCCGAGTCCATGAACGCTCGGTTTCAATATCGCAACGGCGACGATACAAGTGTCTTCGGAATGCAAACTTACCAAAGCAACGGCGCGGGTGCTGGCGCGATCGACTTCGACCGCGACGGATGGCCCGACCTATATGTTTTGCAAGGAGGCGGCGACCCAAGAAAGTTATCGTCTAATCTGCCGTCAGCCCTCTTGCGAAACGTGATTGGTGCACGTTTTGAGGATGTTGCCCCGATGGCCCATGTGACGAACCATGCGTATGGACAAGGAGTCGCGGTAGGCGATTGGGATCAAGATGGATTCGCGGATATGTTCATTCTGAACTTCGGTCAAAATCGCCTGATGCGAAACATGGGTGATGGCACCTTCGAGCAGGTCGATATCCCGGACATGCACCGCGATATTGAGAACGCTCCGGTTTGGAGCGTCAGTGGCGCAATCGCTGACATCGACGGGGATCATTTACCGGATTTGGTGGAAGTGAACTACTCCTCCGGTATCGACGTGATCACACACCAATGCTTGAACAAGAATGGGGTACCTCAAGTTTGTCGCCCCACAGAATTTCCGGCATCCCAGGATTTTATTTACCTGAGCGATGGCCGGGGCGGTTTTTCGATCGCCAATTCCCAATGGCAACTGGAACTCGACGATGGACGGGGATTGGGGATCATTGTCGGAAACCTTGACAGTCACTTCGGCAATGACATCTACATCGCAAACGACATGTCAGCGAATAACCTGCTGATGAGCCGCGAAAACCCCTCGGTGGCTGGACGATTTTCCGTCGCAGATGAAGCCGTACGCAGGGGATGCGCTGTCGATATTCAAGGGAAGCCTCAAGCCAGCATGGGAGTGGGATGTGCCGATGTGGACAGAAATGGCGAACTCGATTTGTTCATGACCAACTTTATCGACGAATACAACGCCCTCTACTTGCAGTCATCCGGTTTCTATCAAGATGCATCGCGACGCTATAAACTGATCGACCCCAAGAAGAAAACACTCGGGTTTGGTGCTCAGTTGATCGATCTAGATTTAGATGGATGGCAGGATGCGGTCGTTGTCAATGGGCATGTCGATGACTATCGAGCCGCTGGCCAACCGTATGAGATGAAGCCTCAGGTTTTTCTCCAACATGGAAACGCGTTTTCGGAGTATCCATCGGAGGCTTTGGGACCGTTCTTCACCGAAACCTACTTGTCTCGAGCTTTAGGCATCTGGGATTTCAATCGAGATGGCAAACCCGATTGGTATGTCACGCATTTAGATCATCCATTATCGATCCTCAGAAACGATTCTAAGTCCGATGGTTCATGGGTCGCTGTGGAATTGATCGGTATCGCTTCGGAACGTGATGCGATTGGTGCGACCGTTCGAGTCTTTGTCTCCACTGATGGCTGGACGCATCAGCGATTAGCCGGAAACGGCTTTGAATGCAGCAACGAGCCATGGATTTTCCTGGGACTAGGAAAGGCTCAGAAGATCGATCGATTGGAAATCGAGTGGCCGAGTGGTATCCGTTCTGTTCACCATGACCTGGAGGTCAATCAACGGTACCGTGTTTGGGAGTCGAATCCTCAAGCGGAACAGGAACCGCTTCATTGATCGGACATTCGGTATGACTACGGAATGCAGTTCTTCTATTCGACTAGCATCCTTAGATCATTTTCGCGGCTACGCAGTCGCCGGGATGATGGTTGTGAATTTTCTTGGCGGCTATGCATGTGCACCGCGTATATTGAAGCATACCAACGACTACTGCAGTTACGCCGACACGATCATGCCCAACTTTTTGTTCGCGGTCGGTTTTGCGATCGCGATTGTTTGGTCGCGAATGCAGGGAAGGGATACCGCGGATCGCAGGGGTGTCTGGCTTCGATTCGCGCGACGGTGCGCGATGTTGATGCTCGTGGCGTTCGTTGTCTATTTTCCATTTGATACTCCCGAGCTTTCTAAACGCCTTCAGGATTCGGATTTCTGGTTTAGGGTCTGGAAACGAGACTGGTTCCAAACCTTGAACCATATTGCGTGGACAACCCTATGGTTGCTTCCTGTACTTCCATTTCGGTGGCCGATTCGTTGGATGTGGTTGGCTAGTAGTCTTTCACTGCACATCTACCTTTCACACGTGTTCTACTTTCATTGGATACATGCCGAACCTGGCGGTATCGATGGAGGACCGTTAGGGTTTCTCACATGGTCCACCGCATCCATGCTCGGGTTGTGGGCGGGCGATTACTATTTGCGGGTCAGCCATTCTGCAGCACCGAACGAGCTTTGGATGTCGTTGGCATTTCCGTGGATGGCAGTAGCGATTGCATTCATGCTGGTCGGATATGCTGCATCCTGTTTGACGAGACGTTTCGATCGAATGATCGTCGAGGGTGCGAAGTTCGAGAAATTAGCAACGAGTCCTGTACTTGGTCGAGAGTCTAAGGCGTCGATTGCGTTGCGTGATTATGTCGCCGAGCCACCTTTTGTGCCGCCGCCACTACCGATCGAACGCGCGTGGAACTATTGGATGATGAGCCAAAAGGCCGGTTCGGTTTCCTACCAGCTTTTCGCTGCGGGATTGTCCCTGGCCATGTTTCTCGGATTCCTAGTTTGGATCGATGCATGGGGACATACGATTCCCTGGTTTCGAACACTAGGACGCAATGCGATTATCTGCTACATCCTGCACGGATACGCGATCGATTTGGTTCGCTTGAAGATTCCAGGGGATGCCTTACCTATCTGGGTTGCGGTCGGATTGCTGGCTGTAATCGCCGCAGTTTACTTGATCGCCTGGATCCTCGAATCGAAAAAAATCTTTATTCGCCTCTAGAATCGATCACTCTGCAGCGAGTTGCTCGATGTAGGTGGCAGCCTTGTCGCTGATATCTTTGCGACACCACGCGCCTGGCCACCGGATGGCCTGCACCCCTTTGTAGGCCTGCAGTTTGGCATTCGCCAGGGATGTTCCCATCGCGGTCACTCCCAACACGCGTCCACCACTGGTAAGAACCTTTCCGTCTTTCAACTGCGTTCCCGCGTGGAAAACTTTGACGTCGGTGACCTTATCTGCAGCATCCAGGCCGGTGATTTCCGAACCGGTTTCGTAAGAACCGGGATACCCAGCGCTCGCCATGACGACACAGATCGCAGGGCGTGGATCCCACTCCGGAGCGTCGATGGAATCCAGATTGCCATCGACGGTCGCCTCGAGCAGATCAAGAAGATCACTCTTGAGCCGCATCAAAAGGGGTTGGCATTCGGGATCTCCGAAGCGGACGTTGTATTCAAGCACCTTGGGACCGCTTGCGGTCAGCATGAGACCCGCGTAGAGGACTCCGCGAAATGGCTTTCTATTCCGTTTCATCGCATGGATCGAAGGGACAAGAATTTTGTCCTGAACCGTCTCCAGAAGTTCGTCGGTCATGATCGGCGTTGGCGAATAGGCGCCCATACCTCCTGTGTTGGGTCCGGTGTCGCCGTCATAGGCTGCTTTGTGATCTTGGGCCGATGGAAGAGGCACAATGGTACGGCCGTCGGTGATGGCGAGGACACTGACCTCGGGACCTTCGAGGCGTTCCTCGATCACCATCTGTGCACCCGCACGTCCGAACTCTTGCTTGCGACCGATTCGGTCGATCGCATCGAGTACTTCGTCTCTGTAGGAACAAACGATAACCCCTTTGCCACTAGCCAGTCCATCAGCTTTCACAACCAGCGGGGTCCGTTCGCGATCGTTGGCGTAACGCGATTTGATGTATCGTGTTGCGCTTTCGACATCGCGAAAGATTTGACACTCGGCGGTGGGGACGTCGGCCTGTCGGAGCAACAGTTTGCAGAAAACCTTACTCGATTCGAGCTGGGCCGCTGCCCGCGACGGACCAAATGCACGGATTCGCTCCTCTCCCAAAGCGTCCACCAACCCGAGGGACAGGGGTAACTCCGGCCCGACGACGACCAGATCGACCGATTCCTTCTTGGCAAATGCAACCAAGCCTCGAATGTCGTCGACTCCAATCGGTACGTTTTCCCCTTCCTGAGCCGTTCCTGCGTTTCCCGGGGCGATCCAAAGCCGCTTTATTCTGGGCGATTGCTTGAGTTTCCAAGCCAGGGCATGTTCCCGCCCCCCGTTTCCGACTACCATCACTCGCATGATCGATCCCGCCCATTCGTGGCTGCAAAATCTTGTGGTTCCTGAATGTTAAGGCCAGAAGTATACGCGATATCCCTTGGTTCCAAAGTGCAAACCGCTGCAAGGCGGGTTGTCTGCCCGACAGCTTTCCGGTTCGCTAAAATGTAGGATATGGGTTCAATTTATAGG
>JBILVV010000213.1:0-7971 GCA_044370255.1 Pirellula sp.
GGCAGCAACGTTTAGTCGATCACTTGCTCGAACCCATCGAAACGGAATGGCTGGGCAAGAGCACTAGCGGGACGCTGATCCCTCGCATCAAGGCCCTTCGCACAAAGATCGTTCCGGAATTGACCACTGGAGAATTACCCACCTCGGAACGGGATCGACGGTGGAAGCATCTCGAGCGGATCTACTTGGCACAACAGGTGGCATCGTATCCGCCCGATTATCTTTCCGCTCCCACAACAGATACCCGCATCTTGGAGACTGTCGAAAGATTGGAAGAGGACCTCACCGATCGCGCCGACGTTCATGGGCCGCTAGAGGTTGTCTTACGAATCGGTGAAGCGATTCCGGTTCCCGCCGACCGACCTCCACGCGGTGAAGAGGATCCGATCATGAAGACCCTTCGAGAAGTCCTGCAAAGTATGCTCGATGACCTCGCTGATGAATCGCGACAAGTCGACCTTTAGGACAACTCATCAACAAAGTCCGCCGCAATCCCCAATCCGCGTTCATAGAGCATTTCGCAGGCCAAGCGAGCGAAGATGAACATCCACTCGGTCAGCAACGGAACGGAACCGAAACATTCCGCCACTTCCTTCTTGAGCGCAACCAAATCGCATTCGCCGCGAAGTTTATTTCGTTCCCTATAAACAACCGGCCAAACAGCAGCCCACGTGCGGCGCATCCATGGATTCAGTCCCACATCGTTCGTGACGAGAATCGATCGATGCCACGCGTAAAGTGATTCCACGGATCTCATCCAAATTGGATCTGCAGGAGGAAATACTAGCTTAGGTGGCGTCTTAAAACTTCCGTTGGCGAATGCCAAGGAGTCTAGCATCGCGGATTCCATGACGTCCCAAGTCGGCCTGGGCGTCTGGAGGATCTCAGTAGGCTCCAAGCTCAACCAATCAGGCTGATCAAAATGAATGCTCCAAGAGGTGTTGTTCCATCGTGCTGTGCATGGAACCCGCACGGTATTGGAGTTCGGAATCGCTTGAACGTTAAGGCCCTTTCCAAGGCGCACTGCTTCGCGACGGAGCAAATTCGTCCAATCCGACAGTGTGACCTCTGCAATCCATGATTGGTCCGATGAAATGAAACCAAGCAAAGCGAGGAATTCATCGACTTGAGTCAAACGACAAACGGGAACGCTCGGCGAGAAGCGAAAAGATTCGTCTTCTTGGAATCGAAAAAGGGATTGCCGCAGAGGTATGTTCTCCAGAAGAGGAACCAATCCTTGGCTCACTCCATAATCCCACAGTCGTTGGGCTGCTTCGAGTTGACCACTTCCCGGCGCAGCAGCCGCAACGAGAGCAATGTCAGTCATCCACGGACGAACGCGCCGAGCGGTGGCGTTTTCCGAGGCAAGCATGAGTGCCTGAAGCCAATTGACCGTGAATCCAAGTTGAGTCATCCGATGAGAACAGCTTTCCATGCGAGTATTGAAGTTTGGCGATTTTACCGGATGATTGCGAATCGACGTAGGATCTCATCCCCTTTGTTCATTTGATTTTCCGTCCGTTTCCCTGCATAATTGTCGGGCGTTCCCAACTTAACCTAACCGTGAGCCCCCATACACGTTTCTGAAACGAGTCTACGATTGGCCGTTTTGTCGAGTGCTGAAATAAGAAAACGCTCCTTGAACGAGCCATCGCAGCCTTCTCCATGGTGCCGATTGACCGGTCAAACCATTGCGATGGTCGCGAAACTCGTCAGCGGATTCACGGTCCGTTGGATTGGCTCGCAGCCAGAAACCTGTCAACGCGTTTACTTCGCCAACCATACCAGTCACCTTGATGCGGTCGTGCTTTGGGCCTCTCTCCCTGGCCCCCTGCGTCAGTTCACTCGCCCCGTTGCTGCTCAGGATTATTGGGGACAAAGCCCCTACCGGAGGTTCTTGGCTAGATCCTTCAATGCGATTCTGATCGATCGCAAGGAAATAAAGGTACACCAAAGCCCCGTGGATTTGATGCTGCGAGAGATTGGAGATTTGTATTCGCTGATCGTCTTTCCCGAAGGAAGCCGGGCAGCCGATGGAGAAATGGGGGAATTCAAAAGCGGTCTCTACTACCTAGCCAAAAAGCGACCCGATCTCGAACTGTTGCCGGTCTACATGGACAACATGAATCGAATACTCCCCCGAGGCGAGTTCGTCCCTGTCCCCCTTTTGAGCTCCATTTCGATCGGAACCCCGATCTACCTCGAGAAAGGAGAGAGCAAAAACGAATTCCTCTCCAGGGCTCAACGATGTATCAAAATTCTAAAAGAACGCTAGGCAACCCTCAATGACCTATTTCTCTACAGTGCAGAAATACCTCGCTCGCACTCGTGCATCATTCAGGGGCGCCAGTCTTCTCGTTGTCGTAGCAGGACTACTCGGGCTGAACGCATGCACTCCCAATGCTGCGAAGGACGAATCCACCAAACCGGTATACAAGGACTCTTCGATAACTGAGGCAGAACAACAAACCCTCGCCCGAAGCACCGCATTCCACCCAACACGCGAAAACACCACCCGACCAAACGGGCCAAATCCCCAAAGTATGGTATGGATCCCAGGAGGCGAGTTCTCAATGGGTAGCGATCACGCCAGCGAATCGCTTTGTGGGCTGCCAGGCGTTACTCGAGACGCTGGTCCGATCCATCGTGTATACGTCGACGGTTTTTGGATGGACGAGACGGAGGTCACCAACTCTCAGTTCCGAAAGTTTGTGGACGAAACAGGTTATATCACGGTTGCGGAGATGAAGCCGACAGCGGAGGAGTTCCCCGGCGCTCCAGAAGAAAACCTCGTCGCCGGTTCAACCGTCTTCGCCCCCACACCCACCGCTGTTCCCTTTGATAACTACTTTCAATGGTGGAGCTACATCCATGGCGCGGACTGGCGACATCCAACAGGACCAGCTAGCTCGATCGATGGAAAAGACGATTACCCCGTCGTGCAAATATGTTACGAAGATGCAGAAGCCTACGCGAAATGGGCAGGCAAACGGCTACCCACAGAAGCCGAATGGGAGTTCGCTGCACGTGGAGGCAAGTCGGGACAACTCTATGTTTGGGGCAATGAATTGCTCTCAGATGGAAAGTATCAAGCGAACATCTACCAAGGAAGATTTCCTATACAAGGCGGAGATAGCGGCGCGGACGGATTCGTAGGAATCGCACCAGTTCGGCAGTACCAATCCAACCCCTATGGATTGTACGACATGGGAGGAAACGTTTGGGAATGGGTCAGCGATTGGTATCGCCCCGATTATTATGCCCGCCTGCATTCCACCGGCAAAGTCACACGCAATCCGCAGGGGCCGGATGCATCCTTTGATCCTAGGGAACCGGATCAGAAAAAACGTGTTCATCGAGGTGGGTCGTTCCTGTGTAGCGATCTATACTGCACCCGCTACCTAGTCGGAACGCGAGGCAATGGAGAAGTGAGAACGGCCAGCAACCACTGCGGATTCCGCTGTGTCCAGGACCTCAAACCAGAACCTAGCGACCAAAAGGCAAGATAAGCAACCATTGTTTCTCTTGTGCTGACGGACCGTCATTCCCTCACTCACTTTTCGGGTTGAGATTGTCTGTAGAAGCTGGCGAGTACCCAAGCGAGTACTCACCGGTTTAGAGAAGCCTTGCTTACGAGTCCGCGGTAACTTCTTCGGTTTCCTCGGCGACTGCTGGCCCCTCCGGTCCGGTATAGCCACCAGCTGCGACGATCGCATCGCGGATCTCCCGAGCCACGTCCTTGTTTTCCATCAAGTAGTTGCGGGACTTCTCCTTGCCCTGGCCAATGTACGTTTCACCGTATTTGAACCAAGCACCGCTCTTAGAAATGATCTTGTGGGAGATGCCCATGTCGATCAAATCACCTTCGTAGCTGATGCCATTGGTGTGCATCATGTCGAATTCCGAGACGCGGAATGGTGGCGCGACTTTGTTTTTGACGATCTTCGTCTTGACACGCTGGCCGACCACTTCTTCGCCATCCTTCAATTGTCCGATTCGGCGCACATCGACACGGCACGATGCGTAAAACTTCAACGCTCGACCACCAGGAGTCGTTTCAGGAGATCCGTAGCTCATACCACCTATCTTCTCGCGGATCTGATTGATGAAGATGACGACGGTCTTACTGCGCGCGATCGCGCCGGTCAATTTTCGCATCGACTGACTCATCAATCGGGCCTGCAAACCGACGTGCGTATCGCCGATCTCACCCTCGAGTTCCTGCCTCGGCACCAACGCGGCGACCGAGTCAATGACAATCACATCCACCGAGTTGCTCTTGACGAGCATCTCCGTGATTTGCATCGCTTCTTCGCCACTGCTCGGCTGGCTGACCAACAGGGAGTCGAGTTCGACCCCGAGCTTCTTTGCCCAGCTTGGATCGAAGGCATGCTCGGCATCAATAATCGAAGCTATCCCCCCCGCCTTTTGTGCTTCTGCACAAACATGCAGCGCTAAAGTCGTCTTGCCGCTGGATTCAGGACCATAGATTTCGATGATTCGCCCGCGTGGCAATCCGAAACCACCAAGTGCCATATCAAGCGACAGGGAGCCGGTGCTGATCCCTTCAATTTTCAGTTGCGTTTCCCCACCCAAAGGCATGATGGAGCCTTCACCGAATTGCTTTTCAATCTGCTGCAGCGTGGTCTTCAAACCAGGCTCGCGTTTGAGAATTTGCTCCAGCCCCGTAACCGGTTCCGGTGCTCCGCCCTTGTCCCCTTTTTTCTGCTTACTGCTGTTTTTTCCGGAAGATGCGGCCACGATACATTCTCCTAAACGTTTGTGGTGAAGATAACAATCCTTCGACGGACATAATGCTAACGCCTCCCGTGAGGCTTCACAACTACGCCTCTAGGATCGTAGCCAGCAGTGACACGTTTGGTCCGCGTACTAGAGAATTTGTCCAACCGGGAAAAAATTTCGAATACGCATGTAGAGATCGCGTTAGCTTTTATCGGATTGCCCCTGCGCGAAATAGGCATGCACCAACTCCGCAACGGCGAACATAGCATCCCGATCCTTGATTCCTGGCTCGGTTTCAATCCCCGATGCCAAATCGATCCCATCGGGTCGCGCCCTGCGACATGCCTGCGAAACATTGTGCCGATCGATCCCGCCCGCAAGGATCAACGGAGCGGCTCCTAAGGCTTCGTTTTCGAAGGGCGCCAGCTCATTTAGTTTGCTTGCAAAGAATGCTTTCGGACGAGGATAAAGCAAATCCCAGCGGACTGTTTTTCCTGTCCCCCCGAGTAGCGCTGAGTCATAGGCATCGACAAGGATCGCACAAAGCACGGATTGCGGATCGTTTGCCTCGCGACACCACTGGGCAATCGCCGGATCATCCAGATTCCCCCGATAGGGAAGGGACCGAATCAGTGGAATCCCCGCCAAGCCTTCGTGGGTTCGCGCGCTCGCCAACCACTCAAGCCCCTCCGCGCCATGCAGTTGCACGGCGTCCAGACCGATTGACTGAACGAGCTGTGCCACGTGGGCCACCGTTGAATTTGCGAACACCCCCACGCATTGAATCTGACCTTTGGCGATTTGTGATAAACGCACCGCCGTAATCGAATCAACGTACCGTTTGCTTTTGGGCACGAAGTTCAGACCGATAGCCGAAGCACCCGCCTGGATCGCATGCTCAACATCGATCTCGCGGGTAAAACCGCAGAACTTCAAACGTGGAAAAGGCTTCATCGGCCCTACAAACCGTATTGGTGGCTAAAAGTAATCCAACGCAATAATATGACCGACCAATATCCATATGCCAAGGAATAGGCATCCAATCATGGCGTTCATCAAATCAAGCGACATCAATCGCGACCCCTGAATCTTGATGGAGAACCACCTTCCGTAGATTCATGCAGCCGAACCCCTCGTTCGACGCGTTCGCCTTCTTGCGAGAATCGTGCTATCGGACAGAGGCACTAGGAAATTGAATGGTTTTCTTTCGCGCGTTATTTTGAGACCAATCGGAACATTCGGCAGTGTGGCGACTTCTGCAATCGTGCTGTGAAAGTACCCATGCGATTACGCCCAGTGCCTACCCCCCACTTTCCTGGCCCGCTAGGCCCTATTCTTCTCACACGAGCGCCGCTTCAAACAAGGCGAGCATCCTGCTCCATGCCCGTTCGGCTTGGTCCTTGTTGTAAACTCGCGTATCGGGTGGACACCATCCGTGCCCCGCTGGATACACTTCGATCTCAGCTTTGAGATTCGCATCGGCGAAGGCTTGCTTGAGGATATTTTTTGCCTCAGGGCCACGCTGATCGTCGTTCTCAGCAATCGCTATGAGTAATTGCGACTTCATCTTCGGAATCAATAGATGCGGACTGTCGGTGTTCTCAGTCACCAATCCTCCACCATGAAAAGAGCAACCCGCTCCTACACGTTCCGGTACGGCCGCAGCCGTGCGGAAAACGATCGCTCCCCCCATGCAATAACCGATCGTGCCGATTTTCCTTTTGGTATCGACCTGCGGTTGCTTGTCGAGCCATGCTATGAAAGCCTTCGCGTCCGTGACGTGAGTGGTTTCGTTCAAAGAGCGGGCCAGCGGAGTCACCTCCGGAAATGGAGTCGCGGTTCCCTGGGCAGCGGTCGGCGCTTTCTGCTTTCGATAAAAAGGATTGACAACCAACACGCTGTAACCCGATTGAGCCAATCGCTTACCCATTTGTCGAAAGGCCGGTCGCAGACCAAAAATATCAGGCCATACCAAAACCGCTGCATGAGCCCCCTTCGAGGGTGCTACGAAGTAGGCATCGCAATTACCGTCCGGCGAGTCGATCATTACTTCGGATTCCTGCACCTCCAAAGCATCTTCAGGCATCGGGAACAGCGATGCCCCCACTCCAATCGCAGCCAGAATGCCAAGGTCGCGTCTCGAGTACTTCTGAAGATCTTTTTCAAACGAGTCGGCTTCACACATGCTGAGAATCCTTTTTGAGAACGGGGAGCAGTTGCACGCATATCATCACCGTTGACAACGGATCCAGGCAAGCGGTCAGACCGGATTCTGTGAACCTGCAACTTCAAATCGCCCCCCGGCAAGCCCATCAAAGCTCATCCCCCTGCGAATTCGGAAAGATTCACGTCGCTTGAAGGATTCTTTCGCCCCAAAAATCGCACAAAATCGCCCATTACACAGTCGTTATATCCCCTATTCTTCCTCGGTCACCAGGACCACCTTGCCGAGCGGTAAAAATTGAGATAAGGTTTTGAAATCGGGCCTTCAACGCGTCCTAAAGGACACTAAACCGCACTTGACATAGTTTCCTTGGGGCCGGATAGCCTGGTTTTCAGGGTTCTCAAGGGGCCAAAGTTAACGCCCGTTGAGTGGTTCTCGTCGTACGAGTCGACCCCGAAACAGGTTAAAAAAACAGGTTAAAAAAGGATCGTTTGGGAGTTCATGCCATGAGCCAAAGAAGTTCACGAATGACTTACAACAAATTGGATTTGCTCAAACTGATGTACCTGAGCCGCGAAGGGGACCGACGCGAAGGGGTGTTGCTGCGTCAAGGAAAAGGGTGGTTCCAAGTCGCCGGCATGGGGCACGAGAGCTTGGCCGTCATCGCCATGCAACTCGGTGAGGACGACTATCTGTTTCCGTATTACCGAGACCGTGCGATGATGCTGGCCAAGGGAATGTCCAACTTCGAATTGGCTAAGGCTTACTTTGCGAAACTGGAGACGAGCAGTGGCGGCCGACAAATGCCTGGACACCCCAGTTGCCGCGAGAAGAACATTTGGAGCGTTCCCACACCGACAGCAAGCAATCTTCTACCAGCATGCGGTGTCGCTTGGGGAATGCAAATGCAAGGCAAGAACAACGTTGTCATAGCCACCACCGGCGATGCTGCAAGTCGCCAAGGGGAATTCTATGAAGCGATCACGTTTGCGATGGAACGGAAACTGCCGATCGTCTTTATCGTCGAAGACAATCGTTACGGCATCAGCACCAATACCGATAAG
>JBILVV010000214.1:0-7968 GCA_044370255.1 Pirellula sp.
TGCCCAGAGGCCCCGCTGAGGGATTTTTTAGGTCGATCCAATCGACTCCGGCACGAACGGCCATGTCCCATTCGTCCCTAAGGGCTGCGCTCGCCAAAAGGCCGCATCGAGGAAATTGATCGCATGGCCCCTGCGCGTCGTTGTCGCTTGCTGGCTTAGCGGTTAAAACTTCGGCTTTCGATCTTTGCGTCACGATCTTGTGTCAGACAGGTTTTGGGGTTGGCCACCGAATTCCTTTATATCAGAACGCAGTCCGCTCTCCAGCAATTCTGCGAGGATCTCGCGCGAGAGTCGCTGATTTCTTTCGACACCGAGTTTGTCTCTGAGGACTCGTATCGTCCCCTGCTCTGCTTGATTCAGGTCGCTACCGAAAACCAAATTGCGATCATCGATCCTTTGGACTGCGAGGACTTGTCTCCGTTTTGGGATCTGTTGATCGATTCTAATCGCACGGTGGTAGTCCATGCAGGGCGCGAAGAAATCCTGTTTTGTTATCGGGCTACCGGACAACTGATTCCGAACCTTTTCGATATCCAAATCGCGGCGGGATTCTTGGGTTATGAGTATCCTGCATCCTACGCCAAGATGGTTCAGCGGGTGGTCGGCCGGACTTTAGACAAAGAAGAAACCCGCTCCGATTGGCGTCGACGTCCACTCTCCCGACAGCAATTAGAGTACGCGGCTCAAGATGTGCGCGACTTGGTTCGCATCCATCGCAATCTAACGGAGCGATTGCACAAGCATGGTCGACTACCGTGGCTGATGGAGGAAACCAAACGAAAGCAAGAGGAACTCTCCGACTTCGAATCGAGCGAAAACTGGCATCGTCTCAGCGGTGTCTCCTCCCTTTCCGGCAAATCCCTCAGCATCGCCAGAGCACTTTGGAATTGGCGGGACGCACGGGCGAAGCAAAGAAACATTCCCGCTCGAAAAATCCTCCGGGACGATCTGATGATCGAGCTTGCTCGAAGAGGTACTGCCGATCCTCGCCGAGTCGCCTCGTTGCGAGGTATGGAGTATCGAAACACAAAGCAACTCATCCCCGAACTTGCAGAGATCATCGAAGAGGCCGCATCGCAACCGCCACCAAGTTGGCCGACGAAACATCGTTACGGCAAAGGGCAGCCAGCGAGCATGTTGACGCAGTTCCTCTCGGCAGCCATGGCCTTCATCTGCCATCACAAGCACATTGCGCCGATGCTGGTGGCTACCTCCGAAGACTTGCGCGATTTCGTTCTCTACCGGTTGGATCGAGATGCGGATCAAACCCATCCACCCGCTCTCTTGCGAGGTTGGCGTGCCGAGATCGTCGGCCGAGATTTAGATGACTTGCTTGAGGGAAATATCGGTATCGTCCTAGAGGATCCGCACAGCGAGATCCCGATCAAATTCTTTCGCCCCACGTAGCGATCAGCATAAACCTATTGGCTCTGGGCAAACGCTATCCCCCGTCAGCGATCACGTTCTGCCGTCTGCAATCTCAATCCGCCTTGGCAAATCTTTCTTGCAACGATAGAACTCCCATCTCCTTCTCCCGAGCGACCATCATTGCTTCCACAGCGATTTTGCCTGCCGATAGGGTTGTGATGCAGGGAACGCCGAACTGCACTGCTGCCGCTCGGATGCGTCCTTCATCGGTTCGAGCTCCCTTGCCGCTTGGAGTGTTGATGATCAACGATACCTCGTCGTTCTTCAGATAGTCGATCAAGTTGGGATGGCCCTCCGCGAGCTTCTTGATCCGCACGACAGGAATGCCAGCCCGTTCGATTTCCAACGCTGTCCCCGTTGTCGCAAGCAATTTGTAGCCTGCTTCGTGGAGCTGACGAGCTAATTTGTCGATTCCTGCACGTTGTCGGGATGCGATACTCAAGAAGATGTTCCCGGACTTGGGGAGTACCGTACCGGCAGCTACTTGGCTCTTGTTGAATGCGATGGCAAAGTCGTCGCTGATCCCCATGACTTCGCCGGTCGATCGCATTTCGGGTCCGAGCACGATGTCGACACCCGCGAACTTGCGAAATGGAAAGACCGCTTCTTTGACGGAGATACTACGCGGAATCGGTTCACCGGTGATTCCCATATACTTCAGCTTTAGACCAACCATGACTTTTGCAGCGATATTAGCGATCGGAACGCCGGTCGCCTTCGCAACGAAGGGGACGGTGCGACTGGCTCGCGGATTGACTTCGAGCACGTATACAACGTTGCGTCCATCGTCTTCGAGCTTGACCGCAAACTGGACATTCATCAGCCCGATAACTTTCAATCGCCGTGCCATCGCATGGGTGGCTTTTCGAATCTCATCGATTACTTCGGGCGTCAACGAAAAGGGTGGCATGACACAGGCTGAATCGCCTGAGTGGACACCCGCCTCTTCGATGTGTTCCATGATCCCCATGATGACGACATCCTCGCCATCCGAGACTGCATCCACATCGACTTCGGTCGCATCTTCGAGGAATCGATCGATCAAGACCGGTTGTCCTTGAGCAACGACAAAGGCCTCCGCGACAAACCGTTCGAACTGGGAATGGTCATAACAAATTTCCATCGCACGTCCCCCGAGCACGAAGCTAGGTCGAACCAAGCATGGATATCCGATCTTCTGAACTTCTTCTCGAGCCTGAGCCATATTGCGTGCGATGCCGTTGGCAGGTTGCCTAAGGTTCAGATCATGGATCAGTTTTTGAAACTTCTCTCGATCCTCAGCATCCTCGATGGTCTCGACGCTCGTTCCGATGATAGGCACACCGGAGTTGGCGAGGGCACGAGCCAAGTTGAGTGGTGTCTGGCCTCCGAACTGAACAATCACACCATCGGGCTGCATTCGATCGTAGATATTGAGAACGTCTTCGGCTGTCAGTGGCTCAAAGAACAGCAGGTCGCTCGTATCGTAATCGGTGCTGACGGTCTCGGGGTTACTATTGACCATGATCGACTCAATGCCGATCTCGCGCAGCGCATAGCTGGCATGACAACAACAATAATCGAACTCAATTCCTTGTCCGATACGATTTGGCCCCCCTCCGAGAATCATCACCCGCTTCTTGCCTTCGGCTTTGAGGGGCGTTTCATCTTCGCTTTCGTAGGTGCTGTAATAGTACGGGGTATATGCTTCAAACTCTGCGGCGCAGGTGTCGACCGATTTGAATGTCGCAATGATGCCTCGATGCTTTCGCCACTCTCGAATCTCATCGTCATCACTGGCAAGCAACGTCGCCAGTTGTCGATCGGAGAAACCAAATTGCTTGGCCTGTCGCATCGTTGCGGCATCGATCTTGTTCAGCGAGCCGATTTGTCGCAGATGTTGTTCCATCTCGACCAGTTCGCGGAGTTGATCGAGGAACCATGGGTCGATACTGGTGATGGAATAGATTTCTTCGTTGCTCATGCCGTGTAGCATGGCATACCGCAAGAACCAAACGCGATCGGCGTTGGGACGGGACAACTTGCTGCGGATTTCCTCATCGTCGGGGCGGCGTTCGGTATACCACAAGTCCTTGGTATCCGATCCAAATCCAAACGCGCCTACCTCTAAGCCCCGAAGAGCCTTTTGGAAAGATTCTTTGAACGTACGACCGATGGCCATCGTTTCGCCAACACTCTTCATTTGCGTCGTCAACGTCGGGTCGGCCTCGGGAAATTTCTCGAACGCAAAACGCGGAATCTTGGTCACTACATAGTCGATCGTCGGTTCGAAGCAGGCTTGTGTTTTTTGAGTGATATCGTTCTGCAATTCCCAAAGTCGAAATCCAACAGCGAGTTTGGCGGCGATTTTGGCAATTGGGAATCCGGTTGCCTTGCTCGCCAGGGCGCTGGAGCGACTGACCCGCGGATTCATCTCGATGACGATCATGCGACCGGTCTTGGGATGAACGGCAAACTGGATGTTGGAACCGCCGGTCTCGACACCGATTTCGCGAATGATCGCGAGACTCGCGTCTCGCATCCGCTGATACTCCTTATCGGTCAACGTCTGCGCCGGTGCGACCGTGATCGAATCGCCGGTATGGACTCCCATCGGATCAAAGTTTTCAATGGAGCAGATGATGACGACATTATCGTCCTTGTCTCGCATCACCTCCATCTCGTACTCTTTCCAGCCGAGGATCGACTCCTCGATGAGTACTTCGGAGATCGGCGAAAGGGTCAGCCCGTTTTGCACCAGCGAGTCGAACTCGTCCCGGTTGTAAGCGATTGCAGATCCGCTTCCTCCCATCGTAAAGCTAGGTCGTACGACGCATGGCAAACCGACTTCGGCAAGTACTTTGCGAGCTTCGTCGATCGTGTGGACAACATCGCCGCGGCACACCTCCATGCCGATTTTTTCCATGGCTAACTTGAACGCATCGCGCGCCTCGGCTTTATGGATGACTTCTGGCTTGGCACCGATCATCTCGCAATGGAATTTCTCGAGCACTCCATGCTTTGCGAGATCCATCGCGATGTTGAGAGCTGTTTGGCCACCGAGTGTCGGAAGAATCGCATCGGGGCGTTCCCGTTCGATGACTTTCGCCACGATCTCCCAGGTCAAAGGCTCGATATATGTCCTGGCTGCCAAAGCCGGATCGGTCATAATGGTGGCGGGGTTGCTGTTGACCAGCACCACCTCGTAGCCTTCCTCACGCAAGGCTTTGCACGCTTGCGTTCCGGAATAATCAAATTCGCATGCTTGCCCAATAACGATCGGGCCGGAACCAATTAAGAGGATCTTGTGGATATCGTCTCGACGGGGCACTTCGTTTCCTATCGTCGGCGGAACAACGGACCTGCGTATCTCGCTCCTTCACCGAGTTCTTCCTCGATGCGGAGCAGTTGATTGTATTTTGCCATGCGGTCGGATCGGGATGCCGACCCGGTTTTGATTTGGCCAGTTGACATCGCAACCGCCAGATCGGCGATGGTCGCATCCTCGGTTTCGCCACTTCGGTGGCTTGAGATGCTGGTGTAACCATTTCGATGAGCGAGTTGGATCGCTTCGATCGTTTCGGTGAGCGTACCGATTTGGTTGACTTTGATCAGAATGCTGTTGGCGATTCCCGAGTCGATACCGCGTTGTAGTCGGTCGGTGTTGGTGACGAACAAATCGTCGCCGACCAATTGAACCTTGCCTCCAACACGTTGTGTCAGTTTCTTCCATGAATCCCAATCGTCTTCCGAGCAGCCATCCTCGATGGAACAGATCGGGTAATTGTTGACCCAATCGGCCAGGAAATCGACCATCTCGTCTCCGGAGAGTTGTTTGCCGTCGATCGTGTACTTCTTGGTCTTCTCGTCATAGAACTCGGTCGCGGCGACATCGAGTGCGATAAAGATCTGTTTGCCAGGCTCGTAACCTGCACGGCGAATCGCTTCCATGATCAAGTCGAGGGCTTCGCGGTTGCTCTTCAGGTCGGGAGCAAAGCCTCCCTCGTCACCCACGGCGGTATTGAGTTTCTTCTCCGACAAAACCTTTTTCAGGTTATGAAAGATCTCCGTTCCGGCCCGCAGGCCATCGGTGAATGTATCAAAACCAAGGGGCATCACCATGAACTCCTGGACGTCGACGGAGTTGTCGGCGTGCTGTCCACCGTTGACGATGTTCAACATCGGGGCGGGGAGCAAGTGGGCACCTGCACCGCCCAGATATCGATACAGCGGCTGATTGGTAAATTGAGCCGCGGCCTTTGCTGTTGCCAGCGAAACGCCGAGGATTGCGTTGGCCCCCAAGTTTTTCTTGTTCGGGGTCCCATCCAATTCGCACATGGTTCGGTCGATTGCCCGTTGGTCCAAGGCATCAGCGCCGATCAGGGCATCGGTGATCTTGGTGTTGATGTTCTCGACGGCTTTGAGGACACCCTTACCCATGTATTTCGACTTGTCACCGTCCCGTAATTCCCAAGCTTCGTGAGCGCCGGTGCTGGCGCCGCTGGGAACCGCGGCGCGGCCATGAGATCCATCCACCAGTCGCACTTCCACTTCGACAGTAGGATTGCCTCGGGAATCAAAGATTTGTCGCCCTTGGATGTGTTCGATCAAGCTCATGACTGTTGCTCGATTGGGGTAAGAATGGTTTTTGATGTGCAGATCGGGCAGAATTCTGTACGATATTTCGCAAGTTGGCTAGAAGGTCGCCAAAAAACAATGTTCCGATAGGGGAATCCCACGTGTTTACAGGATTAGTCGAAGGGATGGTCACGCTCGTCGAACGCTTGGATATCGGAGCGGGAGAGCGACTGGTCTTCGATTTGGGACCTTTGATCGAAGGGGTGTCGATCGGGGATAGTATCTGCCTTTCGGGTTGTTGCCTTACCGTTGTCGCGATCCAAGACTCCCAATGCAGCTTTGAACTCGGTTCAGAAACCCTTTCGCGAACTCGGTTTGGGGATCTCTCCACCGGCGGTCAGGTCAATTGCGAACGATCCCTTAAGGCTGGCGATCGTTTGGGGGGGCATTTTGTAACCGGCCATGTCGATGCTGTCGGGGAAGTCATCGAACGAAAAGAGGAAGGGGATTGGCGATTCCTTTATTTTCGCGGGCCACTCCACCTCATGCGGCATATGGCCAGTAAGGGGTCTGTCGCTGTCGACGGCGTCAGCTTGACAATCGTCGATGCCGATGACTCGCACTTTAGCGTCGCTCTCATCCCGCACACGCTCGCGGTCACGACGCTCGGAACCCTCCAGACGGGGAGCCGTGTTCACTTGGAGAGCGATATCCTGGCAAAATACGTCGCCAGACAGCTAGAAGCCAAGGCTTGAAGGTTGCGGACATCGACCGTGCCAACGTATGCTATGGAACCGTTGAATCCTCATCCACCGTTTCACCAGCCAAGGGTGAAATGAGAACTGATTAGCCATGTCTAAAAATACCAAGGTTTCGGTCGCCGAGGCCGAGTCGGAAAAGTTTCACTTCGCCTATCGATTTCCACTCAAATTCGGAGGTCGAGTCGTCAATGATGTGACGGTCTTCCGGGCCGCCATCACCCTGGAAGATAAGGCTAGAAAGAAGACTGCGCATGGCCTTGGCGAAATGACGATGGGGACTGCGTGGGCGTGGCCGAGCACGAATCTGACGCCCGAACAAGTCCTTCGAACCGTCGTGGCCTTGGCCGAACGGATCACTGCCGCCGCAACGCAACTGGAAGCTGCCCCGCATCCGCTTCATCTTGCCGCCGAACTAACAGTAGTCGCGAAGAAACTCGCTTCGGAACTCGAAGCGGCAATGAAGTTGTCCGAGCCGATTCCGGATTTGGCCATCGCCCTCGCACTCTCTCCCGTCGATATCGCGCTGCACGATGCTTTTGGCCGATTGAACGATCGAAATGCGTTCGACTGTTTGACTCCCGAAATGATCCACGGAGACCTCTCGACATGGCTCGGGCCGGAATTCGTTGGAAAGCATTTCGCCGATGTCGTGTCGGAACGGGCCAAGCCAACGCTTGAACTGTACCATTTGGTCGGCTCCCTCGATCCGCTGAGCATGGATGATCTCAATCGAAAGATAGGTGATGGCCTCCCCGAAACCCTCGAAGAGTGGATTCGTCAGCAACAATTGACTCACCTCAAGATCAAATTGACTGGCAAAGATCTCGATGCAGACGTTGGGCGCGTGGTCGAGATCGATCGCATCGCGACAAGAACGGCACCCGGCAAAACGTTTTCCTACTCCCTCGACTTCAATGAAGCATGCGAAAACGAAGACTACGTGATCGATTTCATCGAGCGGCTCGACCGGCTATGCCGCGAAGCGATCGCAAAACTGCACTACATCGAACAACCGATGCTCCGTGATTTGAGACAGCGCAAAGAAGTCACCATGCATCGTGTCAGCCGCCTGAAGCCTGTGGTGATCGACGAATCACTGACCGACTTGGAGATGCTGAAATTTGCGAAACAACAAGGCTATTCGGGTATCGCTCTCAAGGCATGCAAAGGAATCAGTGACTCACTGTTGTTTTCGGCCGCGGCCAAGCATTATGGAATGAAG
>JBILVV010000215.1:0-7957 GCA_044370255.1 Pirellula sp.
ACTGGGACATGCATTGCGCCGAATTCGCACACGATCGCTAGCAAAACGCCGCCGGAAAGCAGTGCCTGTCCTTGCGCAGAGCACTCTTGCGTAGAGCACTGGCTAAATTCCGAAGTGTGCCGGGAATATTCCCGACACTAGAAATCGCCATTGGCACACCCTGTCCAATTCCACTAAACTGCCGCCGCTGGCATTTCTTACGTAGTTCCACAGGGAAGGTGGTTCATGGCCAAAGAATCGATTCGCTTTTTGCACGCTGGGGATTTTCATCTGGAAAGGGCCATGCAGGACCTGACCGATCTCCCAGAACATTTGAAAGCATCCCTCGCCGACGCGCCCTGGAAGGCTGCCGAAGCGGTCTTTGAAGCGGCGATTGTCGAAAACGTTGACTTCCTACTCCTGACCGGCGATTTGCTCAACCCAATCTCCTGTGGTGCCGCCGGCCCCGCGTTCCTGATGGAGCAATTTGAGCGACTTGCGCAACGCAAGATCGATGTCTACTGGGCTGGCGGAACGGTGGATGATCCCGACCGATGGCCCGATGCCGTGCTGCTACCCGACAACGTCCATCTCTTTTCCAAGAAACAAGTGGAAGCATTCGTATTCCGTCGGAACGGCTTTCCACTCGCCACGATCCTGGGCCGCTCAAGCGATGGTCGCGAATCGATTCGAGCCGCCGAATTCCAAGTCGATACCGACGATACCTATGTGATTGCGATGTCACATGGACAAGCAGACCGCGATGCTCTGATGGCGGAGCGGATCGACTATTGGGCTTTGGGAGGCCCCCATGCTCGCCAAGTACTCCATGGCGAGTCCCCTCACATGCGAGTTTCCGGCACGACCCAGGGACGCGGATTCGCCGAAGAAGGTGAACACGGTTATTGGATGATCGAAGTCGATGGCAATCATGACGCTCAAATCACGACCGGAGATTGCGATCCCTTCCGCTACATCACTCAGACTCTCGATGTCGAAGACCTTGCCTTGGGACGCGACATGCGGGAACTGATGAGCAAACGTATCGCCCGCTTGCAAAGCGAACATGGCACGCATCATCTGATCGTTCGATGGCGTGTCGAACTCAACCTCGAGCACATGAACATGGTATCACCAGCAGCCATCGACGAGACTCTGGTCTGGCTGCGTCGAGAGTATGGTCACGGTGCATGCAGCGTTTGGTCTACGGAGATCGAACTGCTCTCTCCGAAGGCCTATCCCCAGAAATGGCAAGAAGAAGACACGATTCTCGGCGACTTCCTCCGCACCGCGGAGGAAACACGCAAGGCTGCAAGCCGCAACCTGAACTTGAAACCGATCGTGGAATCCGAAACACCGGGTACTCCGGCGTGGCATGCGATGTTGGTAAATGAAGATCCTGTATCAACCACGACTGCATTGGATCGAGCTACATTGCTTGGGGTGGATATGTTGCGAGGACACAAGTTGGATTTGTTGGCGCCTGTGCGTCGCTTCGGAGGGACTCGAGGATGAGGATTCGCGATATTCAAATCGATGGCTTTGGCGTTTGGTCGGGGCTGTCTGTCGACTCGATGCCCGATGGCATGACCGTTTTTTACGGTCCCAACGAAGCGGGCAAAACCACCCTGATGAATTTCCTGCGGACGATGTTCTATGGTTTTACTTCGGAACGTCGCCAGCGATACCTGCCACCCGTCCATGGCGGCAAACCGGGTGGAGCCATTCGCGTTACCGGCCCCGGCGGTGGTTACGAGATTGCTCGCCGAGCAACGCTCAATGACCCGACGGTCGCGGGCCAACTGACCGTCACCAGCAGCGATGGTATCACCCAAGGTCAACATCGTTTGACATCCTTACTGGGCAACGTGGATGAATCGATCTTCACGAACGTATTTGCCATCGGCCTTCGTGAACTCCAGGAACTGAGCACGCTCGACGATACAGCCGCAGCCGATGAATTGTACAAGTTGTCCAGCGGTCTAGACCGTGTCTCTTTAGTGGATGTAATTCGCCAGCTGCGAGCATCGCGTGCCCAATTGGCAGCAGCCAACGACGATCACGCCCAAATGCCCAATCTACTCATGCGTCGAGAAAAGCTGCGGGACGAGATTGAGCAACATACGCTTCGCGGTCGACGTTGGGGTGAACTCGCTGCCCATCGCCGCAATCAGCAAAATGAAATCGACGAACTGAAACAACGCATTGCCCAATGGGAAGTCGAAGCCAAATCGATCGAGGTTTCCCTCCAAGTTCGCGAGCCTTGGTTCCATCGCGAGCAGCTTCGCAACCAACTGACCCAGTTGCATGCTCGCGTTGATCTGCCGGACGATGCGATGAAGAATCTTGGCGATATCCAAGTTCAAATCGACGACAAGAAACGGCAAATCCAAGGCCTCGTGGACCAACGACGCGCCGTTCGCAAACGAGCGGACGATCTGCCGGTCAACAAGAACATCCTCGCTCTTTCGAGCAAAATCGACGCAGCCGCCGAGCAAGGACCGTGGATCTCGCAACTTCAAAAACAAATCCAGCGACTCGAATCCGAGCTTCGACAAACCCAAGACCAACTGATTGAGGACGCCAAGCGTCTTGGATTGAGCGAACCCGATCTACAAGCCCTGCTCAGCGACAAACGCGTCACGAATTTACCCGAGTTGTCTCGGGGAGCCATTACGCAACTGGCCGGTCCCGCTCGCGATGTGCGCATGCATCAAATGCAATTGAAGCAAGCGCGGCAGCAAATCGAAAACGACCGCAAAGAAGCCGAACGTCTGCACGCAGAGATCGGTGAATTCCTCGCAGTTCGCAATGCAGACGACCTGCAAGAAGCGATCCGCAATGCGAGTGAACGGATCCAAGCGATTCGCAAATACCAACAGGTCGAGGAACGACTCGACAAACTGGTAAAGCATCGCGAAGAACTCGAAGGGGATTCGGTCGACCTCGAAAGCGACGATGGATTCTCGTGGGAACGCGTGTTGATGCTGGCGATCCCATTTTTCATCGGAGCATTCCTCTTCCTGTCGGGGCTCAACAATTTCTTCGGCTGGTACAACGGCAATTCGATGCCCGCAGCCACCCGAATGTTGCAGGCACCCAACAACGATCCGCAAAACACCGGCGTCTTGATGACCGTTCTCGGGTTGATTGTCCTGGTGGCAACCTACCTGTGGTGGAAATCGATGGAACGGGGTATCGCAGGGGACATCAACGAGTGCGAATCGCAATTGGAAGCCCTCATGTCCCAGGTTCGCAAGACCGAACAAGAAAAGAAGGATCTGTCGCAAGCCCTTCCTGACCACGGCGGCTCGATGGAACAATTGCTTCGCGAAGCCGAACACGACCTCGGATCCTGTGAAGCACTTCTCCCGGTGTATCACAACGAACAAGCTGCGCGACAACGCATGCAGTCCGCGAAACGCCAAGGTGCTCACGCATTATCCGGCCTGAAGTCGGCTCGCTCGCAATGGCAGAAGACACTTCAGCAAATCGGTTTGGCTGACTCTCTCTCCCCCAAGAGCATTCGTATCTTGGCCGAGGGATACGAGTCTCTGTCGCAAACTCGCAAGCGATTCAAGGCGCAAAACGATGAACTCAGCCAACGCAAGATCGAACTCAATTCCGCTGTCCAAAAACTGGACGCCCTTTCGACTCAGGTTCATGTCGCCTTGACGGAATCCAACAAGGGCAAGGAAACCATCCCCTCGATCAAGGTTGCTGCACTCTCATCACCAGTGGCCACCCATACCATCGAAGCACCACAGCAACGCTTGCAGGAACTCGTCAACACACTCGCTCAACATCAACAGTTTCTCGCCCAGAGGCGGGAACTCAAAATCGAAGACGAGGAGCTCGGCAAGAAGCAGAAACTCCTGCGGCGATTAATGGAACGCAATATACGTGCCCGCCAGTCGATGCTCGCGGATCTCGCTGTCGAGACCCCTCAGCAACTCGAAGAACATCTAGCTAAGAAGAACGATCATCTCCGACTCGAGACGGAGATCAGCAACCTCGACGATCGAATCAAGGGCTTGATCGGACTGCATGTTGCCTACGATGCCGTTGCTCGCATGCTCGAAAATTCCAGCGCCTCGGAACTGGAAAAGCGATGGGAAACACTGGGCAGTCGTATCAGCGGCGCCGAAGAGCGAATCGGACAACTGCTCCAGAGACAGGGAGAGATCTCGCAGGAGATGAAGACATTGGCGGCAGATCGGCGCCTCGCGGAAGCAAAGCTCGAACTCTCATGCCTGGAACGTCAAATCGATCTGTGCGCTGCACATTGGCGAACGCTCGGTGTCACGACTTGCATGCTCGAAAAGGTTTGCGAAGTCTACGAAACCGAGCGACAACCTGAAACACTTCGAGAGGCCTCAACGTTCCTCAAACAACTTACCGACGGCAAATACGTACGCGTCTGGACGCCACTAGGTAAGAATGCACTGCGCATCGACAACGAACGAGGGCAGAGTTTACCGCTCGAAGTACTCAGTCGCGGCACACGCGAAGCGGTCTTTATCTCGCTCCGCCTGAGCCTAGCTGCAGCCTATTCGCGACGCGGCGTTACCTTGCCACTCGTCCTAGACGATGTATTGGTCAACTTCGACAGCACGCGAGCAACGCATGCTGCGAAGGTCCTCCGCGACTTCGCAGCCCTCGGCCATCAAGTCATCATGTTCACGTGCCATGAACACATCATGCGCATGTTCCACAGTATCGACGTCCAGGTCCGCGTGCTGCCCGACCAAGGAGTGCCCGGCGAAGCTCGCGTGTACAATCCTGGCTATACTCCAGCTGTCCCAGCTGCCAAGCCAATGATTATCGAACCGGTGGTCGTGGCACCCGTTGTCGAACCCGCACCGCAAGTGGTAAGCGTCCATCCAGTGGTGCTCGTCGACACTCCTGCCGAACCGCCTGCAATCGTACCGATCAAGCCTCGCAGACAACCTGCCAAACGGCCTCGCATCGTAGAAGAACCCATCGAAGCAGGTATGTGGTTCGATGATGACATCTCCGACGTCGAACAGACTCGTGCAGAGGGTTCCGAATCAGCCGAATTGAAGCTGTGGACCGAGATCGAGGAATTGACTCAGCCCTTCGACGGCGCGCCCCACGATGCATGGTGGGAAGCGCATCAGAATTGATTCGCAGAGGTTGCGGGCAACGTGCGCGTGATTTCACGTAACTGCGTCTTTTCGCGCATGGCCGTTTTCGCGCATGGCCGTTTTCGCGATCAGGCCAGCGATATAACCAGCCTTAAACCCTGCATCGATATTGACGACTGTAACGTTCGCCGCACAACTATTGAGCATACTTAGGAGTGCAGCGATCCCTCCCATGCTCGCGCCGAACCCGACACTGGTCGGGACCGCAATAACAGGACATGCCACGTGCCCTCCCAAAGCTGTTGGCAATGTCGCTTCCATCCCTGCCACGCAAACGATCGCGATGCATCGCTTTAAGTCGGGAACGCGAGAAAGCAATCGATACGGACCCGCGACTCCGACATCTTGAATCAAGAGCGTACTGCAACCCATCCAGGCAAGCGTTTCACGAGCCTCGAGCGCCACTGCCTCATCCGTTGTACCCGCAGTGACGACCCCAACCACCGAATCGCTAACGACCTTATCGGGAATCGCAGGCATCTCTGTTCTACCGACCCGAATCGTGCGTGCAAAGTGATTCCAGCGTGTAAATGGGTAGGTGTCCGAGACAACACGAGCCTGCTCAGGAGAAACACGAGTAATCAGGATCTCTGAATGCTTCTGCAAGAGCGAATCCAGCACGGCCAGAATCGACTCGGGGGTTTTTCCCGAACCATAGATAACCTCGGGAAACCCCGTTCGCTTCGCCCGATCGGTATCCGGCGTTACATTCCCATCGCTGGCGATTGCAGCGTGCAGAATCCGCTGCCCCAGTTCCATCGCATCCCATTCGCCATCGCGATAGCTAGCCATTAACGACTCGACCATTCGCCGCTGAGAATCCGATTCATCGCTCAACTTCGGTGTACCTATTTGTTAATTTCTTGGGAAATGGATCCAGTGACTACGTCTATTCTAAACCGAAAAAACGTGGCTAACGCCATGGCGGCTAAGGTTCTCCGGATAGGCGATTACTCATCCCTGCTTTTGCAATCGTTATATATATCGTAACAGTAGGCCGACACATTCGTCGAGTGAGAAGACGATACCTTTGGGGCTACAGAGCCCCGAGAAAAACTAAGACTTATTTCGATCTTCGATCAGGCTAGAACTGTCGGCGGAGTTTCGGTCGCACTTCCTCGCAGGACATTCAGCATGCAATGGATTGCTCGCGACAAATCTTTGATGGGCAAACCGGGCATTTCACGGCCGCTGGCAATCGACTGTTCGAGAGTCAGTGGCAGATGGGCGAAACCAACACAACATTCGAGATTCCGTACCGCATGCCAATGATGCGACAGATACATCGCTGCATTGCACAGATAGGTTCCGGCATGATACGAGATGCTCGCAGGGATTGCCGCATCATGAAGCTCGGAGCACATTTTGTTCAGGGGGCAGCGAGTGCGGTAGGCAACCGGGGCATCATGAACGATCGGGCCAAACAAATTGCCAGGGGCATAAGTGACGCCAGCGACATTAATCGCGATCGACTCCAAGTGAATGGCGCAGGAACCCGGGGACTGCCCTAAATGAAGTACGAAGTCGAATCCTCGCTCGAGATCTTTGCTGAGTCGCTCGTTCAATTGGTCGAAATCGACGGGATAACGGCGTGTGGTGACACCTGGCGGCAAACCATGCTCTCGGAGGTACTCGGTGAGCGCCTCCCAACTCGAATTCGAGCGCCATTGGTCGTAGGGCTCAAAAGCGGTCACTAAAATCTTCAAAGGGTTGTTCCTCAGCCAAAAGCCATGTCGCCCACGAGACATGCATCTCAACATGGTTATGATAGGACGTTTCTCGCTAGAAATCAGCCATTTGTTGGGATAAATTAGAAATCCCTCCCACTTCCCCCCTTTTGCCCTACAGGACTTCCGGATGGTTTCATCGATATCATGCCGCATGGCAAATGCTCTTCTTAGCAAAATTATTTCGGCAATCGGCTCCAGGGCTCGCTGGATAGCCGCTGCCTGGACAGGTGTCGCCTGGTCGATCGCTGCTGGTTCGAGCCCCATTGCCGTCGCACAGGATCTATTTCCGGACAAAGCGTTGGAAGCCGTCGTTCGGAAAGAAGTCTTCGAAAAGCGCTACAACGCCGAACCGATCACGGCCGACGATGTGAAGAACATTTCCCAAGTTGTCGGAAAAGGGAAAGGAATCAAGAGCCTCGAGGGCCTCCAGCACTGCAAGTCCCTGATGAAGATCGATCTCGAGAACAATGAGATCACCGACTTGGCCCCGTTGCGAGAGTTGAAACTGTTGCAGTCGATCGACTTGGCTTCGAACAAGATCCAATCGTTAGAACCTCTGTCGGGACTGACTGCGGTTCAGTATCTGCACATCGCCAACAACGGACTCGAGGACCTCGCTTCCTTGAGCGGCATGGTCAAAATGCAATCGCTCTACGCAGGCGGAAACAAGTTCAAGAAGCTCGAGCCGATTCTCCCTCTCAAAAAACTGTGGACACTCGATGTATCAGGAAGCCCGATCGAAGATGCGGGAACCATCGCCGAACTCAAGGGCTTGCAAACCGTCAACATCAAAGGTTGCGGGATCAAGTCGCTGGAGTTCACTCGCTCTCTGCGCGAACTCCGCCTTTTGATCGCCAGCAACAACGAGAGCCTCGATCTAACAGCCCTTGCCGACGCTTGTGAAGCGGATGCTCAAGGAGAACGTCGATTCGCCCCGTATCTCCGTTTGTATCTCGACGATACTGTTCTCAAAAATGAGTCGCAGGCAGCAGTTGTCGCCCGCTTGCAAAAGGTTGGCGTTCGATTGAATCCACCGGTAAAATAGGCTGGTTGAATCAGAGTTGTCGAACCTGCGCAATG
>JBILVV010000217.1:0-7956 GCA_044370255.1 Pirellula sp.
TTCATCCCTCTACGCACTGGAATCGAAGATCCGGGGTCAAAGTCAAGGTCAACGATATCGAAGTCGATGCCGATCCCAAGGACAACTGCATCCTGGCGGCACGCAAGGCGGGAGTCGAAATCCCACACTACTGTTGGCACGAGTCCCTGTCAGTCGTCGCATCATGCCGCATGTGTCTGGTCGAAGTGGGTGAAACCAAGCCTGATGGGACGGTGGCGATGGGCCCCAAACTGGTGCCGGGTTGCCAAACACCCATCAAGGAAGGAACGGTCATCCGAACCGACTCCGCCAAGGTGAAGACCTCGCAGCAGATGACTCTCGAGTTGCTGCTCCTGAATCACCCACTCGATTGCTCGATCTGCGATCAAGCAGGGGAGTGCTACCTGCAGGACTACACCTACAAATTTGGCAAGGCTCAAAGTCGGCTCGATGAGCCGAAGATCCAGCGAATGGACAAGTATCACATCGGTGATCAGATCGCGCTGTTCACCGATCGATGTGTCATGTGCACCCGTTGCGTTCGATTCACCCGCGAGATTAGCGGCACGTCCGAACTGCAAGTGGTCGCCCGCGGTAGCCATGAAGAGATCGATGTATTTCCCGACGAACCCTGCAATAACAAGCTGGCTGGGAACGTAGTCGACCTGTGTCCGGTAGGCGCGCTGTGCAGCAAAGATTTTCTTTACAAGAAACGTGTCTGGTGGTTAAAGCATGCCGAGAGCGTCTGCACAGGATGCTCGACCGGTTGCAGCATTCATGTCGACCAAGCGGAGAACAAGGTTTACCGTCTGCGGCCTCGAGAGAATTCACAGGCCCAAGGTCACTTCATGTGCGATGAAGGACGATTCGGTTTCAAGTACATCCATGATGAGCGACGCCTCTCGAGCCCACGTTACTCCGGTGCAGTCACTGGTACAAAGGGTTCCTATAGCAATGCTCGCGGCAAACCGGAGGACCTGAGTTTTGCAGACCCGTGGCCGGAAGCTTTGAAACAAGCAAGAAAGCGGATTGCAGACGAGATCAAGTCGGATGCGAACGGATTTGTCGCCGTCTTTTCTCCGTTCATGACGGTGGAAGAAGCATACTTGCTGGCTTCGTTCCTCAAGGGTCTCGATCGTCGCGTTCGATTGGTGTTGGGACCGGTGCCCGTCGTCGGTAGCGATGATCGTTACCCCAAGGGACCGAAGGGTGAGCCGCCTGCTGCAGGCAAAGAGAAATTCACGATCCGTGCAGAGAAGTGTCCGAATCGTGTAGGTGTGGAGGCGGTGTTGCGATCGTTCCAAGGAGAAGTGAGTCGGCTCGAGTCGCTGTTGCGGCAACCCGATGCGCGAGCATGGTACTTTGTCGGCGGTTATCCGCAGGGCTGGGTCACCGACGCCATCGCTAGCGCCGTGGGCAAGCCATCCTTGTTGATCGTTCAAGACATATTCCCCTCTCCACTCAGCGAACGCGCTGATTTCGTATTCGCGTCGGCGTCGTTCGCGGAGCGCGACGGAACGTACGTCAACCATGCGGGCTTGGCTCAAGCGACTCACGCGGCTATCCGTCCGCCAGCGGAAACGAGAGCGGATGGGCGATTGCTGATGGAACTGGCCGAACGAGCAGGACTGTTCAATGCGATGGCTCTCCGCAAGGAGATCGGGAATGCCATTCCGGAATTGTCGGTCTTGGCCGCAGGCGACTTAGGCGAACAAGGCGTGCGATTAGCTAGGTACACTCAGCAACCTGCGACGGCTGCGACGTAACACAGGTCGAGAATAGTGAGCCCGGAGCGGTTCGAGAACAAATAGGGATCGAGTAGGACGAGGTTGAATTAACGATGTGGGTTTGGCTAAAAGAATCATGGCCTATTTTGTGGCCGACACTCGCTGCGATTGGAGTCATCCTCGCAGTGGTGCCGCTGCTGGGCTTGTACATGACATTCATCGAGAGAAAACTCGCGGCCTACGTACAGGATCGAATCGGTCCGAACCGTGTGGGACCGTTCGGGTTGTTGCAGGCCGTTGCGGACGGGATCAAGATTTTTCTCAAGGAACAGGTCATTCCCGACCACGTTTACACGACCCTGTACTTTCTAGCGCCCGCGATGAGCTTGATGACCGCAATGTTCGCGTTGGTGGTCATGCCCTTCGGCCCGGTTCCAACCGATTACGAGGGTGGTTTCCGATTCGTCGTGCAGCCAGGCAACGACATCGGCATCTTGTTCATGATGGCGATCAGTTCTCTGTCGGCGTACGGTATCATCGTGGGTGGATGGGCCTCGAACAACAAGTACTCCATTTATGGTGCCATTCGCTCATGTGCCCAGTTCATTAGCTACGAGATTCCGTTGGGCCTGTCGATCATCGGAGTGATCGCGGTTTCCCACTCGCTGAATATTGAGAAGATTGTCGAGGCTCAATCCGGTAGTATCTTGGACTGGAATGTCTGCTGGCAACCGTTGGCGCTATTGATTTTCTTCACGGCAGCGTTGGCCGAAACCAACCGGCTTCCTTTTGACTTGCCGGAATGCGAACAAGAACTGGTGGGTGGATTCCACACGGAATACAGCGGTATCAAGTTTGTGCTGTTCTTTCTTGCCGAGTACACGCACATCGTGACCGTCAGCTTCCTCACAGCCCTTCTCTTCTTTGGTGGTTGGCACTTCCCCGGTTTACCGAATCCGACGGGAGGGACGACGCTCGGCATGATTTTGGGGTTGTTGGTATTGCTTTTCAAAGTGTCGATGGTTGTCCTTTTCATCATTCTGCTGCGTTGGGCTCTTCCTCGATTCCGATTCGACCAGTTGATGGGCTTGGCCTGGAAAGGTTTAATCCCGATGGGTCTGGTTCACTTGGTGGGAGTTGCGATTGTTCTATCGCTGGGTCTGCCCAAGCATTTGCTGATCTTGACCGCTGCATTGCCAATCGCGGCTGCCTATTACAGCTCGGTCAAATTCAATGCTTCGATGGGGCATTGGAACGCGTTGGAGAGCGGAGTTCGCAAAACGAGTGCGGTAAGCTATGAGTAACGTGAAGAAAACAAAGACCGTAAAGTGGGGCGAGGAACCGAAGCTGGGGATTCTCGATGCGTTGTATCTCCCCGCGATCGCTTCGGGGGTTGCTACAGCGATTCGTCATGCGGTTTCTGGCAAGGCGACCACAAGGCAATACCCCGAAGTCGAGCCGGAAATACCACCGAACTATCGAGGGGTGCATCGACTGAATCGGGATGAAGAGGGGCGAGTGAAGTGCGTGGCCTGCTACATGTGCCAAACCGCATGCCCCGCGAATTGCATCGAGATCATCGCTGCACCCGCTCCGAAGGACGATCCCCACTGGAAAGACCGAGACAAGTATCCGGCGACATTCACGATCGATGAGCTCCGTTGCATTTACTGCGGCATGTGCGAGGAAGCTTGCCCGGTGGACGCGATCGAATTGACCAGCATCTACGACCTGACCGGTCTTTCACGGCAAGAGATGATTTTTGATCGTGAGAAACTGTTGTCTGTGTTCGACGAAACGGTCAAAACCGGCAAGGACCCTGTGCGAACGCATCGCGGAGTTTTGGGCCCAGCATCGGAGACTGCGGCGACTGCCCGGCAATCTCCCCCTCCACCAGGCCGCGGCAGTCGCGGTTGATCCAGAAACCATTTCAGGAAAGCGCAGTTCAACGTGATATTTGATCCTTCTCGCATTCTGGAATCGATGTGGGTCGTGGCTCAGCAGCAGATCGATCCCGGAAACCTGGCAAGGGTGCCGGGGACTTCCTTCCCAGGGCATTTTTCCAAGGTGATGCTCGCATCCGTAATCCTCGGAGCGGTAGCGTATTGGCTGATGCAATATGGTGTAGTCAAAAACAAAGTCATGAACTGGGTCGGCATGGCGTTGTTTGGGGTTGGGATCATTCTGGCGTTTGCCGCTGTTCCCTCGGAAGATCCCACGGCACTGATACGTTTTTGTTTTTCTGTACTCGCAGTCTCTGGTGCGATGGGATTCGTTGTTGCACGCGAACCCGTACACGCCGCCTTGGGTTTCGCTACTGCAGTCCTTTCATCCTGCGGTGTTCTATTCATGCAGGAAGCATACTTTGTGGCGGCGGCGACCATGATCGTTTATGCCGGAGCAACCATCATTATCTTCCTGTTCGTATTGATGTTCGCACAACAGACGAATCTGCGTGCATACGACATCAAACTGACCAGGCCTTGGCTCGCCGCAGGTATTGCGACATCGCTCGTCATTACGATTACTTGGAGTGTCGCAGACGAGGGAGAGATTCTGCCGATCAAGATCGACACCACACGTGTCAACAGCTTGGCAGCCCAGCCCCTCTCCGACAACGGGACTCCCCCAATGCCGACGAAGGACATGAGCGATAAACAGGTTGCAAGTTTTGTACCATCGAAAACCGCAGGCTTAGGGCGGGCAATGTACACCGATTATTTGATGGCCATCGAATTGGCGGGAACCATCTTGTTGGTGGCCACCATCGGCGCAATCGTTCTGGCTCAAAGGCCAGCGGAGGAGAAATCATGAACATTGCCAACACCCAGAATCTACTGATTCTCGGAGGAGTTCTATTCTCAATCGGAATGGTTGGGTTCTTGACTCGTCGATCAATGATCCTGCTGTTTCTATCCCTGGAGACCATGCTCGCAGGGGTTAGCATCAATCTGATTGCTTTCTCCAGACTCCATTTAAATTACCAAGGACAGATTTTGGCGATCATGGTTCTCACGGTCGCTGCTTGCGAGGCCGCGATCGCACTGGCATTGGTGGTTTCGCTGTATCGACGAAAAGCCACGCTCGATGTCGAGGCATGGGACGAACTGAGCGAAACGCTCGTTCCGAAAGAGGCTGAGGATGCGGTTCCTTCGGTGCATGGTTCCGTCTCAGAACCGGTTCACGATTTCCCCAAGTTGGTACCCGCAGGTTTAGATCCGTTAGCCAACCCTGTGCCATCCTCACTCGAGGGAGCACTGGAAACGACTGTACATTCAAAACCCTTACGTTCGACGGAGGCAACCACTCGTGCTTAGTTTACTGGCTTGGATGGTTCCTGTCGCACCACTCTTGGGTTGCATTGTTTGCGCCGTCTTGGCCTTTCGCAAAGACAAGACGATTGCTCATGTACCAGCGATAGCATCTCTGCTTGTTGCAGCAATCTGCACAATCGGTTTGTTGGTTTTTCGGGGCCAAGGAACCGAGGGGTCACACATATACGATGGTTACCGTTATTTGCAGATCGGTTCCTTCCATCTCGACATAGCGTTGCGATTGGACACTTTATGTCTGACTTTGCTCACCATCGTAACTTCCATCTCAGCGATGATCGCCATTTATTCGCGGGACTACATGCGAGGCGATCCTGGCTACGCTCGTTACTTTGCAGTGTTTTGCGGATTCGTTTTTTCGATGACGATGTTGGTCCTGTCCCACAACCTGCTGATGATGTATGCGTTTTGGGAAGGGGTTGGAACGTGTAGCTACCTTTTGATCGGCTACTGGTTTCGTAAGCCTATCGCTGCAAGGGCGGCGACGAAGGCATTCTTGGTCAATCGCGTTGCGGATACCGCATTCCTCTTCGGTATTCTGCTGCTGGGCTTCGCAGTCGGCCAAACCGATGCGGGGGCCGGACAAGGCTGGTTGGCCCGATTGAATTTTGATGCAATCTTCAATGCTGCACCGGTGCTCGCCGAAAAACATGGATGGCTGCTATCGGCAATCGGAATGTGCTTGATGATCGGAGCGATCGGAAAATCGGCGCAGTTTCCGTTCCATGTTTGGTTGCCCGACGCGATGGAAGGTCCGACTCCCGTATCGGCTCTCATCCACGCAGCCACGATGGTCACGGCAGGTGTGTTCTTGATGGCGAGGTTGTCGCCGTTGACCGAGTTCACCCCGGGAGTGCTTATCACCGTCGCGTGGTTGGGTGGAATCACGGCTTTGATCGGTGCATGGATGGCGATGTGCCAAGATGATTTGAAACGAGTCCTTGCCTATTCGACGGTCAGCCAACTCGGTTATCTGTTCATGGCGTTAGGTGCAGGGGCTGTGAAGGATTTGATGAGTGCGGCCGTTGTCGCGGCCATGTTCCACTTGGTAACTCACGCGTTCTTCAAAGCTCTTCTCTTCTTGTCGGCAGGGAACGTGATGCATGCGATGGGTGATGTTATCGACATGAAACAGTTCTCAGGACTCAAACGTGTTCTTCCGAAAACTCATATCTTGTTCGCGATAGGTGCGGCAGCATTGGCTGGCATTCCACCACTGTCCGGTTTCTTTAGCAAGGATAGCGTCCTGGGTGTAATCAGCGAGGCGAGCAGCGATACGTTGGTCGGCAATCACTTCCGAATGTTGCTCGCTGTCGGATTTGCAACGGCGTTTCTAACTGCTGTTTATACTTCGATGGCATTCTTCAGAACTTTTTACGGCGCGGAGAAAATCCCCGCAGCCGCAGGTGTTCATGCGCATGAGGCTAGCAACACGATGCTTATGCCGATGGCGGTTCTCGCTCTAGGAGCATTATCGGTCGGCTTGTTGCTGGGGCCGACGGGATGGTTGGGTGGTTACATCACTGAGACACCGTACTTGCATCACGGCGAACACTCCGAGCCACTTTGGATACTGGTGGCTTCCGCCCTGCTCGCTTTGGGAGGGGTCGCCTTGGGCTACAGGATGTCGAAGTTGGGTACCTCGGCATCCCCGATCAATGGGCTGGCTTTTGTTGAATGGGGACGCAATCGACTCTACATCGATTGGTTCTATGAGAGAGTAATCGTGGCACCGATGGAGTGGTTTGCCGGAGTCTGCGGTTGGTTGGATCGCTTCGTGGATGCTTTCATTCAAGTGGTGGCGGACAGTCCTCGTTGGCTTGGGCTGGCGGGACAGCGTCTTCAAACAGGCAGGGTTCCTACGTACAGCTTTTTCACCGCGATCGGCATCGCAGCCCTTGCGATTTGGATTGTCACGAGAAGTCATTGGTGATCATGAATATCGTCATTCCCTTATTGATTTTGGTTCCCCTCGTAGGCGGTATTGTCTTGCTGATGGCGGGCCGTCGCGCGAAGGACTTGGTTCCGCTGGGTGTTGCCGCATCCGTTGTGACATTGATCCTAAGCCTTTTATTGATGTTCGAAGTCCGCAAGCCGGATTCGGATCTCGGCATCGCAGGGGCCGGAAAAGCGAGCATCAAGATGACGGGTTCAGGGATTGACCCGCGAATCGAATTTGCACCCGAATCGTTTCGATTCACCCTGCCGATTTCCTCTGGCAATCATCCTCTGGAATGGCAGTGGCGATTTGGAGCCGATGGCATTTCGGCCCTGATGGTTCTACTGACCGGTATCGTCGGTTGCATCACCATCGTGCTGGCGACTCGACAAGTCCAAAACCGGTTGGCTCAGTACATCGGCTTATTGCTCGTGACCATCTCCATGCTGATGGGGGTGTTCTTGGCGATGGACTTGGTTTCCTTTTATGTGTTTTTCGAAGCGGTTCTGATTCCCTTGATTCTATTGATCCATGGTTGGGGCAATGGAGAGAATCCTGGACCGGCCGCGAAAAAGTTTTTGTTGTTCACTTTAGCTGGAAGCATTCCGATGGTGATCGGCTTGATCGCCTTGGCGATGTCTCCTGTCAACCCGCAATCGGGTGGGTTAAGTCAGCCGTCCACGATTTCATTACCCGAGTTATCGCAGTATGCGTTCGAAACCATCTCCACGTCGACATCTGCGGTCGCCAGTAATCAATCGACTTGGATTCTATTCCTATTGATGCTCGGTTTCGGAATCAAGCTGGCGATTTTGCCTTTGCATACATGGCTACCCACGACTTATGTAGCCGCTCACCCCAACTCCACCGCACTGATCGCGTCCGTGGTGGCCAAACTTGGACTCTATGGCATTGTCCGAATCGTGATGCCGATGGTTCCCGTAGCGTTGGCAGATCATCTGCAGATGGTGTTTGGCGT
>JBILVV010000016.1:0-25695 GCA_044370255.1 Pirellula sp.
ACAGGACCGAGTCCTTGCCGTCGGCTGCCGCGGTCAAGTAGATCTTGCCGTCCAGCACGATTGGGGTAGAGCATCCCTTGCCCGGAAGTTCCGTTTTCCAAACATATTTCGCCGCATCAATGCGACTTGGAAAACTCCCCTGTTCGATCGAACCGTAGCTATTGGGGCCACGCCACGAAGTCCAGTCGGAGCGATCCTCGGCAATGCAGTACGCAGGTGCAGTGGCAATCGACAACGCGAGAAGGATTTTTCGACTTCGAATCACGGCTGGGTTCCCTTTACTCGAACGAGCTTCATGATGCGGCCCGACACGTTCCAGTCCTGGACGTACAGGTTCCCCTCCTTATCCCAGTAGGAACCGTGCGTTCCACTGAACACCCCTTCGATCCATTGATCTTGCGGGATGTTGTAGCTACCCCCTTTGGCGGGATCGGGATTATGGCCGAGCACCGCCATGATGGTATTGTTCTTGTTGAGAATCACGACGCGACCATGCAGATCCGGAACGGAGACGTAATCCCCCTGGATCGCGACCGAAGTCGGCATCCCCAAACCGGTCACTACCTCTTCGATGAACTCCCCTTCGAGACTGTAGTGGACCAGTCGCCCTTTGGGCTGGTGATTGCGATCGCAGATGAGCAAGCGGGGCGGATCGTATCGCGTGTCCAGAGTCATGCCGTGCGCGGTGTTGAATTCCTTGAGTCCATTTCCCATCGTGCCAAAGTGACTGAGATACTTGCCGTTCTTGTCGTAGCGGAAGATATGGTTGCTCGCATAACCATTGGAGAGATAGATATCGCCATTGGGCGCCACGGTGATTGCGGTCGGATTGAATTGCTTGAGTTGCAGACCTGACTCTTCGGGGTACTTCAGACGTAGCACGATCTCGCCGCTGGCCGCATTGAACTTGACCCCCTCAGCATTCGCATTGCGTGCGCCATAGATAAATTCGATCCCGTTCTCGTCTCGGATCTCCATATCGTGCAGTCGCGAGTAGTTATCACCGAGATAACTTTGGATGACCTTGCCATCGGGGGAGAAGACAAACACCCCTGCATCCGCGCTGGTGTAGATATTGCCCGCTTTGTCGATCACTACGGAACCGTGGGTCGGTCCGATGGCCGACGAGCCATCGGGCCGCAGTCCCCAACCGGGAACGGTATCGAACGTCATAATGCCGGTACCCATGCGCACCGGTTTTACGACTTTTTTCTCTTGCGCGATTGCTAAGGATGGGACGGTACAAATCAATGCGAGAGGCAGACAAAACTTCCAGATCTTCATGCGGGAGGGTCCTTGAAGGAAGGGTGATGCCATAGCGGCGAATCATTGGTAGGACGGATTATAGCAAGCCTGGGCCGGCCAATCATCTTTTGGATATACGTCCCAGCCAACCTCGCAAATAAGCGATTCCGATCGCGATCGCGAGGAACGGCCCGGTCAACAGCAGCGTTCTCGGGCGATAAAGGAACAATCCGAATACTGCAGTGCATGCGACCAACAGCATCGCTCCCCCCGGTGTTTTGCGAATCGATTCAATGACCGGCCAAGCCAACCAGACACAGACCATGAACAATCCGACCTTGCTGAGCGTATCGGTGGCGAGCCAACGTTGCCCGCCCCCCACCTCGGGAGCGATCCGCATCGTGACTCCCGCGGTCAACAGTACGACGCCGAAAACGAGTGCTAGGACGCGGGGGGATGGCATCAGTATGCCTCGAGCAATCGCAACCAACCCTGAACAGGTTGCAGCAGAGGGGACTCGGGCAATTTCGCGGTTTCGAACATCGCACCGCTGGGCTGGACGCTGTAGCCCGCCTTGCGGGCGAGATCGACAAATCGATCGACCGCCTTCTCTTCGCCATTGATAAAATAATGCGTGGCTTTAAAAGGCTCGCATGGTTGCATACGGAATCTCGGAGGTAGTTTTGGATTGCTCATCCATACCCCGCGATAGACTTCCTGAGCTTGCATCGCGGTGATGTATGCCAGCAGCGACCCGGACTCGATCCCGCCGACCGCGATGCGACGACGATCGATCGAATAGGTCTTGCTCATGTACGATTGAAGACGCAAACCGATCTCCACTTCGTCGAACGACCAGCCTTTGTCCTCAGAGGACTGGGCAACAGCGATGATCCAACGATGCTCCCGCGCGAATCCTTCCCAAGCATCGGTCCATAGTTTTTGGTCCTGAGGCCCAGCATCGGCGAAGACGATCAATAGTCCATGAGGAACGTTCACCGCATAGTTGCTCGGCACAATCGCGAAGGCTTTGTTCTTCACATCGCCCAGGGGCAACTGAACCGTTCCTTTCGCAGCGTTGGCTCTCTCGGCATCGACCGCTTCGTTCGGAGCCTTGGACGGATCGGGAAGCGTTGGACGATAATCCCACTCCAGCGGATCCTCGGGCCATGCAGTCAACTTTACCTGAACCTTGCGGACCACTCCCTCGCTCGAACGAACTTCGATGTCGACCGGTTCGCGGAAGTCGAGCGATGCCAAACGCGCATCGATAGGTGAGTCCAAAGCGATGGGTTCGCCTTGAATCGAGACGATTACGTCTCCTACTGCGATCCCTGCAGTGACCGCAGGTGAAGCAGGGATCACACCTGTAACTTTGCCGGGTGTTTGCGTCTCGAAGGAATCCGTTAGGATGCCGAGGAATGGCTCTCTGTAGGTCGGAAGCTCCTTGACCAGTTTGCATTCGATGGTCTTCTCCTGTCCATCGCGCTCGATCAAGATCGACATCGTCATGCCGGCATCCATCGGTCCCGCCAAATGTTTCATTTGTGAAAGATTTTCGATTCGGGCCAATGACTTGCTGTCCGGTCCGATGGCGAGAATCTTGTCCCCCGCCCGAATCCCAGCCTTCGCTGCTGGCGAGCCGGGAGTGACTCCTTGCAGTATCACAGCACTGTCGTATTCATCGATGTCGCGCCAGCGGAAACCGATCCTGCCCGGGTAGATATCGTTTCCTTGTTGCATCTCACCCAATCGCTGCATGATATCTTGTGCGGGGACGGCGAATCCGATCCCGGAGTCGTACCACTGCTCGACTTCCCCTTCGGTGACAATTCCCGGGTTGAGCGGCGTCAGGATCCCCATCACCCGACCCTTGAGATCGATAACGGGACCGCCGTAGTTCTGCGGCGATATCTTGGCATCGGTTTGAATCGCTTTATTCCAAATCCTCCCTTGAGCGCTCAAGATTCCCACACTGCAACTAGCGATCGACGGATCGAAAGTTTTACCCATGGCGACGACCCATTGGCCGATTTGCCAATCGCTTCGAGGGCTGATTTGAATCGGCTTGAGTGGTTGATCGACATCGATTTTGAGCAGTGCCAGTTCGCGGCTCAGATCGCGTCCGACGAGTTTCGCAGCCTTGCGTTCTTGGTTGGGAAGCACGACCGTTATGGATGCGGGCTGCCCTTTGAACTGAAAGGTGCTGGTGATGATCCAGCCATCGGCGCTGAGGATCGTGCCACTGGATGGACCGCTTGCGACCCATTGATCCTTAACGAGCTCTGATCCACCGAAGGTTTCGACCTGAACGATCGAGTCCTGAGCGAAAAGTGCGGCCGCTTGAAACGCATCTTGCTCGAGGATCTCCAACGGCGGTTCCTCGGCAATGCAGGGAAACATGCCGAAAACCATCGCAGTGCAGACAGCAAGCAAGCGACGCACGAGAACTATCATGGACGCACCTGAATGCGGATCAATTCCTGACCGCGCTGCACGAGGATTTGAAACGAGTCGGCTCGATTGATCGAAGAGAGGATGCGCTCGAGCCCTTTGCGAGAATCGACTCGCACTTCGTTGACGAGCAAGATCAAGTCGTTGGGTTGCAGACCCGCCCGCGCTGCGATCGAATCCTCTTTCACCCAATCAACGAACGCAGGAGTCTTGGGTAGGACGTCTGGGATCAGTGCCAGTCCGAGATCGAGCAATCGATGCGGTTCGGAAACAGTTGCTGTTGTTGCGGCGTTACTGGTTGTTTGTCCGCTGAGAATGCGATCGACGGAACTCTTCACGACGTCGACCGGCAAGGCGTAATTGATCCAGATTCCTGCTTGTTCGTCCCGCAGTTCTTTGCCGATGACACCGACTAGCCGACCGGACAGATCGATCAAGGCCCCTCCGGAAGCTCCTGGGTTATTGGTCATGACATCGATGACGATCACTCGTCCCTGGTAAAGAGTCTTGAGGGACCCCTTGCGTTTGGTCAGAGGAGCGATGGCCATGACCACTCCTTTTTGGGCACTGCACGCTTCATTGCCTGCCGCGATGCCGAACAGGTTGGTGATCGCGAATACTCGCTGACCAACTCTCGGAACCAATTCAGGATCCAGAGCATAGGGAGGGAGTCCAGCGTCGGGGATTCGCAGGAGGGCTAGTTCGCATTGTGGATCGACACCCGCGACTTCTGCGTCGAGACGTCGACCATCGAACGTGACGACTCGCACTTTCTCCACGTCCAGCACGGTACTCCAACTGGTCAGGATCAGCGTGCCGTCACCGATGACGATCCCTGTCTGGTAGCTTTCCAGCCCGCGTGCACCACCGGCTCCATAAAGCTTGACGATGGAGCGTTCGCTTTGAACAACGAGTTGCTCCAAAGTCCGTGCGGGCGAGACCGATGGTTCGTCGGCAGCCCAGTTGTGTGGGGCGAGAGAAACCGCACTAGCTAAACAGATCGCCCAGGCCAAACATAGCATCCCAATCCGCATCAATCGGTTCCCTCCGCCGCAGGAGCGGCATTCCACTCGACCGATTCGACTTCCATCGCGGTCCGTGTTTCTAAACCATAGGCGAGTCGAATTTGTGCAGGAAATGAGCGGCCGTCGATCGATCGGTACTTCTCAAAAAAGATTTCGGCGGGATCGGTTTGGTTGTCGACGGTCAATTCGATGCACTCGACCAACCCGCTCTCCGGGGCGGTATAGACGACCGCATCGAGTTCCCCAATCGCGATACGTGTTGTATCGAACAATCCCTCGCGATTCACCAAAGGGCTCCGTCCGATATACACAGCTTCGCCCATCTTTTGTGGGCCGATCCGATGCCACAGTTGCCAGACTCGCACACCCAACCCGAGAGGCAGCGTCGAACGCTGCTGAATCCATGGGATCCAACCCAGCTTGGAACCGACAGCCTCTTCGCGATCCCCTGCTTTGGCCGTGATCGATGCATCCCCGGTGAGGATTTCAAGCGCGGTCGACTCTCCGGCAACTCGCCCTTGCAGCCTCCACATCGGGCCGGTTGCTTTCCAATCTCCACGTTGAGAGATGGTGCCGACGATGCGATCGATTTCTAAACGGTTGAAGTAGTAATTGCTGTAACCGCGTCGACTCTCGTAACGGTCTGCCAAGCGATCGACTTTCTTGGCCTTCTGACCCCGTACAGGCCCTTTCTCTTTTTTCCCATCTTCCTCTTTGTCTGTGTCCTTGGGTTCGTCTTGAGGGTTTCGGGGAGGAGGTGCAGGTTCCTGGCTCGATTCCCCCTGGACGATCTCTTCGAGTTCGACAGGAAGGTGGAGACTTTGAAGACGAACAAAGGTATCCACGACTTCGATATCGTTGCGAAATCGGAGTGGGATGCGCCAATGATTTGGGAAGATACCGAGGACGTTTTTGAGTTGATTCGTGGTTGCGATCTCTCGATCGGCGATGCGAAGGATCTCATCTCCGTATCGCAAGCCGCGTCGATAAGCATCGCTCGATTCGAGAATATTGGTTACGATCACGCGACCTTTGTTGTCCGTAGCGACAGTAAAGCCGAGCGTGGCATGATCGACGATGCGCCCCGATCGCAGGTGCCAAAAGAAATTCATCGCTTGTCGGATCGAAATGGCATAGCCGACCCCGACGTTCACCCGCCCACGCTTCTCGAACGAGCAGCGACCGTTGATGCCGATCAGTTCCCCTCGGGCATTGAACAATGGGCCACCGGAATTGCCGGGATTAATGGCGGTGTCGGTTTGGATACAGTCGCTGTATTCGAGAATGGTTCCGGACGGATATTGGTAACGCCGCACGCCGCTGACCAGACCATAGGTGATCGTTGGCTGCAAATTGGTCGCGAGAACAAAGGGATTGCCTGCGGCAAAGCACCATTGCCCGACGCGCACTTGATCGCTATCGCCGATTGTCGCAACGGGAAAATCATCCCGCCCGTACATTTTGAGAACAGCGAGATCACCCGTTGGATCGATCCCTGCGACGACGGCATCGTACATTTTCCCATCGTTCATGCCGCATCGCATACGATGTCCGAACGGGCTCGAAACGTGGAAATTGGTGAGCACATAACCGTCGGGAGTGATGCAAACCCCGCTTCCTCCCCCTTGGCCATCGAAGCCGAAGACGCCCACGGTGGCAGCCGCCGCACGCTGCATGGCTTCGATCCTCTGCTGTTGCGCAGCAATGACCGAAGGAGCGGGCTCGGGTATCCCCTGCGGCTCATCCTTGGCAGGTTCATCCTTGGCAGGCCCACCCTTAGCAGATTCTGTAGGTTGTGCAGCCGTATCTTGCTGGCCGACGACCACCGAGGGGTGGCCAACCATGATCGCCAGAGCGAACGCTACAAAAAGAACTCGGCGAACCGCGAACTGGGATCCATCGGAACGCGAAGTCGAATTACAATACGTCGGTTTGATTAGCGAATAGAGCATTGCCGCATTGTAGCAATTCGCCGGGAAACTTTTACCCACATCGGCACAAGAGATTTCCAATTTCAATTGCTTCCCGAGCGAACACTCCTTTAACTCATCCTAGATTTTCTTTGACCAGTGCCTCCGATCGCATGCGACCCATCCTGGAAATCCGTGGAGTAACCAAACGGTACGGCCGGCAGCTTGCGCTACGCGATGTGAGCTTGCAATTGCCACCCGGCAGAGTGGTGGGGTTGCTCGGCCCCAACGGCTCAGGAAAAAGCACGCTGATCAAATCGCTGCTAGGGTTGGTATCGGTCGATTCAGGCGAAGGGCGAGTCCTCGATTTTCAGTGGCCTCGCCAAGTGCGGATCCTGCGAGACCATGTCGGATATCTCCCGGAAGACGATTGTTACATAGAAAGCTTGCAAGGGATCGAGTCGATCCAATTGATGGCGAGGCTGTCCGGACTGCGGCAAACGGAAGCTCTGCGACGAGCGCACGAAGTGGCCGATTTTTGTGATATGGGACAAGAACGCTACCGAACGGTCGACACCTACTCCACAGGGATGCGACAGAAACTCAAATTCGCTCAGGCTCTCGTGCACGACCCGGAATGGCTGATTCTCGATGAACCGACGACAGGTTTGGATCCCGCGCAGCGCGAGCAACTCTTGGAACGCATCCTGGTCCTCGCTCGCGAGAAGGGAAAGTCGATTTTGCTGTCGACTCACATCCTGCACGATGTGCAGCGGGTCTGCGAATCGGTCGTCATCTTGGTAGGGGGCCAAGTCCGATTGATCGACAGCCTGGAAAATCTTCAGCGACCCTCGCGGGCAGGACTGCAAATCAGTGTCGTCGCAGACGCCGATCTTTTGAAGCAGTCGCTCGACAAGTACGGCATACCCGCGACCAGCGTTGGCCCCGGCGAGTTGCGCGTGGACGGCGAAGGAGCAGAAGTCTTGCGAACCATCTGGCGAGCGAGCAACGAATCGGGCGTCTTGGTCCAGCGTGTCGATCCCTTCCGCAACTCCTTAGAACAGACGTTCCTCGACGCGGTCGCTTCCAAGGAGGTGGTACATGCCAATTCTTGATGTCGGCTATCGACCGTGGCAGGGTCTTCGCACTGCCCGTTGGACGCGATCTTTGGTTCTGGCCGAGACCAGTATCCGGCTCGTTTGGCGCAATCCATGGTTGAAACGCATCCTGGTGTTCATGACCACGCCTGCCTTAATCGTCGGCATCTTCGTCGCGTTGTTCGAACAAACGATCGAAAGGCCAGCTACACGTTCGGCGATGACCCAATTCATTCGCTCACCTGCTACCCAGCGTGCAGCAGAACGAGCGGGAATCGACGATCTGAATTTAAGAGAAGATCCTGCAACAGCCAGGCACTTTGCCTGGTCCTATCTGATATTCATTTTGTTTCGTTACCCGCAGGCCTTCGGCATGATCCTGGTCTTGGGATTGGTAGCACCCCGATTGATCAGCTTTGATCTGCGCAGCAAAGGATACTTGCTTTATCTGTCGAGGCCACTCACGCCCTGGGAATATATCGCGGGCAAGGCGGCAGTCATCTACTTCTTGCTCTTTTTGATGGCTGCAGTCCCATCTTTGCTGATCTATTTGTCAGGTCTGTTTCTTTCCACCGATACATCCGCCTTCATGCACACATGGGATATCCCGTTGCGCATTCTGCTGGCGACGTTGGTTTTGATGATCCCCACAACCGCGATCGCACTAGCCATGTCGGCGTTGACCCAAGAGAGCCGTTATGCGGGATTCGCATGGTTTGCGTTTTGGATTATCGGCGCGGTTTCCTACCAAGTCCTATGGTTCGCCGATCAAGCGCGTCGCGGTGAACGACCGCAGAGAATGGAATATCTGGGCGACTACAATTCGTGGATGCTGTTTTCCCCCTATGAAACGCTTGGGTATATGCAGATGCAGATCTTCGGCCTGACTCAAGGAGAACCCTTTGTGTGGGGACCTTGGATTGTTGCGGGTGTGATCTCCATACTCGGATACATAATCGCTCATCGAAGAGTAGCGAGGATGCTCAAGGCATGAATGATCCATCGCTGCTGACTTTGGAACATGTTTCGCTGATGTACGGCACCGTCATCGGAGTCAACGACCTGCAGCTGGAACTGCCGCCGGGAGCCTATGCGTTGGTTGGTCCCAACGGTGCAGGGAAATCGACATTGATCGGTTTGTTGACGGGTGCACTTCGCCCGACCTTGGGAAATGTGCGGGTATTTGGCAAAGATCCCAACCGCTCGCCGAGTATTTTGCAGCGGATCGGCTTGTGTCCGGCAAGCGATTTGCTCGTGCATGGGGTCTCCTCCTCCCGTTGGATTCAGCTGCAACTGGCGATCAGCGGATGGTCCTCGTCGGATGCCAAGGCGCGCACGATAGAAGTCCTCGAACTCGTAGGGCTTGGCGAAGCACAGAGTCGTCCGATTCACACCTACTCACTAGGTATGCGGCAACGTTGCAAATTAGCACAAGCCATCGCCCATCGACCAGACTTATTGATATTGGACGAACCATTCAATGGCTTGGATCCCGTAGGGCGCTATCAAATCGCTGAAATGCTTGTTGAGTGGACTCGCAGTGGCAAGAGTCTCTTGCTCGCCAGCCATGTCTTGCACGAAGTGGAACGCATCACCGACTCGTTCATGCTGATCTTTGGTGGACGATTGCTGGCCAGCGGTACCGCAGGGGAATTGCGTCGTCTGCTCGCCGATCTCCCCCAGGAAATCGTCGTCGAGTCTCCGAATCGAGATGCGCTCGCAGTCCGATTGTCCAATCAACCCTGGCTCCACTCGCTGCGCAGAGATTCCAACGCGAAGCGATTGATCCTGACCGTCGAGCGACCGCTCGAACTGTTTCAATGCCTGGCCCAGTGGTCTGCATCGGGTGAGTTGCTGGTGGAGAGAGTGTCGGGGACGGAAGGAGATATCAGCAGCCTGTTCCGAATCCTCGTATCGCGACATCGGGGTGAGTCACTTCACCGAAGCGGTTCCTCGAAGGTGTCCGCAGGAGTCGCAACATGAGTCCTGAATTTGCAACGCGTTTGCGGCGAGGGATCGTCGGTGTCGCAAGTTACGAGTGGTTTCGCTCTTTGACACCGATCCGCATCGCGTTGTGGATCGTGATGATCTTCTTCCCATCGTCATTGATCCTGGTTGTTGCCTTCTCTGCACCCGAGAGACTACTCCGGTCACCCGACTATCAATCGATCATGGCGATCCTCTTTTTTGTCTTGCTACCTGAGATCGTGACGATCTTGGGGATGCTTCTGTGGGCGACTCCGATCGTGAATGCGGAGATGGAGGGGCAAACCTGGATTTATTCGGTGGTGCGTCCTGAGGGGCGGAGATCGATGCTGCTGGGCAAATACATCGTTGCGGTCTTGTGGACAACGACTTGCGGCTGGGTTGCGGCATCGATCACGATCCCGTTTGCAGGGTTCAGCGATCCGTTGCGTGCTTGGTGGGTTACGTTGGCGTTGTGCCTCTTATCGTCATTGGCCCACGGATCGCTCTTTGCGCTGATCGGGGTCCTGATTCAGCGGCGGAGCATGGTGCTCGCGTTTTTCTATGCGGTGGTGGTGGAGGGAATTTTAGGCTGGATCCCGGCGGTGATTAACCAATTCACGATTGCCTATCGAATTCGTTCGCTGATGGCTACTTGGCTCGATATCCCGCTCAACGAATCGATGCAGACATCGGAGTTGGTCTCCGACGGCGTTTCGCCCTGGGTTCACATCGCGTGGCTCATGGGTGGAGCCGCAGTGTTTCTCGGCATCGCCTGCTGGCGTGTCCAATCAGCCCAGTACATGGGAAAAACGGAAACCTAGGGATCACGGATCTCATCGGTTCGCCCATCGTGCGCTTGCCTATTTCTTTTCTCAGCCGCTGAGAACTCCCACCAGGGCTTTCGGTCCTTTCACCATTCCCCACTTCTTTTTTGGCAGTTATCGAAGGGCTAGGTGGCTATTAAACATGGGTAAACCCCAGGGAATCACAGCCCAAGTCGAAATTCCTCGCCGGTTGGCACGCGGGTTGCTTGCTCCCCCGTCCAGTCTAGTTCGACTGCCAAATCGGGCTGATATCAACTTTCAAGGAGTTCAACGTGGCAAAGCAAATGGTATTTGATGACGAAGCGCGGCAGCCCCTATTGGCTGGCGTTTCGAAGCTGGCGCGAGCGGTTCGCAGCACCCTCGGACCGCGAGGTCGCAACGCAGTTCTGGATAAAGGTTGGGGTTCTCCAAAAATCACCAAGGACGGCGTGACGGTAGCTGAAGACATCGAATTGGATGACCCGTACGAAAACCTGGGAGCTCAATTGGTCAAGGAAGCGGCCAGCAAGACCAACGACGTCGCCGGTGACGGAACCACCACCGCGACCGTTTTGGCAGAAGCCATCTTCCGAGAAGGGCTCAAAATGATCGCTGCCGGGGCCGACCCGATGGCCCTCTCTCGCGGAATCGCCAAGGCCGTCGAAACCGTCAACGCGGAAATCAGCAAAATGGCAACGAGCATCGATGCCAAGAGCCGCAAGGAAATCAAGCAAGTCGCCACCATCGCTGGAAATAACGATCCCGCCATCGGCGATGTTCTGGCCGAAGCATTCCTCAAAGTCGGCAAGGACGGGGTGATCGCCGTCGAAGAAGGACGCGGCAACGAAACCACTGTCGAAGTCGTCGAAGGGATGCAGTTCGACCGCGGTTTCCTCTCCCCACACTTTGTCACCAATCAAGACGAAGTGACCGTGGAATTGGAAGATTGCTACATCCTCATCCACGAAGACAAGATCAGCAACAACAAGAAGCTGATCCCGATCCTCGAAGCGATAAGCAAGGCCAAGAAGCCGTTGCTCATCATCGCCGAAGATATCGACGGCGATGCTTTGGCGACCCTCGTTATCAACAAGATGCGAGGCATCCTGAGCGTAGCTGCCGTGAAGGCTCCCGGTTACGGCGACCGCCGCAAGGCAATGCTCGGCGATATCGCCTCTCTCACCAATGCCAAGGCGATCTTCAAGGATCTGGGTATCGACCTGGAGTCGGTCAAGCTGAGCGATCTGGGCCGAGCCAAGCGGATCAATATCACCAGCGAAGAAACCGTGATCATCGGCGGCGCTGGCAAGAAGGATGCAATCGAAGGCCGTGTTGTTCAAATCCGTCGTGAAATCGAAGCGACCGACAGCGACTACGATCGCGAGAAGCTTCAAGAGCGTTTGGCGAAGCTCGCAGGTGGCGTTGCACAAATCAACGTCGGTGCCGCGACCGAAACCGAAATGAAGGAACGCAAAGCCCTCATCGACGATGCCAAGGCCGCGACCCAAGCAGCCCTCGAAGAAGGGATCGTTCCCGGCGGCGGCGTAGCATTGCTTCGTTGCGAAGCCGCACTGGCCAAACTGAAACTCCAAGGCGATGAAGCCTTCGGTGCACGGATCGTCGCGAATGTTCTCGATTATCCGCTCCGCTCGATCGCTGACAACGCCGGCCTCGACGGGGCAGTAGTCGTCAATCGCGTTCGGCAACTGAAGGACAAGAACGAAGGTTACGATGCGAACGCCGACAAGTACGTCGACATGATCAAGGCAGGGATCATCGATCCAGCCAAGGTTGTGAAGACCGCTTTGTCGAATGCAGCGTCGGTCGCCGCGTTGCTCCTGACCACCGAGTCCCTCGTCACCGAAATTCCCAAGGAAGAAGAGCCAGCCGCTGGCGGCCACCATGACCATGACGGTGGCATGGGCGGAATGGGTGGCATGGGCGGCATGGGTGGAATGGGCGGCATGGGTGGCATGGGCGGGATGATGTAGTTCATCCAGTCAACATCCCCTACCTCATCAATCAATCACTTCAAAACAATTCATTTCATTACAGAAAGCGTATAGGTGCATCACATGGCCAAGGTAAATATTCGTCCTCTCGATGATCGCGTCGTTGTTCAGCCAGTGGAAGCAGAAGAAACCACGGCAGGTGGGATTGTTCTCCCAGACAGCGCTAAGGAAAAGCCACAGCGAGGCAAGGTCGTCGCTGTTGGACCCGGCAAATTGCTCGACAGCGGCGTTCGCGCAGCGCTCAGTGTCAGCGTTGGCGATGAAGTCATCTTCGGCAAATACGGCGGAAGCGAAGTCGAAGTCGACGGCGTCGAGTACAAGATCCTGCGCGAGAGCGATGTTCTCGCCAAGCTCGCTTAATTTCGCAAATCTCCAGAACTTCAGTATAAGGAACTGCTAAGCGTGGCTAAGCAATTGCTATTTGATGATCAAGCTCGTGCTCGAATGCTGCAAGGGGTCGAAAAGTTGGCCGATGCAGTTGCGGTGACCATGGGTCCGACCGGACGCAACGTCATCATCGACAAGAGCTTCGGCGGCCCGACCGTTACCAAGGACGGCGTGACCGTTGCTAAGGAAATCGAACTCGAAGATCGATTCGAGAACATGGGCGCGAAACTCGTTGTCGAGGTAGCTCAAAAGACAAGCGACTTGGCCGGTGACGGGACCACCACCGCAACCGTTCTCGCTCGTTCCATCTTCAAGGAAGGTCTTCGCAACATCGCCGCAGGAAGCAACCCGTCGGCTATCCGCCGAGGGATCGATCGCGCTGTCGAAGTCGCTGTCGCCAAGTTGCAAGAGCTGGCCAAACCAGTGAGCAGCAAGGATGAAGTTGCGAACGTCGGCGCCATCTCCGCGAACAACGACATGTCGATCGGCAGTCTATTGGCTGAGTCGCTCGAGCGCGTCGGCAAAGATGGCGTGATCACCGTTGAAGAAGGCAAGACTGCGGAAACCAGCGTCGAATACGTCGATGGTATGCAGTTCGATAAGGGATACGTCTCCCCGTACTTCATCAATACTCCATCGGATATGAGCTGCACATTCGAGAATGCACTCATCCTGCTGTACGATAAGAAGATCAGCAATCTGCGGGACCTGGTTCCCTTGCTCGAAAAAGCAAGCACCGCTGGTCAACCGCTGTTGATCATCGCTGAAGATGTCGATGCGGAAGCATTGACGTTGCTGGTGGTGAACAAGCTTCGTGGAACGCTGAACGTATGTGCTGTGAAGGCTCCTGGTTTCGGCGATCGTCGCAAAGCGATGCTCGGCGATATCGCTACCCTCACCGGTGGAACCTTCATCAGCGAAGACCTCGGCATCCAGCTTGAAAAAATCTCGCTCGAGCACCTCGGACGAGCCAAGAAGGTCGTTGTCGACAAGAACAACACCACGATCGTCGAAGGTGGCGGAGACCGCAAGGCAGTCGAACAGCGAGTGGCTCAGATCCGCGCTCAAATCGAGCAAACCGATAGCGAATACGACAAGGAGAAGTTCCAAGAGCGTCTTGCGAAGCTCGCTGGCGGTGTCGCCGTGATCAGCGTTGGCGCTGAGACCGAAGCGGACATGAAACAAAAGAAGGCTCGCGTCGAAGATGCGTTGCATGCAACCCGAGCAGCCGTCGAAGAAGGCATTCTTCCCGGCGGTGGCGTTGCTCTTCTGCGATGCCGTGATGTTGTCGCCAAAGCTGCTAAGGATCTCAGTGGCGATGAGCGAACCGGTGCTGAGATCATCCTTCGTGCCCTCGAAGCTCCCCTCCGTCAGATCGCTGACAACGCGGGAATCGATGGCAGTGTCGTCGCTGACGAAGTGGGCCAAAAGCCGCACAACTTCGGCTACGATGCGAACAAGGGTGCCTACGTCGATATGCTCAAGGCAGGGATCATCGATCCGGTGAAGGTCGTCCGCACCGCGCTGGCCAATGCTGCCAGCATCTCCGGACTGCTTCTCACCACCGAAGCCCTGGTCACCACCTACGACAAGGAAGACAAGAAGAAGCGTTCCGTTGAAGGTGCGGTTCGCTAAGGTTTCCTTCGCGTAGGCTGCGGTTTCATTGAACCGTAGCACCACAGAAAGTCGACTTTCGAAAGGGTCATTCGGATAAGCGAATGGCCCTTTTTTCTAGTCGGTATTGAATACGTACTAACAAGGCCAAAGCAAGTGAATGCGAATGCCAAGCGGGACTACTACGAAATCCTAGGGGTGGAACGGTCCGCCACCTCGTCGGATATCGCCAAGGCTTACCGAAAACTGGCGGTGAAGTACCATCCCGACTCCAATCAAGGGGATCCGGACGCGACGCTCAAGTTCAAGGAAGCTGCCGAAGCCTATGAGGTCTTGAGCGATGATCAGAAACGTGCTCGCTACGATCGCTATGGCCATTCGGGTGTCGAGGGGCAAGGCGGGTTCCGAGATGTCGGAGACATTTTCGAAGCCTTCGGAGATGTCTTCGGCGGCACCATCTTCGAGGATTTCTTCGGTGGCGGACGGGGTCGATCGCGTGTCCGTAAAGGGGCTGATCTCCGATGCGATGTGACGCTCGAACTTGAGGAAGCTGCACGGGGTGTTGCCAAGACGGTCTCTCTCACCCGGCATGGCAAATGCGAACCATGCTCAGGGACCGGAGCGGCTGCCGGGTCACAACCCGAAACATGCAAACGATGCCAAGGTAGAGGTCAGGTCGTTCAGGCAACAGGTGTACTCCGCGTGCAAACCACCTGCCCCATTTGCCGTGGGAGTGGCAAGACCATCAGTAACCCATGCCGCGAGTGCGATGGCGTGGGCTTGAAGCCCTTCCCAGTCGAACTCGAAGTCAGGATCCCGCCTGGTGTCGATGATGGAATGCGCGTTCGTCTTCAAGGAGAAGGGCAACCGAGCCCGGACGGCGGCCCGCGCGGAGATGCCTATTGCTTCATCCACGTGAAACCCCACCCACTCTTCAAGCGAGACGGTCAGGATCTCATCCTCCAATGGCCCATCGCCTTCAGCCAAGCGGCACTCGGCGCAACCATCGAAGTCCCAACACTCGAAGGAAGAAAGAATCTGGAGATTCCCGCAGGCATTCAGAGCGGAACGGTATTCCACATCCGCGGAGCTGGCATGCCTGACCCGCATACCGGTGCCAAAGGAGATCTCCTCGTACAAACATTGATCGAGGTTCCCAAGAAACTCAGCAAGCGACAACAGGAGTTGCTGCGGGAGTTGGCGGAACTCGACGACAAACACATCACTCCGGAACGCAAAGGTTTCATGGACCGGATCATGGCCTATTTCCAAGGTCAATCCACCAACTGATGTCCATGCGTTGATGACACCCACTGACGATTGAGGTATCTGAAAAATGACTTCCACTTCGAATCCCACAGGCGAACACCCCGAGCCCATGGAAGATGCCAACGACGCTTTCTTCGCCGAGCAAGGGAATCCGCCCACCGGCAATCACGAGGAGTCACCCGAACAACTCGTCGATGCGCTCGAACAGCAACTCACCGATTTGCGGCAACGAGAACTCAAGGCCCAGGCGGAACTAGAAAACTTCCGCAAACGGATCTTGCGAGATACGGAAGCACAGATCAAGTTCTCACCCATGCCGCTCGTTCGCGATCTGCTCGATGTCGTCGACAATCTGCATCGCGCGATCGAATCCTCGAGCGCTGCCGCGGGTGCCGAGGGTTTGATCGAAGGAGTCAAGATGGTCGAGCAACAACTCGGAACGGTACTCGCCAAACACTCCTGCAAACCGATCGACAGCCTCGGCAAAGCCTTCGATCCCAATTTCCATCAAGCGATCGCTCAGCAGCCAAGCGCGGAGTACCCCGCAGGCACCATCATGCAAGTTGTGAGCTTCGGTTATCTCATGCACGATCGGGTTGTCAGACCGAGCATGGTCATCGTGTCGACCGGTCCATCGTAAAACCTATCTCCAAGCCTATCGAATCAATCCAGTTAAACACCATGCCAACCTACGACTACGAATGCGACGCCTGCAACCATCGATTCGAACTGTACCAATCCATTTCGGCAGATCCCGAGCGACGTTGCCCGAAGTGCAAGAAGCTCAAACTGCGACGTTTGATCGGGACAGGTGCCGCAGTCGTATTCAAAGGCTCGGGCTTTTATCAGACCGACTACCGAAGCGACTCCTATAAAAAGTCAGCCGCTGCCGAAAGCAAGTCCTCGAGCGAAGGCTCAAGCAGCGAATCGAAATCTTCCGCGGACTCCTCTACATCGAGCAAACCGGAAGCCTCGACCTCGAAGTCAGAATCGAGTAAGCCATCCACCTCCGATTCCTCAGGAAGCGCCAAGAGCAAGGGCTCCAAGAAGAAATCCTCCGACTGAATCGCGGAAGTTGCGCTTCGGTTCGGAGAAATCGAACCCCTCATCGACGCTGATAAAACGCTGATCGGGATCGACCGTGCAAGTAATCTTAACAAATATCTGCACCGAAGTTACATGTAGGCTACCACGTTGCTCCCACGCATGGAGCCATGTTTGCAACCTGACCGCGTGAAGCTATGTCGATCAGAGCCTGAACCATCGTCCCTTCCGAATATTAGCCGAGATGCGCAAGCATCCGGGTGGGAGCGCACCGCACGACGCGATGTTTGCATCAGTTCCCACCTGAGAAGTCGCGATCCTCGTCTTTTGTTGCAGACCGCCGATAAATGCATGACACCTGAGCATCACTTAGACACGGCCAAGTCGGTGAGACGACATTTCTCAATTTCTTCACAACCCGACGCGTGAGGAGGGACGCAAGAGGGAAGATCTCAAAAGCGTAGCAAGTCCATCCTTCGGTAACGCTTCGAGTTGGGATGGATACGAAAGCTATGACCTCAAGTAGCTGAGCCTGGATCGCTCGCGCTCAATCGCAAGTGCAGGCGAGAGACCGCGATTCTGCCGGCAAAGCAATGATCCACGTCGGACAGCGGGCCTCGAGGTCGCGATTGATAATTGCTTCGATAGATAACCTGTTCGTATTCGGCTCGCTGCTGCAAGTCCTTGGATCCATTGAATGACTCATACTCGAACGGCAACATGTCCGGTTCCGGTTCGCAATGCGAAAGCTCCAGATCCATCTCTGCCGAAGTATCCACAGGCAGATTCACATTCCAAAACTCGCGGTCGGCGAGATCGAGTTGACGGATGCGATCGAAAGCTGATCTCGCTCGAAGAGCCGTACGTTTCCAGTCCCTCGGCATATCCCTGCGGAGATACTGAGAGAAAGCCATTGAAGGAAAGCCGAGCAATTTTCCTTCACGAGCCCCCGCTACGGTCCCGCTGTAGTGGATATCGACCCCTAAATTTCCACCTTCGTTGACCCCGGAAAGAATCCAATCGGGTCGAATACGAAGCCATTTCAGACCGACTCGCACGCAATCGGCAGGGGTTCCCGATACCGTCCAGTGGCGATTCGAAACATTGCGGATATGCAGCTCATCCGCTGTAGTCACACCGTGCGAACAACAGCTCCGGACCGAATCGGGAGCAACCACAAAAACATCGGCACATGACGACATCACCTCAGCGAATTCCTGCAAACCTCGGGCATCGTAGCCGTCGTCGTTGGTGATCAGCAAAATCACGATGCGGATAAACTGTTCAAAAGTTGCCGAGAGGAGTCGAGAAGATGCTCGTAGTCGTAATCCTCGACATCCTCACCGAGAAGTTCAACTTCGTAATACCCCTCGTAGCCATATCGTTCGATCGTTCGAATGATCTCTAAGATCGGTACATATCCTTGTCCGAGCAGACAACGGTTCTGCATGCCCAGCGGTGCACACTTAGCATCTCCGCATTGCACCAATCGAATAAAGGGTACCGTGCTAGGCAGCCAGTCCAATACATAGGGATCCTGAGCCATGTGGTAACAATCGAACACAATGCCCACGTTGCTGTGTCCGATGCCGCACAGGATATCGAGTGTATCGGGGATATTCGTCAGGAAGGTAAAGTCCTGAGCGCAACCCGAATGCATCGGCTCGACCGCCAACTGAACTCCCAGGGCCTGTGCACACTCCGCCAACTCTCTAAGTGCCGTGGCAAAAATGCGACGGGCATGGCTCTTGGTATGTCCCGCTCGAGAACCGGCCAACACGGTCAGGCAGTCAGCATTGAGATCCGCTGCCAACTGGACCGCATCCAACGCATCGTGAAGAGACTCGCGGAACGTGCGACCATCATGTCCAGTAAAGCCACCTGCCCAATGAAGGGACGACACGCTCATTCCCGTTTCGGAAAGCAACTCACGACCCTTGGCTTCGCCACAGTCGGACAATTTGGGACGCCAGATGCCTATCGCTCGATAACCATGCTCGTGGTATCGGAGCACGTCATCTTCAAAACTCCAACGCAGTGTTGAGAGTTCCAAAACGGACAGCCGCGAGTTCCAACTCTTGTGCATGAACCGCCCCTAGGGTCGAACGTGTAAAGAAGAGAGATCGGTCAGTATTGCGAGCAAGCGCGCTGGCGTAAAGAGTCGTTTTCAGATTCCCTTTTCGGCTGCTGAATTTGCACCGAAGATTGCCTAAAAAAAGTGCACTGCGATTGCATCGCGTGGTCGTGCCATTCTTTTCGATGTACGGATTCGTGATTTCTTAGGCCATCGGTTGGCAGTTGTGCGTTCCTTTGAGCGGGTCTACTGGCGTCCGTCGCTCCATTAACGAACGCGGCAGAGAGGTTTTCCGAGACGGACGGTTTGTCCTGAACATCCATTGGCACAATAGATGCACTCTGTGGCTGATGGATTTGGGGTCTCCTCGAATCCGAGGAAAAAAGGTACTGCGACCGGAGCGGGGTTGGCTGGAAGAGGGAGAGGACTTCCGGCTGGTTTTGCGGAGTTGCGGTGCCTTTTTCTTTTTTTCGGACGGTGTATTCACCGATCCCTTCGATGGGCCGTTTTCTTCCCGAGCACGACAGGGCTTTCATCGCCGTTCCCCTGTTGCGTTACAATCCATATGCTTTGGTGGGTATTCAAATACCTAGAACCTCGAGGATTGGGATTGGCAAGGAACGGATCGCGGGCAAGGCCCAAAAATGAATCGCAGCCGAAGCCTGTCGTGGACCGGCGTAGGAATTGGATCTACGTAGCATGGGGAGTTAGCTACTGGGCGGGTCAACCACCGTTGCACTGGCCGGTTGCGGGATGGATCAGTGCGATGCTGTTCGCGTTGCTGGTCATCACCGGTCCGCCATGGAGCAAACGCGAAGGTTGGTTCGCTTGGGTGGTAGCCGCTGGCGTGTGGCTGGCCTTGCTTCACGGAATTCGATTGGCCTACTGGCCCCTAACAGCCGGTTGGATCGCACTCTCGTTGTACTTGGCGATCTATTTCCCGCTGTCGATCCTGATGGCGAGGTCCTTGGCAACGAAGATGCGATTGCCTCTCCCATTATGTTGCGCGGTAGCATGGACCGCCTGCGAAGTCCTTCGCGCCTACGTCGCAACGGGCTTCGCCGGTTGCATGCTTGTTCACTCGCAGACGCCTCTTCCTGCTTTCTTGCAGATCGCCTCGCATGTCGGTGGCTATGGAGTCGGCTTCATGATGACGCTGTCGATGGCCTGGGTCGTTTCTTTCGCGAAGAGTCTTCGGGGCGACACGACGCCGAGTTGGTGGGAACGATGGTGGCGCGATGCGACTGCGATCGTTGTATTGCTTTGGTTATCGACGAGCTTTATGCAATTACGCCAACGTGAAGCCTATCTTGGTTCCATCCAACCGATCAAGCCGATCGGTCGCTTTCTGATCATCCAAGGGAACATGCCGACGGTCTTCGACGCGACGCCGGATTTACTTGAGCAGGGTTGGTTTGAATATGATCGCACCACACGTCAAGCGGTTGCCTCGGTCACGGAACCATCATCCATCGATGTTATCTTGTGGCCTGAAAGTATCTTCGGAGGCATCGGTCCCTACATGATGTGGGATCGAGGATCGATTGTTCCAGTCGAGCTCGGATTGGAGCGACATCAACTCGAACGGGTGTATAGCAACCTGACCGAAGTGCATCGCGATAAAACGGATCGATTGCGATCGATCTTCGATCGCGATGGTAAATTCCCGAAACTCGTTATGGGGACCGATGTCATCGCGATCGCCCAGGGTCGCATGGATCGCTACAACGCAGCCCTCTGGATCGATAACGATGCTTCATCGAGCATCGATTACTATGCCAAGCATCACTTAGTGATGTTCGGCGAGTACATCCCGGTTTTGTCTTGGTTCCCAGACATCATGAAAGCTATCGGGCTGGGGACGTTATCGCAGGGAAACACGCCCAAATCATGGCGCCTCGATAACGGACGCTGGATATCACCCAGCATTTGTTTCGAAGACATGGTGCCGCATGCGATGCAGGATCACATTCAGAAACTGACTGCCGCGGGAATGGCCCCTGATGTTTTGGTGAATCTCTCCAACGATGGGTGGTTCCGAGGTTCCAGTTCCCTGGACCATCACCTCAACAGCGCCATTGTGACCGCTGTGGAGAACCGAACACCGATGCTGGTCACTGCCAACACCGGGATTTCCGCGTGGATCGATGGCAATGGACGCGTGGTTCAAAAACTGGATCGAATGAAACCTGGTTGGATTCTCGCTGAACCGCTTCCCGATGGCCGTTTTGGTTGGTGGAGTTGGTGGGGTGACTTCCCTGCTCGTTGCCTTGCCGTATTTGGCTGCATGCCCTGGGCGTTGGCGTTGATCGCGCGGCTCATTCCTCGGAAAACGCGGTGACGATCGGTTCCAAAAAGTCTCGATTATTGAATCGTCGACCATCGGCGCTCGGTTCAGCGAAACGGACGATAACCAGTTGCCGATCAGGGATGACGAACAATCTCTGTTTCCCTAACCCGGCGGCCATCCACAGCGTCAGTGACTTGCCACCGACATCCAGGTCTGCCTTTGCTTCTTGATTCAGAGCCCGCTTTCGAAGCGTGCTTCGCATATCGGACTGCGCACCCCCTGTATCTGCGACATCGCTGTTCCCGTTCAGCCACCACGTCAATCCATAGGCAGGATTATTTCGCGATGGAACAAAACATTGCGCCAACAAATCCGCAGGCAGCAGTTGCACCTTCGTGCCATCGGCTTGGGTTAATTTTCCTTGGTCGAGAACAAACTGACCGAACTTTGCCCATTCCCGCGCGGTGAGAAATAAGCCTCCTGGGATATTGACGTTGCCGCTGGCATCCTTGGACCAAACGCCGATGCGGATACCCAAGGGATCAATCAGTCGCAGTCGAGCGTATTCCTCAAAGGTCTTTGCGTGGATTTCGCTTTGCTGAGATAGTTTGCGGTTCATCAGTTCTCCCAACGCATAGAAATGGCTCGGTCCATATTCGAACTCCGAGCCAGGCTCGCGTTTGGCGGGAACCTTCAAGGCGTCATGAAACCAATTTCCTGTCGCCAAATCCTTGAGGCCATCGTTGGTATCTTGCCGTACGATCCGTTCCTGGCGTTGCTGCAGTATGGGATTGGGATTGCTCCCTGCTTGTCGACGATTGGGGAATGCGGCATCTGCGGGATGCAATCCGGAAGACAGAGTCAGCAGATGGCGGATCGTGATCTTCGATTTTCTCGGATCTTCTCTCCATTCCGTGAGTGTCTCGCAGGCTAGTTCGTCGAGCGACAACAATCCGTCTTGGACCGCGAACATGGCGATCACGCCTGAGAAACTCTTTGTGCCGCTGGCCAACATGTGCGGTCGTGATTCCAACCAACCTCGATCATATCGTTCATACACCATCTCGCCCCGGTGCATCACGAGAACGGCCCGTCCGCTGAACTGCGTTGAATAATCCGCTGCTCGATCTAAGAGGGACTTGTCCTTTGGCTTTACATGGGATGAGTTCTCCCGTGCTTCATCCTCACCATCCGTCTTCGCAGGAGCATCTTGAGAACGAACAACCGTAGGGGCGAGCGCAGGAACTAGCGCAAGTCCTCCGATGATTACAAACGGCAGTAGCAGTCTTTTTGTGAACCACTCGGAGAAAAAACGGAAAGAGCGGGATCTCATGGCGTTGTGTTCGAGTGGGAAAATCGAAAAGGGCAAGAATCTAGGGACTTCCAGCGCGAAGTTCCCGCAGTGGCAGTTGCTAAACAGAGTACCGCTTTACCAATGAGATCATCCACAACGAATCCGCTAGATACCCCATGAATTCCAGGAAAAGAAGATTCCTGTAAATGACTTGCGCCAAGATTCTCAGGCCGAGACACCCGAGGCGGGTGGAATCGGCAGCACCGATGCGACCTGGTTTTGAACAACTTCCACTTCCGGGACCGACTCGCCCTTGTTGGTAGCAAATTCCTCGATCATGTTGTGTAGGTTTGGCCGAAGAGTCTCAAGCAGTTCGGTGATCCGATTCATCAGTTCAAGCGTTTCGGACTCGCTGTGTTGGCCTATGAATTCCAGACGGCCTAGGACTCGCTCCTGATGGATGAGCGGCAATCGCACATACCACCTTTCGGAGTATTCCGGCATCCGCTCCACATGCCAGTTGGCATGAAAACCCTCATGTAACCAGGGCATATTGAGGTCCATGCTGACGCGGGCCATGCCATGCTTCTCGGCAAACTCAACCAGCGTATCCCACACCACATACCAATTTCGAGATCCCTGCAATTGGACAACTTGCTGGTGTGTTTTGATCTCCGTATCCTTGCGACCTGGTATCAAAGTCTTCGAAAAAGAACCAAGTCTCTTCACCAGCAGGGTCAATTCCGCGAATCCAAAGAGACGGGAAGCGACCAGTGCTCCGAGCGCAATGACCATTGTTGAAATCGACAGCAGATCCGATTCAAAGACCACCCCGGCAACAGCACCGCTGGCTGTGATTAAGCACAAGAGAGTGATCACGCCAACCAGAGCGCGATTGCGGATACCATGTCGCATCAAATTGTGATGCAGATGCCCTCGATCGACCGTGAACACGCTGCGGCCTGTCAGTCTTCGACGCAAAATCGCCATCATCGAATCAAACAATGGGATCGACATGAGAACAATGGGAATGGTGATCGACACGGGTGATTCCTCGCTGAACCAGGATCGCATCGTGACCACACCCAAGATCAAACCGATCAACATACTCCCAGAATCCCCGAGGAAGACCTTGGCGGGAGGCAGGTTGTAGAACAGAAACCCTAGCAGAGCCCCAGCCATCGAAGCCGAGATGATCCCCTCGGTTTGATTGCCGGTATGAATGCTGATCGCGGTCACCGCTGCAAACGCAATCCAGCCGATCGATGAGCAGAGCCCGTCGGCGCCATCGATCAAGTTCGTGGCGTTGATACAAAGCAGGAGCCAACCCAAGGTGATCGGCCAAGTCAATAAGCCTAGTTCAATATGCCAACCAAATAGTTGCACATCATCGATTGCGAACCCAAATCCGATGATCGACAAGCAGATCAGGATCTGACCCGCGAGCTTTTGTCGACCTCGAAGCCCAAACCGATCGTCAGCTATTCCCAGCAGAACAATCGCTGTGGAACCTATTCCCAGCGATATCGCCTCTGGCCAGTCTTTGACAACCTGCAACCACTTTTCGGGATACAGAATCACCACGGCGGCGAAGGAGATGAATAGGGTCGCTAAGATGGCGATCCCACCACAGCGAGGAATTGGCTTGCGATGAAGTTTTCGATGGTTGTCTGGGTGGTCGACAATACCGAGATGTGTCGCGATTCGCTGAGCGATTGGCGTAGCAATCAGCGAAACGCAAAGGCTGATAGCCAGTGCAACCAGGGCAAAAGTCAATGATGTCAACATCGTGATGAAGCCGGGCTTGGCTGAACTCAAAGGGTGGCATGTGATCAAGCTGAGCGATTTCTTCAACCAACATCCCTATGGTCTTCGCCATCGGTACATTTGTCCATACCTGCGCTGACGAAGGTTTCGGGAAACTTTTCGAAGCCTGAATAACCCGCACAACCCATCGCAAAACGGGTTGAAAAGTTACGTACCCGCAAGCTGAGCTATCTCTGGCAGCATCCATCAAGACGTAAACTCGACGCAATCCCCCCAAACGGCCAAGGAGAAAGGAGGGCTCACGAGTTTTCTAACGGAAGAAACTGGCGACTCTGGGAGAAAAAAGCTACGGGGTTGTCGTACACGACTCGACGTATGAGTTCGCGAGAGTGCCCACGGCGTTTCAGTTCCATGATCAGGTCAGGAATTGCCGTAGGTTTGCTCGGCCCCCAATCGCCAGCAGAATTGGCCATCAACCGCTCGGGGCCGTAGCGTTCGATCATATCGGCGGCTCGCTGAGGCGTGCACTTGGTGACCGGATAGAGAGTCATGCCTGCCCAGAAGCCATTCTCGAGGACCCTTTCAATGGTGTGCTCCTCGACATGATCGACTAGAACTCGCGATCGGTCGATGCGTGAATCCCCCATGAGCATGTCGAGGATCATGCGTGTGCCTTGATACTTGTCTTCCAAATGAGGCGTATGGATCAGGATCTGCTGGTTGTATTTCACCGCCAAATCGACGTGCTCCAAGAAGATCGTCGACTCGTTCTTCGTGTTCTTGTTGAGGCCGATCTCTCCGATACCGAGCACATTAGGCGCGCTGAGGAACTCGGGGATCATCGCGATGACCTCTCGCGACAAGCTGACGTTTTCGGCTTCTTTGGCATTGATGCACAGCCAGGTGTAGTGCTTGATGCCGAACTGTGCTGCCCGCTTGGGTTCGAACTGGGTCAGTTGCCGAAAGTAGTCTCGAAAGCTTTCGACACTTCCGCGATCAAAACCCGCCCAGAAGGCAGGTTCGCTCATGGCGACGCAACCCATGCGGGCTAGGGTCTCGTAGTCGTCGGTAGTGCGAGACACCATGTGGATGTGGGGATCAATGTATTCCATATTTTTTCTGCCAAGCAGGGTCGTAATCGCGGCTCATCAATAATTGGACGCGTTGGGCCTTGCCGACCTCATCGTCGCATAGGATCTCTAAGCCCTCCGCGAGCAGTCGCATGCGAGCCTCTTGTTCTGCGGTACCAGGAGCCCTTTCGAGCCGATCGAGGAATGCGGCCAAGTCGAGGATGCGCGATCGAGCTTGAAGAAACTCTTCGGCCAGAATCTCCTCTGCGGAACGTCGATGCAGTTTGGGATCAGTACTCATGGCTTGTGGTGTGCGTAGGTTCTTCGGCTTGAGTGGCAGGTTTGGCGACCGTCTGGCGAATGCGTCGAGTC
>JBILVV010000218.1:0-7955 GCA_044370255.1 Pirellula sp.
AGTCGCTGCATCGATTCGTTTCCGTCAATCGTGGTTGGGAGTCCTCTTGCATCCGTTGTCGATCGCCTGGTTCACGATCCTTCAATGGGTCGCGCTGGTGATGAGCATCTTCAGAGTCCGCACCGCGTGGCGAGGCCGCGTTGGCTAAGGCGACTCATGGTTTCGGGATCGGCTTACAAATCCTGCATGCGAAAGACCCAAGGTTCTCGAGGCAGTTCCGATCGCCATCCGGGTCGCATTGCAAGAAACTCGACCAACTCGCGCGGAGTGATCACTCGTCCCCTTTCGATCCAACCCAAGGACCACGCCAGGTAGCCGATCAGCCGCTCGGGCGCAATAGCTTGTTCACGAAGATATGAAAGCCGCGTGTCACCATGGCGCTTTGCGAGTCGTTTTCCATCGGTACCAACAACCAACGGGACATGCAAATAATCTGGCGGAATCCACTCCAAGGCAGCGTACAGGGCGAGTTGGCGAAATGTGCTGTAGATCAAATCATCACCGCGTACCACGCGTGTTATTCCTTGATCGTGGTCATCGACAACGACGGCTAGTTGATACGCTGCTGGACCGTAGTTGCGTGCAACAACAAAATCGCCCAGGTCACGCGAGGGCTCGAGCGAACGCACGCCGTGCAGTCCATCCCGCCAGGATTGAACGCCCAGCGGCATGCGAAATCGCAAGGCGTACTTCATCCCTTGTTCATCGAGTTGCCGAGCGTCATCGGCTCGGCGAGTCTGACACGTTCCTGGGTACACGGCCCCATCGAGCGTTCCCTCATGCGGCGCGCTAGCGGCTTGATCGATCTCGCTCCGGGTGCAGGTACACGGATAGACCGTGTTGGTCTGCTTCAAGATCTCCAAGACCTCTGTGTAACGATCTGCTCGTTGGGATGCATGGGGGACTTGCCGATCCCAATCCAGGCCCAACCAAGCAAGATCTTCGAGAATTTGATCGGAGGCCCAGGGTTTGGTTCTCGGCGTGTCGAGATCCTCGATCCGGAGAAGTAATTCCGATCCGCTGCATCGGGCATCTAGCCAAGCAACCAAAAAGGTTCTCGCATTGCCGACATGCTGGGCTCCGGTGGGGGAGGGAGCGAGGCGTGCTCGGCCCCGAGCGGGCGGCGAATCATCGTCGGATCCCGTCAAAAAATGCATTTGTGCAAACTCTGTTCCATTTTTTAGAAAACTTTGCGGCCGAGACTGCACTGTCCTTGTTCAGAGTGATACAGTAAAGAGCAGAGGCTTGGTTTTCGGTTGATTTCAGGCCCCTGACCCTCTCGGAACCATTTTATGCGTCTTTCGTTCGGACTCGAAGCACGCCAAGTTCAAACCCAAAAACTGGCTCCTAGGATGATCCAGTCGATGGAGATTTTGCAGTTGCCGATCCAGGCATTGCAAGAGCGTATCGAGCAGGAAATGGAAGAGAATCCGATGCTGGAGGTGGCCGAGCGCGACGAGACGCTACCGGACGAAGAAACCGACGGTGAGGAAAATACACCAGCCTCACGAACCGAAGATGAAAAGGAATTGATCGTTAAGGATGATTCGTCCAACGCTGAGGATTTCGAGCGGTTGGCGAACATGGACAACGACATGCCCGACAACTTCGACGATTTCCGTCGTTCGAGCAATCGGTTGCAGGAGGATATGGATCGCCAGCACGATGTGATGGCCAACGCAGTCGAACGCCCCGAGTCACTGAACGACTACCTGATGCACCAAATCGCCGAAATGGACATCGACGATTCGGTAGAGCGAATCGCAGAACGAATCATTTCTTGCTTGGACGCTCGCGACGGAGGCTATTTCAAGTCTTCTTTAGCAGACATGCTACCCCCAGATCACCAACCCTCCGACGTGACGACCGCTGAGGAAGCACTTCGTTTGGTCCAATCGCTCGAGCCCGCTGGTATCGCTGCACGAAACCTGAAAGAGTGCTTGTTGAACCAACTCCGCGACGACATGGACATGGTCGACGAGATGCGAGTGTTGATCTCCAACCATCTCGACGATCTGGCTGAAAACCGCATGCTCGCCATCCAAAAGCGAACCGGATACTCGATCGAATTGATCCAGCGGATCCGCGAGGAGCTTCACAAACTCAATCCGAAGCCTGGCGCTTCGTTCATGGAAACCTACGTTCCGTTGGTAACTCCAGATATCATCGTCGAACAAAACGACCAGGAGCAGTATGTGGTTCGGCTCGTTGACGATTATCTACCGAACTTGCGTATCAGCGATTATTATCGCAAGCGGCTGATGGACACCAAGGCGACTGAAGAAGAAAAGGAATTCATCAAGCGCAAGATCGGGAGTGCGCAGTGGCTGATCGAATCGATTCAGCAGCGACGGCGTACGCTGACACGCGTAGCGCAGGCCATCGTCGATTATCAGAAACGATTCTTGGACGAAGGACCGGAAGCGATCGAACCGCTGAAGATGCAGCAGATCGCCGATCAAGTCGGTGTGCATGTGACCACCGTATCCAGAGCTGTCGACGATAAATGGATCCAAACTCCACGCGGCATTTTCCCCCTTCGCCGCTTCTTCGTCTTCGGAACGCAAAGCGCCGATGGTGACGACGTCGCCTACGAAACCATAAGGCTCAAATTGCAAGATATCATCGAGAAAGAAAACAAGAGCAACCCGTTGAGCGATGATGATCTGGTCGATGAACTCAAGAAGCATGGTTTGGGAGTCGCACGACGAACCATCACCAAGTATCGGAAGAAAATGGGGATCCCTAGCAGTCGCCAGCGCCGCGACTGGACGCAGCATAGCTAGCATTTCGCTCGATTCGCTGAACAATCTGTCTTGCGATTCTCGGGAACAAAATTCTATCTTTCCGGCATCGCATCGCATGGAGCATAGCGAACAAGAAATCATCTGGCCGCGGGCCATGGACAGGCAAATGAGAAAAGCGCTTTCTTTTTCGTTGGTGATGGTGGCATTGAGCGGATGTCAGGGACCGTTGCCGGGGATCAATGGTTTAACGCAGCCCGGGCGTGTGCCGCCGCCGCCCACCGGTTCCTATCAAGTTCCCGGTTCCTATTCAGGCGCGACGGGTGTCAATGCTCCCAGCGGAGTGAAGAGTCCGACGCCGGCGACTGGGACCGGGGTCGCACCGACTGTCGGTTCATTACCGAGCGGATCTCCATTTGTAGATCAGGTCGCTTCGGCGCAAAATCAGTTGAAGCAAGCCACGGACAGCGCGCGGTCGGCGGTCATGCAATCGACTCAGAATCTACAGAACCAAGTCGAGCAGGCCAGCGCTCGCGCCGACAAGATGGGTGCTGGAGTGGTTCAGGCTTCGCAAATCCTGAGCGACTCGGCGATGGGAGCCTTGCCTCCCATGCCCCCTTCCGCTTCAGGGACCAACGGTTCGCTGAGCGACCAGGGAGGAACAACCTTTACCGACCCCAATGCTCAGTGGCGCAAGCCGACGCCACGCTGATCCATCGGATTGAGCAGGACTACACCGAATCCTTTTCGTCAATTAAACTAGGTTGTGTAAAGCAGCATGGCCGCTTGGTGAAATTGGCAGACACGCAAGACTTAGGATCTTGTGCCGCAAGGCGTCGGGGTTCGACTCCCCGAGCGGCCACTGGTCGTTGAAAGAGGAGAGGGTTTGCGATACGAAGTGATCACTAGCCCGAGCAATCCGCGTCTTCGGAACGCGATATTGTTGCGGGAGCCCAAGTATCGCAAACGCGAGGGTCGCGTGCTGATCGACAGCGCGACGTCGATCGATCGTGCGTTGCACGCAGGAATCGTGTGCGAGGAAATCTTTGTTCGGCTGAGTTGGCTCGAAGGACTCGAAGCCCAAGGGGTCGAAAAGCTTCAATCTTGGCTGGAGCTATGTCCATCGGCTCGCGTTCTAGCGGTCGGTCCTACGGCTTTCGCAAAGCTCCAATATGGGCAGCGGGACGAGGATGCAATCGCATTGGCGGTTCCCCCTGACACTTCGTTGACAACGGCCTCGCAGCGAGTTCGGAGCAGCGATCGGGAACTGTTTTTGGTCTTGGATCGGATGGAGAAACCAGGCAACCTCGGGGCCATGCTGCGTTCCGCGGATGCCGCGGGAGTCATTGCAGTATTGATGAGCGATCCGATTTGTGAGATCTGGAATCCCAACGCGATCCGCTCGAGCCTCGGCGCGATTTTTTCGGTCCCCTTAATCGTAGGTTCACAAAGCGAGTTGGAGTCCTGGCTGAGAGCCCGGGGCGCAGAGTTATATGCGGCGAGAACGGAATGCGGTGTAGATTACGCCTCTGTGATATATCCTGTATGTACCGCCATCGTCGTCGGCAATGAGGCGCATGGCTTGAGCGACCGATGGTCAGAGGGGGGGATAAGAAATATATCGATCCCGATGCTTGGAACCACCGATTCGCTGAACGCATCGGTCTGCAGTGCGATTCTCCTTTTCGAGGTCGCTCGCCAAGTTCGTTCTCCTTGAGAGCAATATTGGTCTCTGCTAGGCTATCGACATCGCGGAGTACCTCATCGAAGAAGCTTTATGATCACACGCAAACCGATCTTCCCAAACGTCATTGAACTCAACGTCCAGGCTGGTCACTTGATCGGCTGCAACGTCTACCTGATCTATGATGCAGACGAGTGGGTGCTGATCGATATCGGTTATGAAGACACCGTTGATGAAGTGATCGATTTGGTCCGAGATCTCGATTTTCCTTTATCGAAATGCAAGTCCTTGATCGCGACGCACGCTGACGTCGATCACAGCCAAGGCTTCGCAAAAGCCAAACAGATCCTCAAGACGACCGTAACAGCCCACCCACGAGCTGCGGAACTTCTTGAGTCCGGCGACCGCCTTCAAACCTTCGCAGAAATCAATGCCCAAGGGATCCGGGAAGCGATGCCTCCGGTGGCTGTGGAGCACAAAGTCAACGAAGGGAGCGTCATCGAAGTCGGCCGCCTGCAAATCGAGGTCTGGTCAACCCCCGGGCATGCCGACAGCCAATTGGCGTTTCGGTTAGGAGATCTGCTTCTGAGCGGAGACAACATTTATCGCGACGGAGGCGTCGGTGCAATCGACGCGCATCACGGCAGCGATATTCCCTCCTTCATTCGTTCGCTGGAACGAATTCGCGATTGCGATATCCAGTGGCTACTTCCCAGCCATGGTCCCTACTTTCGCAAGGATCCGGCGATGATCAATCGCGTGATCGATCGGCTGAAGGGTTATTTGCATCTCTCCGATTTCGGGACGTGCGCGATCGACTGGCCACTGATCAAGCAGTGGGAGCAAGAGATCGCCGAAGGAAGACTTCCCAAATGAGCAACGGTGCTGCAAGCCAGGTACCACAACCCTCGCGAGGTCGGTCTCAGTGGGAGAAGCTTCTTTCGAGCCGCAAAACGATCTTGATCATTCTGTTTGGCATGACCGGGGTTTTGGGTTTACCGCTCCTGTGGATCAGCCATGTGTTCACCGTCGGGGAAAAGGTCCTCTGGACCATCCTCAACACCCTCTACACCCTCATGCTGATCGGACTTGCTGCAGGCGTCTGCTACTGGTGCTATCTACGATTCAAAGAAGCTGGCATATTTTGAACCGAAACCAAATCGATCAGGCCGCCATGCTGCGCGAGCTGAGTTCATGCTGGGCGGCATGCACCACCGGAACATCGATTTGCCTGAGATCCCTCGCGTAACCTATCATTAGGGACATGTCGCAAATGCGATTGATGCGGCGAGCGATCCCGAGGGAGGCTTCTTGCACGGCTTCGACGGCTCGATCCGTAAAGATCGGCGGTCCGGAATGCCCGGCGGCTCGCAGTCGATGGAGCATGTAAGCAGACGTTTCATCCAACGTAAAGCGGTCGAGAGAACAGCGAACGGCGATACGATCCTCCAGATCACCGTAACGGGCAACATGTCCGACCAGCGGAACGCCGCCGACCAGGCAGAGAGTCCATGACGATTCCGATCGAGCTTGATCGGCGGCAACATTCAGTAGCATCCGCAGAGGTTGTAGGGAACCGAAGGAGTCGAGCAGATGGGCTTCGTCCACGATGACCAAGGCATGTTTTCCTTGCGACAAATTCCGTCGAAGAAATGCATCTAGGATTTCAACCGAGTGGCTGAACAAGGCAGTCGGTTCGGGCTGAATATCAGGCTCGACCTGACGCGCAAGATACCGGACCAGTTGTTCGGCGGGCATTGCGGGGTAGGGAACGCGGACGATTGGAGAAATCGACTCTGGGAGTTGTTCGATGCAACTCTCCACCAACATTGATTTGCCCGTTCCCGAATCCCCGCACAGGACCGCCGCGGCTCGCCTGGTTTCGATCGCATACGAGAGCTTTAGGAGTGCAGCCTGATGCGATTCCGATGGATAATAGAACTGCGGTTCGATCCGCTGATCGAATGGTTCCGTTGTGAGATTCCAATGCTCTTCGTACATGACTCGAGTCCGGGATATCAGGATCGAAAGTTCTCGACTAGGCCGATGGAGCTCAGCCCTAGGGATTGGAGGATCGAGATCGCCGAATCGATCTTCTCCTTGATGCTCAGTTCGGTGTCAAAGACAACCACTGCAGCATCCACAACCCGCTCGCTGGATACACCGATCAAGTAACGTTGGTCCAAATGGAGTCGTCCGCCATCGAGTACGACCAAGTCGAAAGCCGTGGAAATGCGTCGAATCAGCTTCGACATGCGGTGGAGATTGGCATGGACCTGTTGCGGCGACACTGCTTCGGTCAATGGAAAGAGGGTGATGGAATCCGAGATTGCATGGACCGCAACTTCCTCGAGCGGAACCGCTTCGAACAAACAATCCTGCCAACCGTGTTCCAGATCCAGTCGAAGTTGATCGACCAGGCTTGGATTTGCGGCATCGGTATCGACGATCGCGACCTTCAATCCAGCACATGCCGCCGCGCGAGCCAAATGCATCGCAACCGTGCTGCGTCCTACACCGCGTTCGCCGCTGGTGACGGCCAAAACTTTGAGACCCGATTGATTCGCATTAGCGATGTGATGTCCGATTTGTCGGAAGGAGCTGGGGTCGACTTGTTCGAGTCGCAGCACTACTTCCGGCCACAGAAATGAATCGACTTCCCAACTGGGAATAAACGAAACCGGAAGAGGTAGTTTCTGCAAGCTTTCGCGGTCGATCCCTCTTTGAGAAGCGGCTGCCCCTCGCTTGGAACCTGTTGTTGTCTCTCGCTGCTGCGTGGCCGGGGTCGAGTGAGGACCCGAGACGCGATTGAAGATCGGTGGATCGGTCCGCGTTTGAATCGACGGTGCGGCCGAGTCGGTATCGATTGGGAATTCCGGAGCTGCAAAGAATTTACCCACTCCGGGTGCATCGGCGGTTGTTGCGTTATGAACCACCTCAGGAGCGACACTTCCTACTTGGCTGACGCTCACCCCGATGCCACCACTTACAAACATCGGACCCTTGGGTACGCCCATTCCTTGGGAAGTGCGAGCTGTCGGTGCCTTCGTGACATTCTGTTCGACTTTTGCGTTTGCCAGCGCGGCGGTTTGAGGCTTCAATTCGGACAGAACCGGTGCTCGCTTCTTGGTCCAAGCTTGATTCAACGTCTCCAAGCTGGGACTTTTCTCTTGAACTACCATGGTCGGTGCTGGTGTTTGCCGAGTTTGCACTTGTGTCGATTCGATCGGAACGGCCGTAGCGGCGTTGCGAACAACGGCGGGTGGGGGTTGCGAAACGACAGCTGCCTTGATTCCTCGCTCCACTCCTAACGCGGACCAGACACCAGTCTTCACTGGAGCAGCCTTCGCTTGAGCTGTCTTGGCTGGAGCCTCTGGTTGCGAAACTGTAGGTCGAACCGGCGCGACTTGGCCAACCGCTGGATCGACACGGAGTTGAACATCTCCCTGAGATGTTTTCAACGGTTGAGAACCGGCCGCCGCGCGACTCTTTACATAGGCTCTTAAAAACGCTTGGTTCACATCGCT
>JBILVV010000219.1:0-7935 GCA_044370255.1 Pirellula sp.
AGCAGGCTGTCGGTTCGGAGATAGGTTCGATTGTTGTACCGTTATTGGATTATCAGTCGGAAAACAACTTTGGCGGTCTGGGTTTAGGAACCTTTACTCGCGGGGAGAGAGTTCCGTTGGTTACCATCGATGCACTGAATTTGAGTGCTTGCGATTTCCTCAAGCTCGATGTTGAGGGGATGGAGCGCGAGGCATTGCTCGGCGGGCAGAAAACGATCGACCAATACAAACCGGTGATTTATGTAGAAAACGATCGCCAAGAACGGTCCGATGATCTCATTCGCACGCTCGATCAGATGGGCTATGCCATGTATTGGCATCTGCCTCCGTATTTCAACCCGAACAACTTCGCGGGGAATTCGGAAAATATTTTCGGGAATCTCGTTTCCAAGAACATGATCTGCTTTCATCAATCGCGACCTCACCAAATCGATGCCCATCGGGTTGCTGCGCCAGCATCGATTCCGACTTGAGGTAACGAGGCTCTCAACTTGCGTGACTTAGCAGCGTCCTTGATCGCCTATAGACGGCGAAAAGGCTAAGGATTGGGGAGTTGCGGAGTGACTGGTTGGCGGTCGCTATTAACCGGATACAAAGCATCGTGGTTTTGGAGTTCCGCAATCAAACCGTGCATCATGCGAGACAATTCCTCTGGGCGAGTTTCCGCCAGATTGATCTGCTCAAACGGGTCCGATCGCAGATGAAAAAGCTGGTAATGCGATCCTTGCGATGCGGCCGATGGAAAGTAATGGTAGATCACTTTCCACTCGCCATCTCGATAGCTGGTCCAGTAATCGCTACGGTGGGGCGCGTGGGGATAATGCATCAAGAATGATTCTCGCCGCATTCTATCCGGCTTGCCAGTCAGGAGCGTGTCGAGTCTTGCGCCATCCACCTTGTGATCGCTGGGGATCTGGGTGCCTGTGATTCCAGCAATCGTTGGGAACAGATCAGGAACCGATGCAAGCTGTGTTTGTATTGCATCGGCAGGAATGGGAAGTCGTTGCTGGAAGGGATTGTTCCCGTCTCGTTTTCCCCATGCTGCAATCAACGGTACGCGAACGCCTCCTTCGTAATGCGATCCCTTTTTACCTCGCAACGGTGCGGCACATGCTACCGCATGTTCATGGCCGAGGGGCGCATCGGAGCCGTTGTCGCCGACGAATAATATCAAAGTACTCTCAGCGACACCTAAGGCTTCCAGATGATCAAGTAGGTCGCCGAGCGACTTGTCCATGCCTTCGATCAATGTTGCAAATGCTTGGGCTGCCGGTGGCTTGTTCGAATCCTTGTAATGCGCTGCGAAACGCGGATCGGAGTTGAAGGGCGAATGGACTGCGTAGTGGGCGAAGTACAAGAAGAAGGGTTGCTTGGTTTCGACCGCATCGGTTAGTTGCGATTTCGCTTCGAGGGTCAGGGCCTCGGTGAGAAACGTGTCGGTGCCATGGTACTTGTCGAGTCCCGGTACAGCGGCTGAGGAACGCTCCTTCGTTTCACCTCCTGCATTGCCATAGTTTCGCTCGCCGTAATACGTGGCTGGGGCTCCGATCGATGCACCGCCGACATTCACATCGAAGCCGATGTTCTGTGGGTCCGCACCGTCGGAATCGCGAGGACCAAAGTGCCCCTTGCCGATATGAATCGTTCGATAGCCATTAGACTTCAGCAGTTTTGGTAAGCAGGCATCGTTGGGGCCAAGCCCTCGCCAATTCCATTCCGGTGGTCCCATCGGGCCACCATTGTTCTTGTCGGGAGCGATCCAATTAGTTGTATGATGCCTTGCCGCATTCTGGCCGGTCATGATAGCGATGCGAGTCGGCGAGCAGACACTCATCGCATTGAATTGGCTGAAGCGAATCCCTTGACGAGCGAATCGCTCCATATTCGGAGTGCGATAGAAATCGTTAAGTGGATACCGTTGAGGTCGGCCTGATTCATCTGCGAGGCATGCAACGGATGTATCCATCACCCCCATATCATCGACCAGGATGACGATGATGTTTGGTTTGTCGATGTCCTGACGGTCAGGGCCAGCCGCAAAGGTCTGAAGGCCAGTGGGCTGCCATCCCATAGCGATGCAGCCCAGCAAGTAGAACAGTAGAATAAAACGGTTCAGGATTCTGACTCGATCTTCGGCTTAAAATTGAATCGAGAACTTTTCCGTCATCCGACGTCGCATATCCGCGATCGACTGTTCCAGTTGAGCGATCATTTGCCGAAAGTTGGAATTGCCCTGGGCTTGGCCCAAGCTTTGGTACTTCAATGGCGAGTTTGGGTCGAAGGTATTGTCCACATACCCGACACCGCCGGTGTAGAAGCCGTTGAAACCTCCAGCAAATGGGCCAACAGCGCCAAACCCTACGCCACCTCCCAATGGGGCTCCCGCATTGTTGGCCACGGCTTGAGCCCCTGTAGCGATGTTGGTTAATTGCATGGAAACCATGTTGTTTCGGAGTGCTTTTCCTACCTCAGCCCCGAATTGAACAACCTCCGAATCGACATTCAGCGTGGGGATCTCGTCGATGCGATTGGCCATGTTGCCATTCCATTGAGCGCGATCCCCGGTGTTGCTTGCCGTGTAGTCCTTTACACGACGAACGATCGCCACGACCTTCTTGAAATAGTCACGGCTGTTCGCCGCGATCAGACTTTGGCTGGTTTCCTTCTCAGTCACTTGGGGTTGTTGTTCATAATGTGCAATAGCAGCGGTTTGGCGTTGCACTGTGAAGACGCCAAGGATGTCGTCCAAAAACTCTGAGGTAACCGAGCCCCGGAATTGCAATGTCTTGGCTTGTTCGTCGGCAGTCATGGTCCACGTAGTGAAATCCTTGATCGACGAACCTCGGCGTTGCAGCATTTCATTGAAGAATTCCTTGGCGATCGGTTGGAGGTTCTTTGGCGATTCACGAAAGGTCAGTGTGATCGCGGTACGTGTTAGTGTGTCGCGAGACACCTCGAGCGAGACACCTCGCAGGTTGGCGAGGTCATTCGCAACAGCAACGGGATCTCTCCCCTTGAGGGAGTTGTAAGTTGCGAGTACTTCCGAAATCGTCTGTGGGGCAATTAGGTCCTCGACATCCACGGCGATCATCAGCGCAGAGCCGTCGAGGGACACGCCTGCAGCCTTGGTTAGGTATTCCCCATTGTTTGGGTTTCGGTCCCGACGCAACCATTGGCTCAAGAATCTTCGGTCGGCGGGGCGGACGATCGACAAGACTCGATCGGGAAGAGGAACGAGGTACATCTGGTTCGGGGTCCAAACCACATCGCGATTGCCGACCTTCTCAACATAACCTCCGGTCGCATCGGCAACTGTCTGCGCACCCGGAATAGACTTCATCGTCGCGTAGCCAATTTCCCATATCGGACGAAGCCTTGCAAAATCGATTTCGCAAGCGATCCGCACTCGATCGATGTTTGCCGGCAACTCAATCTCCATGGGTGTGCCCAGGGTCAATCCGTGCAGTGCGTTCAAATCTGCATGCATGACCGCGTTGGCCGGTTTTGGTGTGGAGCGGAGTACATCATTGAGTGTCGGTTCGTTGGCGGTTGCAAGCAGGACGCTGCACGATGCAACACCGATCGCCAGGGAGTGGGTCAAAAAACGGTTCATGAGGTTGTCCAGGAAAAATAGGTGCGGATCGATAATCAAGTATTCTGGTCCATCCCTATCGGCAGTGCAATCCGATACTCGGGTGACACTACTGAAAATCGAGGACTTATCCAGCTTCCATCAAGTGCGGCGTGAGTGAATCATAGGGTATGTCCTGCACAGATCGCTCGCTTCGAACACCGATCATGCGACGCGCTTCGCGAACATACATCTGCGGCGGCCATCCGCCGGTCTCACGAAACTCGTCAGCCGCCAACCAGAATCAAACACGCAACAATCAAGAAGTTCCTCGCGACCATATCTTCCTCACTCTTCCGCCCAAATCGAATGGGGATCAAAACTCATCGATGCGATCATGCTCATCACCACACAGGCGCTGAAGGCGACGACAGCTGGCCCCACATGGAACTCAACAAGCCCCGATAGCTTGACGAGCATGACAAGGAACGCGAGGAGCATCACATCCATCATGCTCCATCGCCCGGAAAACTCGATCACGCGGTACGCCCACGCCCGGTGGTGATGCTCGAGGTATCGAAACCAACACAACTCGAGCAGCGTCACCAACTTGATCACTGGCAAGACAATCGAGAAAAGGAGAATGACTGTAGCGATGAACCAACTGCCGCTATGAAATAATTCGATGATGCCGCTCAGCAGACTACTGGCATACCGATATCCCAGCCGTTCGATTTCGAGGATCGGCAGAGTGATCGCAACCGGAAACAGCAATAAGGCTCCCATCGCTGCGGCTGCGGTCCTTTGGGAACTGAGATCTTTTCCATGACCTCGATCGACCACCATGCCGCAGCGCGGGCAGCGCGATACTTGATCTTCGCCATGTTCGACCACCCGCTGGATCAATCCGCAACATGGGCATGCCTTGAGTCGCCCAGCATCGTCATTCTGGAGCGAAGGCGTAGCACTCATGAGGATGACGCAGGCTTGCGCGGCGAGAAACGTTGCAAACCTTGCTGTACGTCGGCTTGCGACAGAAGACCGTAAAACAGTTCTCGCTCGCATCGACAGCCAGCCGCGAATCCCTGCTCCAAACCGACGGTGATTGCCTTTGCAATCGTCTCTCGAGATCGCAGTGTCATCGCAGGTACGGAATCGCTCGATGAGTCGACCGACGCTGGATTCGAGGCGATATCCTTCCATTGCTGAAGGCGATCGACCGAGAGAGCGGGCTCGCTGGTGCGCACGCCTGGATGAGACAGGACCCGCTGCACGAAACTGGTCAAGCAATCCTCTTCGCGGCTAGCATCCCATAAGCCGTCGACCAGTCCGATTTCGAGTGCTTTTTGGCTGGAGATCGAATCGCCGAGTGCCAGCATGCGCCATCCCTCAGCTAGACCGACCCATCGGGGCAATCGCTGTGTTCCACCCCAGCCTGGAAGCAACCCGAGTTTGCATTCGGGCATACCCAAAACCGTATCGCTATCGCTGCACGCGAATCGGTATTGGCAAGCCATCGCCCACTCGAGTCCGCCACCGAGGCTTGCGCCGCGAATCCAAGCGATCGTTGGAAACGATACGCTCTCCCATGCTTGATAGACATCCTGGCCCCGTTTCAGGAACGCTTGAATCTGGGCATCGTTTTCCACGGCGAGGATTTCTTTGATGTCGGCTCCAACAATATTGCCTCGCGCCTTGGCACTGCGCACGACCACCGGCTTCGTGTTGTTCGCACCGCATAGTTCGCGCGTCACCTCGTCGAGTTCCTCGAAGACCTCGCTGGACATGACGTTCAGAGAGCGGTTTTCTACGTCGACCCACAAGTTGATCCAGGTGGGGTTCGAAGAATCGAGTCTCAAATGGCGCAGGTTCATGATCGCGATTCGATGGGTTGCCAAGGACGAGGCTCGGGGCCAACATACTCCGCCAAGGGACGGATCAATCGGTTGTTGGCGCGCTGCTCAAGAATATGAGCGGACCAACCGGAGATTCGGGACAGGACGAAGATCGGAGTGAACATCGGGGTCGGGATGCCGAGGCTGCGGTACATGGAAGCGCTGTAGAAATCGAGATTGGGGAACATCTTCTTTTCCCTACGCATGACCATCTCGATCCTCTCGGAGATATCGTACAAGAGCATCAAATCGGTCGCTTCGCAGAGCTTGCGTGCCCAGACCTGAATGATGTCGGATCGCGGATCGCATGATTTGTAGACGCGATGTCCGAAGCCCATGATCTTTTCTTTTTTGGCAAGCATCTCGAGCAAACGGGCCTCGGCGTAATCGGGATCCCGCATGGAATCGATCAGTTCCATCGCTGCCTCATTGGCACCGCCGTGCAGTGGACCTCGCAAGGCTCCGATAGCTGCTGTGATCGCGGAATGAAAATCGGACAACGTGGAAGCAACGACGCGAGCAGTAAACGTCGATGCATTCCATTCATGTTCTGCATACAGAATCAGCGACACATCCATGGCTCGGACATGCAACGCTTCGGGCGGCCGTCCGTGGAGAAGCCATAGGAATTGCTCAGCGATCGAATCTCCTCCGACGGTCGGATCGATCCGTTGGCCGCTTTGATGAAAGCGATACCAATAGAGCAGAACCCCCGGCATGATCCCGAGCAATCGCTCGCTGACGTGCAGGGCTTCTTGCGGGCTCTTCTCTGGTTCGAGCGTGCCGAGCATCGATGTCGCGGTTCGAAGCACATCCATCGGATGGGCAGTACTCGGGATCCGTTCTAGGACTTGGCACAGTTCGGATGGGATGCCTCGATGGGCCACGATCCGATCGCGGAACGCCTTGAGTTGCGGTTGCGTGGGCAATTGGCCATAGAGGAGCAAATAGGCGACTTCTTCAAACGTCGCGTGATCGGCGAGGTCTTCGATCGAATAGCCGAGATACGTCAGGCCGACCCCCGATATGCCAACGGTACTGAGGCGAGTCTCTCCTGCGAGAACCCCATCGAGGCCTGCTTTGATCGTGGTCGTGCCGGTCGCAGGACGGCTGGATGTATGGCTCATGTTCGTTTCTTCTCCGAATCGATGCGTTGTTCCGCTTCGTAGTAATGCAGCAGTTGATAAAGCTCCTCGCGCGTCTGCAGACTGCCGAGGATCGATGCTTGGTTGCCATCGCGACGTATCGCCTGATAAGCCATGCTGGCCGCCCGGTTCATCGCGCGAAAGGCCGTCAATGGATAGAGCGCCATACGAACACCGGTTTGCCCGAGATCCGATAGCGACAATGTGGGCGTTTTGCCGAACTCGGTCAGGTTGGCCAAGATCGGGACCGGTACTTTTGAGGCGAATTCACGATATTGTTCGAGGCTGGTGAGAGCTTCCGCAAAGATCATATCGGCGCCCGCGTCGACATAGGCGTTGGCCCGTGCGATAGCTGCCTGCAAGCCTTCGACGGCTGCCGCATCCGTTCGAGCCATAATCGCAAACGCAGGATCCTGCCTTGCCCCCACCGCTGCTTGGACGCGAGCGACCATCTCGGCTGTATCCACAAGTTCCTTGCCCGGTCGATGACCGCACCGTTTGGCCGAAACCTGGTCCTCCATATGGACGGCCGCAACTCCGATCCGTTCCAATTCGAAAATCGTGCGGCGAATGGTTTCCGATGTCCCCCATCCCGTATCGATATCGACCAGCAGTGGCAGTCGGCATGCTGCAGTGATACGGCGGGCGTCCTCGACGACATCATCCAGATGCGTGATTCCCAAGTCAGGCAACGCATGCGAAGCGTTGGCAACTCCCGCGCCTGACAAGTAGATCGCGCGAAAACCAGCCTGCTCGGCGAGCAGCGCGCAGAGCGGATGAATCGCGCCCACGATCTGCAACGGACGTTCCTCTTCGATCGCTATGCGAAATCGTTGGCCGGGTGAATCAAGCATCTCGAGGGTTTCAGTGCGAGAATAAATAAAATTCAGTTTGTCAGTCGACGACTTCGGTGCAGTCTCTTGTTAAAGATCATGCACATTGAGTTACCTCGCGATCAAGTCAGCTACTCGCGGCCCATACGAACCGAGGTGAAGGCGTGAGTTCGATGCGAGGCCGCGAGATCGACGCATAGGAAAGAAACAGAGTGTATCAAATTCCGCCCCAGTTTTCCAAGGAGGCCTCACAGACCGCCCTTAATTCGCTACATTAAGTCCTGATCCGAAAACCATTAGCCGCATTGGCATTATCCGCGGTTTTCTAGGTTTTCGGGTATGCATTTCGCAAGCGAAACTGCTTAGCTAGTTTTCTTCCTTTGATCCGATCCTTCATCCTATGGGTTCAACACACGATTTCTCTTCCGCGGCGGCTCCGCGACCGTTTGATTCCGTCATCGCGAGCATTGCGGAATATGCGTCCAATGCAG
>JBILVV010000220.1:0-7917 GCA_044370255.1 Pirellula sp.
CAATTGCTGGGAAGTTTGGGATATCGTCAAGCGAATCGAAAAGGACCTCGGCCGCCAACGACAGTACCGCTGGGAGGCGAGGCGATTGGACATGGATATCCTGCTCTATGATGATGCTCGGATCTGGACGCCGCATCTCAAGGTCCCGCATCCGCGAATGTGTATGCGTTCATTCGTTCTAGTACCCGCCATGGAAGTAGCCGCAGACATGATCGATCCAGTGACGGGTTGGTCGGTGTCGCAACTCTATGAGAATCTGCGAGCAACCCGAAAATCGAAGATCATGATTTACTGCAACACCCAGAATGCATCTAGTGTGCTATCTCACGCATTTCGGTTGGAGACGCGGGAAGAACATACACCGTCTATAAGTTTCTCGATTTGTCCGTCCCCAAGCCAGATCGACAACTGTAGTTCCGATGAGGCTTGTCGCACCGTTCTCTCGGTTTTCTGCATTCGAACCCCTGAACCAGAAACCATTCAGTGGGAGGATTTCGCCTTCCCCTGGGCTCAGGCATTAGGCTTAGTGGATAAACAGTTCGAATCGCATCTGAACGGGCCACGTTATCTGCTCCCCGATCATGAACTTGCCTGGACGGTACACGAGATTCATGCCTCCCGTCAAGCAATGACATGCACCATAGATCCTTTTGAGCGTCCCTTTCGCAACAGCGGAATGTGAACATTCCGATTTTGCTACAAGGCAATCCGCGATGCTAGACGTTGACTTCAAAGCCTTTCGTGTAGGACTTGGTCAACATACGCTGCGCATCGGAGTGCCCGTCCAATCTGAAGGCATCCGCATCCCATCGGAGGGTAGTACCGGGAAGCCGAGCCGCGATGTTCCCCAACTGGACTGCTTCCGTTAACGGACCTGCGTATTCAAATCCATCCGTCGTCTTTTTGCCTTCGAGCACTGCATTGACCCAATCGTGCCAATGGTTGGTTCCTAAACCCATCGGGATATCCTGCTTAAGGAACTCATGGTTGCGATGCCACTGTGCAATCCCAACGTGCGGTAGCAACATCATGTCGCCGTTCTCGCATACGAACAGGGAACCGGCACTTGGAAGTTCTTTCCCTGGTGGTAACTTCACGAAATCAGCTGAGGGCTTGAGTCCACCATCGTACCAAACGACCTTTAGTTCTTTGCCCGCAGTATATTGCGTTCCGGGAAATGTATAAGTGATCTTTTCGGGCCCTGGCCAAACCTCGCGTGTTGTTCCCTCGTTTTGTGCAACGATAGAGATGGGAGCGGTTAACTGAAGAGCCGTAAACACAGGATCGAGAATATGGCACGCGAAATCACCTAGGGCTCCGGAACCAAAATCCTGCCAGTCTCGCCACTTAAATGGATGATAAACGTCAGGAGCGAACGGTCGCCGCGGTGCGGAACCAAGCCACAAGTCCCAATGAACGTTGGAAGGTGGTGTGGACTCCGCGGGGCGATCGGTTCGGTTGCAATATTGTCGTCCCTGAACTCCCACCCACGAGTGCACTTCGACGACCCTTCTGCCTTTATCCTTCCCCTCTTGGATCAGGCGAACACCACCACGGTATTCATTGGCTGAATGAATCTGGTTGCCCATTTGGGTTGTCAGATTCTTTTTTGTCGCGAGCAACCGCATCTGCCTAGCCTCCCAGACCGTATGCGTCAAAGGTTTCTGGCAGTAAATGTGTTTCCCCATCCCCATCGCCATCATCGCAACCGGCGCGTGCATGTGATCGGGCGTCGATACGATGACGGCATCCACGCGATCACCTAACTCGCTCAGCATTTCACGATAATCGATGTAGTGCTTGACGCCGGGAAAGCCCTTATCGACTTGGTCGAAGCGATTTTCATCGATATCGCAAAAGCCAACGAACTTGACCTTGGGGTGCGAACCCACGGATGACAGATCCGACCATCCCATCCCATTGCAACCAACAGCCGCAACATGGAGTTCCTTTTCCTGGTTGCTTCCCTTTACGACACCGGGAGCAACGCATGCGACAGTCCCGGCTGCAAGAGTTTGGCTAACAAACGTGCGGCGATCGAGAACGTTTCTTGTGCTCATCGAGGTAGTCTCCGTTGAAGTATTGAGAGAACGTATGAGGGAATCCACTCAAGGAATCAGGATCATGATCACTTCGGCGCATTGACTTGCTAATTGTCGCGTCGTTTATGGATCGGTCATCTCACGAATTGTAGCAGAATCGGTTTCTAGATTCAGCAACGCTCGCGTTCTTAGCGACTCTCAAAACGCCAACAGGAATGATGCTGCTTCATTCCGATACGCGGGTAGTACGATTCGGCTTTTGGGGCGGCCAAAAGGGTCAGGGACGTGCCAAGTCCCGCGATTTCATGAGTTCGACGAATCAGTTCGCGGCCGATTCCTTGTCTCTGGAATTCCGTATCGACGGCGAGATCGGAAAGATAGGTGCAATAATGCCAATCGGTTATGGCTCGCGAAATCCCAATCAGTTGGGCGGATTCGCTCCGGGCCGTGAGGATGATATCCGCATGCCGAAGCATGCCGTCGATCTTCGAGGCATTCGAGACGGGCCTGCGTTCTGCGAGCCCCGATCGATACAGAACATCGACGAATTCGGATGACGTCAAATCGGGTTCAAGTTGATATCGGATCGACATCGCAAGGGACCTTGCCGAGTTTTGAAAATAGTCACTTCGCTTAAGTTTTTCGCCGCAGTTTGAATGCTTCGTAATCCTCTCGAGTGTCGATGCCTCGGGTTGCGTGGGGTATGATGCCGACGACGATGCGGTGGCCAGCTTGCAGGAAACGCAATTGTTCTAATTTTTCGATCTGTTCCAGGGGGCTTGGTGGCAGTTGTCCCAACGACAGAAGAAATTCCCTTCGGTAGGCATAGATGCCTATGTGTTGTAGGAAGGCGGGAGGATCGGTACTTAGGAGGGAATCCTGCCAAGATCGAGGATGGGGCACTACGGACCGGCTAAAGTACAGAGCAGAGCCGTTATGCGAGCGAACGACCTTGACGCAGGCCGGATCATCCAAGTTAGCTCGATCGCGGATGGGTGTTGCAAGCGTCGCCACGGAGGCATCGCTATTGTGTTCGAGCAGCGCGATCACCAAGTCGATGCTCGTTCCTTCAATTTCTGGTTCGTCCCCTTGAACGTTGACGAGTATAGAAACGTCCTCGCGGTTTCTCGCGACTTCAGCCACTCGGTCCGTGCCTGACTGGGCATCGGGATCGGTCATTTGGACGCGTGCTCCAAACTTTTGCGCCGCATCGGCGAGGCGGGGATGATCGACGGCGATGGTAATACCAATGGCACGTTGGGACCGGGAAGCCGATCGGAAGGTATGCTCGAGCAGTGTTGCGCCGGTTTCCGCGAGTAGAAGTTTTTCCGGAAGACGAGTCGATGCTAACCGAGCAGGAATGACGATCTCTGCTATCATTTTGCTCCCCTGCAAGCAAGAAAAAACCTCGGGATGCGACTCCCGAGGTCTGTTTAAGAGGCTCCGGTGGGAGTTGAACCCACGCATGGCGGATTTGCAATCCGCTGCCTTAGCCACTTGGCTACGGAGCCATGCACGGTTTTGTAGTGAAATTCACCATTTCGGTCAATATGGTTAACGACACTGCGACACCGATGGTCGGCGCTATGCCTGCCGCTATGAGTCTTTACCTACCTGGTGCAGCGCCGGGGACATTCCCTGCCATGCCTTGGAATGCTTGGGCAATATCCATCAGGGTCTTATCAAACTCTTCTTGAGATTTCGCGTTTTTGAGAGTTTGTAACGGCGCGTTGAGCAAGAAAAGAAATCCCTGCAATTGCTGGTGCACCTGCTCGCCGTTGACCGTGTTGACTGCTGCCAGGGTTTGGCCCACTCCGCTTTCCCAACCGTCAACCATCTGTTTCGGAATCCACCTTCCATCGGCCCGTACCAATTCCAGCGAAACCTCTTGTCCAGGTCCCATAGGTCCAGCGGGCGATAGCAGTTTCATGGTCGCCGTGTCGCTCGAATTGGATTCGAGTGTGTAATCGATTTTCGGCTCCAGAAGGGCTGCTCTGCCTGGATCTCCTTCCGGTAAAGTCGTTGCAAGTTTCTCGATGCTCGAGTTGAGACCTTTCTTCCAGTCGTCAATGAAACTCCGCATGTTTCCTGCTTGAAGGCGTTTCGGATCGAATAGCTCTTTGGCAATCAGCGCATCGACAAAATCAACCATGTATGGATAGGCTCCATTCAAGCTCTCCTTCACATCAGAAGGTATTTGAAACACGGAGCTACCGATCACGAATTTTTGCTGCTTGCGAGCGATCTCAAGAGCCGTGTTGCGTGTTTTCCGCAACATGTCAAAGGACTTCGGGTCCAACCGGGAGGCAAAAGCGGCAATGATCTTCTCAATATCTTTCTGTTTGCTGGCAGGCATCGCATCCCACAGCACGGTGATGTTCCGCTTTTCCAGTTCTCGCACAACGTTGGCAACAAAGGTCTTCGCGTCGAGATTTTCGAGAGAGATGCTCGAAGGGCTACTGTCCGAGCTTGCACTGGGAGTCGAATCGCCGGAACTCTCTTTAGGCGTAAACATCGATTTGCCGGAGTTCTTGGCAGCTGCGATTGCTTTCGCTTGATCCACGCTCTCTGGACTCAAGCGATCGAAGGGGATTCGCAGATCGCGACCATCGACGGTCTTGAGTACAACCGCGTTACCGTCCAATTTGACAAACCGAGCTTCGACACGGTAGGAGCCGGATCGATCCATCCATTCCATCGCATCCTTGATGGAGCGCTCTTGAGAAAAACTCGTTACTCCGAGCACCAAGGCGATGGATAATCCAACGAACGCTCGGGCCCAAGGATCAGAGATACGTGAACAGCATGGAATCATTTTGCACAACATGGATTTTAGACCTCATTTGATAACGTTCCTGAGAGAAGGAAATCGTAATCGATGCTTACGCTGCGTGAAAGATCGCGCAGGTCCCAATCTTCAACTGATTTCCGCTTTGAACTTCGATTCTCGGATCACCCGCCGGGCAGCTGTTTATCGGGGTATTCAAAGAATCCTGAGCCCGTTTTGACCCCTAGTTTCCCCTGATTGGCCAACTTCTCTACATGCTCCAACAATGGCCCCCAAACCTCGTCGCCATCCACAAACCGAGCGTTGGACATCGTCTGCTGCATAATATCCAAACCGATTTGATCCATGATGCCAAAAGGGCCCACGGGCATCCCAGTACCTTTGCACCAAGCCAAGTCGATTTCGGTCGTTGATGCCACACCTCGGTCAACTAGTTGCAGAGCTGATTGGAGGAGCCCCTTGAGCATAAAGTTGAATACGTACCCGGTATTCTCGACGCGATTGACGATCGGAGTCTGCCCGATGCGGACCGCCAGATCTATCAACCGGTCGCGTGTTTCCTGACCGGTTTCGGGTGCTGAGGCGATATCCACAATCGTCGCCCTCCAGATGGGCACATGAAAATGGAAATGCGCGAATCGCTCGGGCGCTGTGATATGCGGGGAAAATGTAGACGGGGTGAAGTAGGAACTGTTCGATGCGATCATGGTGCTCGGCGGGAGAACCATCGAATAGTTCCTGAGGATTCGCCGTTTGAGTGACGCTTGTTCGGGAACCGATTCGAGAAGCAGGTCCGGCACGCCTTCTGGATCGTCAAATTGATTCGCGAGCGGGTCGCTGGGAATGGCAAAGCGGAGGCGGTTGTCGAGCAAGGACTCGCCGATCTCCGGCCAAAATCCCTCGGCACAAAATCGAGGACGTTGGGCCAGGATCCAGTCTCTCGAGGCTTCCAAAGCAGATCGTACCGAATCGATCAGCGTGACGCCGACGCCAAAGGCAGCCATCTGACCCGCGATCTGGCGACCGGCCCACCCCGCGCCGACAATCGCGACCCTCCGCACAGGATTCTCAATCACATTCACGGTGTCCCCTTTAATCCGACGAACAGAAATTCGACGAACAGAAATACAGATGACGCTTCGGAGTGTTTTTCAACGTGGATCGTTGTAGGATATCCCCCTCCCCTCCTGAATGCCATGCCAACACCCTACCACCATCTCGTCGAGTGTATCGTTTCCGGAGGCCAAACCGGGGTGGATCGGGCTGCGCTAGATGCTGCAATCGAACTAGGCATCCCGCACCGGGGGTGGTGTCCCAAAGGGCGAAAAGCAGAGGATGGCATCATCCCGATGCGATACCGTTTAACGGAAACCAGCGGAACCGATTACGCCGAGCGAACGAGACGAAACGCCGAGGACTCGGACGCGACGTTAATCCTCGTCCAGAGCAATGCCAGCGATCATCCGCTTCGCGGCGGGACTCTCTTGACATGGAGTTGTTGCCAACAACTGTCACGCCCAGTCCTCCTGGTGCGTCTCCAGCGACCGGGCCCGGATAAGCGGTTTCACGATTGGCTAAATGAACATCGGGTGAAGATTCTCAACGTGGCAGGGCCCAGGGCCAGCAAGGCGCCGGGGCTTTATCTGGTCGCAAAAGCTTACCTGCTCAGGGTTTTGAAGGGCTCGGGACCGATCATTTCCGATTGACGAAACCGGAAGTTTCGCTGTAATCTGCTGATTCGTAAAGCGAATCGCCCCCTGAAAAGGCCCACGCGTCGGGCATCGTGCTCCGAACGGATTCGCTCTCGAGAAAGAAAACAGGATTTCCGCGATATCGCTTAAGGCCTCAACTGCGTGCCTGTGTGTACACATTTTGCCGATGTGTCGCATTGCGAGGACATCCCCAGTGACAAAGGAATACATGAATGGCAAATGAACTGGTTAGCAAGTTGATCGAAGCGGGTGCACACTTCGGACACCGAGTCAGCCGCTGGAATCCGAAAATGGCGCCGTACATCTACGGCCGCAAGAACCTGATCCACATCATCGATATCCGCGAAACTCTTCGCGGTATGCTTCGAGCCAAAAAATACCTTCAACAGGTAGCCTCCGGAGGCTCCTTGGTCCTGTTTGTAGGCACCAAACGTCAAGCGTCGGAAGTGATCCAACGCGAAGCGACTCGCTGTGGAATGCCGTTCGTCAGCGAACGATGGCTCGGCGGGTGCTTGACCAATTTCCGCACCATCCGCGACCGAATGGGTCGTTTGGAAGAACTCGAATCGATCATCAACAGCGACGCGATCAACGGCTACTCCAAGAAAATGCAGTCGGCACTCAACCGAGAGTATCGAAAGATCTATCGGAACCTCAACGGTATCCGGACCCTGAACCGAACCCCGGAATGCCTTGTCATTATCGATCCAAAGAAGGAGAAGAACGCAATTCGCGAAGCCAAGGCGTTGGGAATCACCACCGTGGCCTTGATCGATACCGATTGCGATCCAACTCAAGTCGACCTACCTATCCCAGGCAACGACGATGGTATCCGCTCCATCGACCTGATCGTTAAGCAACTGGCCGATGCCGTGCTTGCGGGCAAGTCGGAGAACCCGGAATTGATGAAGACTGTCCCTCAAGCGGCGGCACCATCGGAAACGGTATCCGAAATGGCTGCCATGGCGGAAAAAGAAGCCCTGGATTAGGCGATTCCCCAGTGACGGCGACGAAGGTCGCATCCCTGATTGAAAAAGAACGCAAATCCAACAACGTTTTTCATAGGATTGACTCACATGTCTACCATTTCAGCAAATGACGTCGCAGAACTCCGTAAGCAAACCGGCGCAGGCCTCATGGACTGCAAGAAGGCGCTTCAGGAATCCAATGGCGATTACGATGGTGCGCTCGAGTACCTCCGCAAGAAAGGTCAGAAGGTCGCCGAGAAGCGAGCTGACAAAGCAGCTACCGAAGGATGTGTCGTGACGGCCCTGAATTCCGATAAGACCACGGGTATTGTTCTCGCACTCTGTTGCGAAACCGACTTCGTGGCCAAGAACGAAGGCTTCATCGATCTCGCGAAGCGGTTGGTTCA
>JBILVV010000017.1:0-25601 GCA_044370255.1 Pirellula sp.
GCAGTGCATGTCCGAGCGACGCAAGGGGGGCGAGGTCGGGATTCGTTCGGTGACCGCGCTTCGGGGCGAGAAGGTCTGGGAAGAGATGGAGAAGCCGGGCCGGGATGATACGCGGAGGCTGTTGGTCGCGGCTCTCACGCGAAGCCATAATCTTCCGGTGGATGGAGGCTTCCCGACGGGCCCGGTGACGTATGAGTGGGCCAAGGCCACGATGCCGGGAGTCATCGCTTACTTCATCGAGCATCGCGATGGCTTTCGAACAACGATGTTCCTTTGCCCGATCCAAGACTTCAACTACGCGGGGTTGCGGTCCGACAACGACGAGATTGTTTCGTGTCAGATGTACTTGCCGATGCCAACGCATGGTTCGACCACTGCCGACTTCTTCAATCCGTTGGCTAGGCACATCGAGAGTTTAGTGCTCACGGGTCGCTCTTCTTATCCGGTGGAGCGAACCTTATTGACATCGGGGATGGTGATTGGAGGGGTCGAGTCCCTCGCTCGCAACGGGGCCGTTTACGAGACCCCGGAGATGTCAGTCGTTTACCGCAACGATGGTCCTCCGGCCTTTTGGCGGGAGTGATCGTGCGCGTGATTAGTCGTCGGACGGAACGGGCGGGGCTGGCTCGTCGAAAGAGACCTTTACGTAACCGATCGATCGCACGACTTCGAGAATTTCGCTGCATGTCGGGAACATGCGACCATTCTTTCGCTTGTATTCGTCCATGGCTTGCATGAAGGCGATTTCGTCACCTGAGTAATCGCGTTCGCATGTAGTCGGATCGATTTGGCGGCGGCGTTGGACCCGGACCTTGCGCTTTTCCTCGGCGATCAGCTTGGCCATGTTGTCAGGCATGGCTTGTCGGCTTCGCCGGTCGGACTCGTTGCGTCTGTTTGCCGGCGCGACCGCTATGCTTTCGGCATGCTTGGTCGGCGTTGGTTTGGATGGAGTCGATTTCTTTTCTGTGATTCGCTTCTTTTCGGCGGTCTTGGTTTTGGATTCGGTTCGTCGATCCTTGGTTGATCTGCGGTCCATGGTGACGATTTCGTCCCCTGCGGATTTGGTCTTTCGCATGGTTATTCCCTGAAGAATTTGCCTGACATGAACAGAATTCGCAATCGGCGAACTTTACTTAACCGTCGAACTGTACCCCAGCATTTGGTAAGGTTTGCGAATCTTGCCTCATAAGCCTGGAGATAGAGGCGGCGGTCGGTGAGTTTGTGGGGTTTGTGCGGGTTGTAAATATTGGGAGAATTGAAGGACGGGGGGTTGATCGACGGTTTCGCAAACTCGAAACTACCCGTCGTGCTGTTATGCTTTGCCGGCTCTTCATCGACCCAAGGTCCCCTCATGTTTTGTAATCTCACCGAGACTTCTTTATGTGTTAGGCGCATGGTGTTTTTGGCTTGTATCTTGGCCTCGATACAACCGAGTTGGGGCAAAGCTCCACCGGATCGGTACGGTGATATTCCCTCGGATTCGATTGCGGTGGTTTCTCTCGATCTGAAAACACTGCGTGAGGGCCCTGAGTTCAAGATGATTCCGTGGGAGATCGCCAACGTTGCATGTCAGGAGCAACTCGGGTTCTCGCTGGATCTGGTGGATACAGTCGATGTCACGGTCGGCATGCCCAGCCCGATGCCGGAGGTCGGATTCTCCATACGATTCAATGGAGATGTGAACATCGAGGATCTTCCCGAGTCGATAGCGCTGCCTATCGAGACCTCGCCCAAGGACGAGACGCTTCGCTTTCGAAACTTGATCGAGTATCCTCAAATACGCGTGACTCAGAAGGAGGAGCGACGCGTTCTCGTTGGGACCGAAGGGACCCTTCGCCGGATGATGAGTCAGCGGATCCAGACGGGAGGTACCACGGTGCAGCTCGTTCAGTCGAGCGATGCCCCGCTCCGAATGGGGATCCATTTCGGAAAGATTCGCGATGTGGCCAGCGCCGCCTTCGAACAAGCAGCTCCCAGTTTGCCCGAGTCCATGCAAGAAGACATCGCCAACATGATCACGTTGATCGAGAATGTTTTGGTTGAAGTTCGCCCGATGTCTGCGGAGTCCCTTCACATAAGTATTGGAAGCTCGAGTGGTCCGAATGCGGATGCGCTGATGGGGTGTATGAATCGTTTGCGATCCGAGGGAGTCAAAATGATTCGAGAAGGGGTGGAAGTAGCGGTGGCCAATGACGAGAGCATGTCTGATGCCATGCGCAAAGCGGTTGCTAGCTACTCGGAACGAATGCAGGGAGTGATGGAAGAAGAGGAAGTCTGGTCGCTCGAGGAGGATCGCATTCATCTAAAGATCGACAATTCGATCATGTCGAGTTACTCGACGACGGGAGTACTCGTTGGATTGCTCCTCCCGGCCGTCCAGTCCGCCCGCGAAGCGGCTCGGCGAATGTCTTCATCGAATAACCTGAGGCAGATCGGTTTGTCGCTTCTCAACTATGAAAGTGCGTATAAGCGATTGCCAGGGCGCATGGTGAAGAGCAAGGAGGGGAAACCGCTATTGAGTTGGAGAGTCCTGATGCTTCCCTTTTTAGAGGAGAACCAACTATACAACGAGTTCCACTTGGATGAGCCATGGGATTCCGAGCACAATATCAAGTTGCTGGAGCGAATGCCTGCGGTTTACGCGAATCCGAGAGTGGTGACTCTTCCGGGACATACGGTCTACTTGGCCCCCTATGGTGAGAATACTGGCTGGCCGGAAGATAGGTTCAGAATGGCTCAAATCACCGACGGCACTTCTTACACCATTGCCGTCGTGGAATCTGGTCCTGAGGTTGCCGTGCCGTGGACCAAACCGGACGATCTCGACGTCGATACCTATGCGGATGCGTCGTGGATGCCACCCGGGCCCGGTGCCAATGTGGTGTTCTTCGATTGCTCGGTCCGCTTCCTGAGTCGTGCGATTGATGGGGAAACCCTTCGATTCCTGTTCACGATGGGCGGGGGTGAAAGGATCAACGATTCGCTTCTAGCTCCTTGAGAAGTGAAGCATTTTTCGACGGTCTTCGCGAAACCTGGAACGGCAGATCGGTTTTTGCAGAAACCGGTGCGCAAATGACCTCTGAGAAGGTATCATGAGAGAGTTCGTTGCCGGCGTGTTCCGTTCCCGCACTTCGACAACCGAGCGATTGGTTTCAGTTCTTTAGCCCCTTTTTTGAGTCGCGTTTTTTCATGGAATTGTTGCTTGTTCCGCGATCCGGCGTAGTTTATCCATCTCTTTTACTTGCCCAGTCCTCCGATTTTTCGCAGATCTTCAATGTCGTCGGGCAACTTTCTTACGTGGCCTTGGCCACTGTGGCACTTTGGGGGGCGTATTATGTGTTCCTGGTGCTCAAGCGGGTGAATGCGAAACGGTACAAGACCGAGGCGGCTCAAGACGATTTCATCGACTCTATTGAGGAAGATTTGCGTCGAGGCAATTTCAATGCGGTACAAGAGCGCTGCGCGTCGGACAAGCGAGCTCTGCCAATGCTTGTCGTATATGCATGCAAGAATCGATCGATCGGCTATCAGAAGCTCAAGCAGTTGACTCTCGATCGTTTTCAGCGCGATGTCATCGCGGACCTAGATTATAGCATTGCGTGGATCGTAACGGTGATCAAGACAGCCCCGATGCTCGGGTTGTTCGGGACTGTTGTCGGGATGATGGGTGCGTTCGGCAAGTTGGCGTCGGCGACGAACGTTAACCCAACCGACTTGGCAGGTGACATTCGCGTTGCACTCGAGACGACTGCGATCGGCTTGACCATCGCGATTCCGCTCGTGATGGCGATGGCCGCGATCCACAATCGAATTCGCCATATGCAGGATTTGATAGCGTCCGGATTATCTCGAATCTTCGATGCTTTCAAGGTCGGTATGGCTCGCGAGGAGCAGCGGGGAACTCGGCACACTGCCTAGGTCCTGAAGGTCTTGGCGGCCAGCCTTGGCCTCTGTGTGATGCGAAGCAAAAACTATGGATCAAGAATCCGAATTCATCAATTCGAACCCTGAATCGATACCCGACCCACCGGGAATGGACGATGACGATGCGCCGATCGTCGCACCTGAGCGTCCGCCGATGGACGATGAGATGGACATCACGCCGATGATCGACATGACGTTTCTACTATTGATCTTCTTTATCTTAACTTCCAAGATGACGGCCGAGCAGTCGTACGAGGTTCCTCCCGCCAAGCATGGCAGTTCCATCGCTGCCAAGAACTGCGTGGTTCTCACCGTGATGCGCGGTATAGGCGAGGCCCCGATCGTAGCTAAAGGAGACGGTTCCCTATTCTCCGATGATCCCGAACAGCAAGCAGCGGAGATTGCTGAGTATGTCCAGATTCAACTCGAATCGGGCGGAAAGACCGATGTATTGGTCCGCGCAGAGGGAAATGTCACTGCCAAACAACTGAAGAAAGTCGAACTAGCGATCGGCGAGGTGATCGGAGAAATGGAAGGCAAGATGATCAATCTTGCGGTATCCGAGGTCGGCAAATGAAGTTGATGATCCGGTGCCCACGGTGCGCGCGTGTGCGGGCTGCAAATCCTGCAGTCATGGGTCGGGAGATTCAATGCCCGGCTTGCGATCATCCGTTTCGAGTTGAGCCCTCCATGGAGGTCGCGGCGGAGCAACAACACAATGCTACACCCGTTGAACTCGAGCAGGAACGGGCCGATGAAGTCGTTGAGGTTGAGCCCGTCGAAGTCGAATACGCGCCCGTTGAGCCATCGCCCGTTGAGCATGCAAATGTCAATCGTTCGGCTGCAACCATCGAAGAAGATCTCCCCGAGGAGGTTTCTTTCGAAAAGAAAGAACTCCCGAAAGATGACATGGACATGACACCGATGGTCGATGTCACATTCTTGCTCCTCATCTTCTTCATGATCACGGCATCGTTCTCGAGTGAGAAGGTTTTCGAGAAACCCCCTCCTATGTCGGAAACACCGAGCACCAAGCCACCGGATAATCCTCCCGAAGTTTACGACTCGGTGCGTGTTCAGATTGATGAATTCAATGCGTACACGATCATTTTTCCTACAGGGGATGAGCGAGAAGCGAGCAGCAAGCAGGATTTGCTCATGGCATTGGGAGATGCAAAGAACGAAGTTGCTACGGGCAAAGAAGACGAGACACTCAAATTGATTGTCGAGGCCCATGAGGAGTGCATTCACGCTTCCATTGTCGCCGCCCTCGATGCCGGGCGAGAAAAAGGATTCACGAGTTTTACCGTCAGTGTGGTGGAGGAGTTTGAATAGAGCATGAGAGCACTGCAGTTCATCAATCTGCTCGAGAGCAAGAACTTGCTCGATCCCGAGATCATCGCTGAGCTTCGCCGTCAGGTCGAAGAATCCAAGTCCCGTTTGACTCCGGAGAATCTCGCGGAATTCTTGGTCAGGAACGGTCAGTTGACGCGATTCCAGGCAACGAGACTGATCACGGAACTCAATGAAAGGCTCGGGCCGGTAACAAACGATCCCACGACCGCCCTTCGAGGCGGCAAGCCCGTCGACGAACCGGTTGATTCGCACGATTCGATCGATGACCTGCTTCCGCCCGACGAGGCCGAAGTCGTGGAGGTGGTCGAAACTCCCGAGGAGGTCGTGGAGGTAGTCGAGGAAGTTGCTGACGCCGGGACGAAAGATCGGAGCAAGAAAAAGAAGAAGAGCCGCCGCTCGGAAGAAGGCAATTTGGTGGGCCTCGACGTGGCCAAAGCCCCAAAACCGGTTGCCAGCGGCTCAAAGAAAAACCCCTGGGAAGCATCCGGTATCATCGGCCTTTCGTTCGTTCTGCTACTTCTGCTCATCTTCTTTGTCTTCCTGTATGGTTATTTTGCTCAAGGATCCGCAAAAGACGAATTCAATCTTGCGGAGGAGTACTACAAGAATCGGGATTACGACAAAGCGATCAAGCAATACGACAAATTCGCCTCGACGTTTACCACCGATGAAAACGTCAGTGTCGCAAAAGTGAAATCGACGTTGTCCAAGGTTCGCGATCAGGCAGAGCGCAATGCCGATCCATCGATCGGATTGAAGGCAGCGCAGGTCGAACTCCCCAAGATCGTCAACGAAACCGGTTTGACGCAACTCCGCGGCGATATCACGGACACGCTCCTCCGAATCGCCGAAAAGTTCATCAACAAAGCCGACAACACTGCGGGAATCGACGATCGAAAAGGCTTGATCGTCTTGATGAACGAACAGATGCAATTGATCGATGATCCCAGATTCGTCGGCACCCAAGAACGGAACCAGAACGATCTTCGCATTCGAAGAATCAAAGAAGGTCAACAGCGTGTGGTACGCGAGATACAGCGAAGCGAGGATCTGGTAGCGACTGTGAGCAGTATGAAGGAAGCGGTCGAATCGAAGGACGTCAATAAAGCCTACGAACTGCGGAGGGATTTGGTCCGAAAGTATCCACCTTTGGAACCCGATCCTCAACTGCGGGATTTGATGGCGGCCGCAACAACCATCCAACGGGAATTAGTGACAAAAGCGAAAAAAATGCCCGATGTCATGACCGACGAACCTGCGGTCGGAAATAGTCGACGGGCAATTCTGACCAGCCGCTCAGGAAACACGGTCGAAAGCGCTGCAGACCTGGTGGCCTTTTTGCGCATCAAAGGCTCGGTGGTGGCCATTCGCGTTGCGAGTGGCGATGTGGTTTGGCGAAAATTCATCGGGCGCGATTGGACGATCGATCCGCAGCGCATCACTGCGACCGCCGATAGCGATGTCATCGTCACTGTTCCCAGCCAAGGCACCGTTTCGCGATATCGAGGCACCGATGGCGGGTTGGTTTGGCAAAGCAAGTTTCCGGATCGGGTTCTCCAGCCTCAAATCGATGGTGACGATATCTTCGTTGCCACAAGCGAAGGGATGGTTTCCTGTTTGGATACGATCACAGGCCAGTCGCGATGGTCGAAACAGATACCCCAGAAGATCGATGTCGGTGTGGGAGGGTCCCCTGGCAAGCGGAAACGCTACGTGCTAGGAAATCACTCGAATCTTTACGTCTTCAGTCGGGGCAACGGCGAATGCGAAGAAGTGTATTACGTCGGTCATAATCCGGGGACCATTGCCGTTCCTCCAATCTGGGTCTTGGGGCAATTGATCGTTTTTGAAAACGCCGGGCCAGACCATTCTTTGATGCGAGTCATGAGCACGAACGAAGATGGGCTCGGGCTGGCCGCAGGGCAAAACCCGGTTCGCTTCAAAGGGCATATAGTCATCGAACCCTTCGTCGAAGGTCGTCGCTTGGCTGTCGCCTCGAATCTGGGCGAGATAGCGATCTTGGATGTCGAAGTCACCAACCCCAAAGACAAGGTCTTTAAGATGGTCAACCTGGTTTCCAATGAAGCCAACCCGAAAATCACTTGGCCAGTGATGGCCGGAACCGATCTGTGGCTCGCTTCCAGTCGCTTGGCGTATTTCCAAATCCAAGTCACTGGTCAGAAGCTCAACTCGATGTGGATTAAAGAAGACGCTGACGAGTTCACATCCAGACCGCTTCGATTCGGCGATGTGTTGATACACTCTCGGATCGTGCGAGGAAACGCTGGTGTTAGAGTCGCTGCGGTCGACCCGAAAAGTGGCAATCCATACTGGGAACTGGATGTCGGCAATCCTGTGGTTTATGCGTCGCCGTCTCCTCAACGAGGCATCATCGCCGTTACTTCACAAGCTGCTGCTTTTGGTGTCGAGGAATCTTCTTTTCAGACAACCGGTAGCAAGGTCGCACCAACGATGGCAATGGAAAACATGGGCCGCAATCAGCGATCGATGATGTTCAGCGCATCGACTCCGATCGACGAACAGCGAAGCGTTCTGCTGAATTCCGCTCAGGGGAGCCAGCTTTTAGCCGTCGACCGAAACAAGAAATCGGGCGGCCCGACCCGTCTGTTGAACTTGGATCTTTCAGGCTCCTATCCGATTGCATCCCCCGTAGCTGTTGGCAACTCGATCGTTCTGCCGCTGGAAAATGCACAGTTGATGATGATTGATCTGGACGCAGGAAATCCGATTGGAACTCCGTTTCAACCAACGATCTCGGCAGGTGAGAAGCCTGTCTGGCTCAACCCGGTTCTTCTGTCCGACAAGCAATCGGTCGTCATCGCTGACCAAAAGCGAAACATTTACAAGCTCTCGACGGGCAAACAGTTGCGGATGCTCAACTCGCAACCGCTCGAACGAGTCCTCAAGGGCCGGCTCGCAGTGCTCGACGATGTGATTGTTGGCGTTTCTCCTGGATCCTCCGGCGATCACCTCGATTTCTACGAAAGCGGTGAACTGAAGAGGATTGCGGAACTGAATTTCGAGGGCCGATTTGCTTGGGGACCGTTCACAATCCAACTGGACAATCGCTCGATCGGATTGGCCTTCAGCGACATCGAGGGGCTAGTGGCTTTCGATTCCCAGGGCAAACAGTTATGGAATGTCCCTCTTCCTCAGATGGTATTGGTCGGACAACCGGTTCGATTGGAAGAAGACATTTTATTGACGAGTACTCTCGGGGATTTGGTTCGAGTCTCTGTATCGGATGGACGATTGGTGGGGCGATCCGCCTCCGGTGAACCCGCCAGTGGTACTCCGCTGATCCTACCCCAAGGGATACTGGTACCCGGAGATGAGGGGACTTTGATTGAAGTGCCGGTCCCGAGTGCAGATGGTTCCAGCGTGACGGGCGCATCGCGATGAAAGAATGGATCGTAATCCTGCTCGGCCTCGCTGTTACTTCAACGCAGGCACTTGCTCAGGGGACTCTTGACAAGGTGCTCGAAGAGATTGAGACAACCTCTTCGCTGCTCGATGAAGAGCCCTTTGATATTGTGACGTTGACCAAAGAGGCATCGGGCCGCAGCGTGAAAGTGGCTCCCATCGATTTCCCCAATCGCCGCGTTCCCACCAACGTCAAGGAAGGCGAGAAGTTAGCGGTGACGATTCTCTTGTTCCCAACTCGCCGTTACGAGGTTGCTTGGAAAGATGTGGCCAAGGTTTGGCTTTACGAGCAGATGATTTTGGAGCGGGCCAAGAATTTGGTTTCTGAGAGAAACTATGGGGAAGCATTTGAGCATCTGAATTTCCTGATGGTCAACTATCCTCAAACCCCTGGTCTTAGTTCGCTGAGACAAGAGTTCTTGATTGAGAGCGCAGCCGATTTGCTCAAGCAGAAACGCTTGCCACATGCTTTAGCCGTGCTTGAGGAATTGCAAAAAACATTCCCGAATTACCAACGAGAACGGGTTCGCGGATTGATAACCACCGTATCCAACGATTTGGTTCAGTCCTACTTTGATCGAAAAGATTTAGCCACCGCTAAATCGATGATCGCAAGGTTGGACAAAGATTACAAAAGCGACCCGCTACCGGTAGTCGAGAAATGGAAGGACAAGTTTCTAGCGCTGGCCACTGAGTATCGAGATAGAGCGGTGCAATTGAGGGATCAAAAAGATTATTTGGGAGCTCGGCGAGAGGCGAAGCGGATGCTCGAGATCGAACCCGACATCGAGGGGGGTAAAGAACTTCTGCGAGATCTTCTCAAGGAGTATCCGATCGCGCGCGTTGCTGTTTTTCAGCAAGCCCAAGAGCCTGACACGGCGGCCCTAGCCAACTGGCCTGCTTTCCGATCCGGTCAATTGATCGCGAGGCCTTTGTTCGAATTCCGTGGAACAGGAGCCGAAGGGGGGCAATATCGTTTTTCGCTCGGCTCATTTCAACAGAGCGACGACCAGTTTGAAATCGACATGTCGATACAGAATGCGGGTGCGGGAGGAGTACCCAACAGCTTGATCCTTTCCCAGTCCATGCTCAGGAGAGCGACGATCGGCAAGCCTGACTATTCTCCAGGTTGGGCTTCGATTCTCGATTCCGTATCGGTTTCCGGTCCGGAGCGATTGAAGCTTCGATTTCGCAGACCGCACGTACTGCCTCAGGCTTTTCTGCAGTGGCCCATTGAACGTGTGAGTTCGGAGGTCGGGCCTCCCGGCGTGTCGTACCGGCTCAAAGGGGATGAAGGTCGAGTGCGACGATTCGAATGGGCGTCCGCAAACCCTGCTATGGAATTTCAGCCCCTGGAAATCCAAGAGATCCTTTATCAGGATCCGACCGAAGCGATCAATGATTTTTTGCGCGGCGACATTGAGATCATCGATCGTCTGTTTCCTGCCGACGCCCGGCGCCTTCGAGGGGCATCGGTGGCTAGGTCTGTGACCGTTGAGAATTACGCGCTCCCCACAGTGCACATGCTCGTGCCTCGTCGCTCGAATCCCTATTTGGATGATCGCGAGTTTCGACGCGCATTGCTCTACGCCATCAACCGCGAAGCCATCCTCAAGGGTGAGATACTCGGGGGCGGAGAGGCTGCACAGAGCCAAGTAATCAGCGGACCTTTTCCGCGAGGAGCCATCGACACCGATCCGATCGCTTATGCGTACAACACCTCCGTCGATAACTTGGCCTATGATCCTCGGTTGGCTAAGGTCTTGATGTTGATCACCAACAATAAACTCCGTATGGTTGCTGAGAAAAAAGGGGAAAAGCAACCACCGATGCCTCGATTGATACTCGGAGTTCCTAACTATGAGGCGGCGCGAGTGGCTGGTCAAGCGATCGTAGAACAATGGAAGCTGATCGATGTGCCGGCCGAACTGATGGTGCTCGATCGAGTTCCGGGCCCGAAAGAGGATTCGCCGGTCGATATTTTGTATCTGACAGCCTCGGTGTGGGAGCCAGCAACCGACGCAGAACGCTTGTTCGGAATCGGTGCTCCAGCAGAGACGAACAACCAATTCATCGTGCAAACGCTCGCTCAATTGAGTTCGGCTCGAAACTGGATCCAAGTCAGACAGGGTTGCCAAGACCTTCATGCGTTGGTTGCCGCTCACCTGCCTATTCTCCCTTTGTGGCAGGTCGGTGAGTCATTTGCCTACCGAAGCGATTTGGTAGGGATCTCGCAGAAACCACTCGGCTTGTACCAGGATATCCAGAAGTGGAGGTACCGCGTACCATGAGAAACACGATCGCGGCAGTTCTGGCTATCTGTTGGGGGCTTTTGCCCATTCCCCTGTTCGCTCAATCTGCAAACGAAGAAGTCTGGGAATTTTCTCCGTACCGAATTCGAGTATGGGTCAGCATGTCGCCATCGTTGGGTACCGACGAAGCGGGCAAGCAGGATATTTATCGACGTATTGCGGAATGCTGCGAGATCGAGTTCGGTGCAGCATCAAAGACGGAAGTGGGCGAGACGCCAGATGCTCTATTCGGTTCGGTGCTTTATCACCTCGACGATCTAACGGTCGACCAAATGCTCTCCCGCGAACTCGTTCTGATGCTCAGCAAATCAGACGAAGCCAAGGAGAAGTTCCTCGACATTCAGCCCCGAAGGGAGCAGAAAGTCCTCACGGCCGACGAAAAGAAGAAGCTTTCCAAGAAGGAGCTCGAGGAGCTCAAGGCGAAGGAAGACGCCGAAGCGCGGGCCGCTAGCTTGAATAGTGTTCGAACACTCGATTCGGTGATGGAGCGCGTTCCGAAGGTTGCGGTAATGAGCTTAGAGTACGGAGCTCTTCAGCGAGATATGGTCCCATTTTTCGTCGATAAGGACATCGACCCGCTCGCGGAGAAACTGGCACCACTGTTGGCCCGCCGCAAGACTTTGGAAGAGAGGATTCTCGAGTTTCGCAAAAAGGGGGTCACCACCCTTGGAGCTTCCGAAGATTCCAAACAATTCAATCAAGCGTTGAGCGACCAGGCTCGTTTAGAACGGGATATCCAAAAAGTTCAGCCTCTGCTGGAACGCAAAAAAAAGGACGTAGAGAACTTTAAGGCTTTGCAAACCAAGTCGGTAAAATACGAAGGATCGCTGGAACAACTCCGTAAAGATCTGCAGAGCGGCGCTTTGTTTGCTGCGCTGGTCCCCAAATCCGAAGCACCTAAACTCAAAGAGGTTGCCCGTTCCATTCCAACACGGTTTCCTTGGCAACCCGAGGCGCTTCTGCGCGATAAAGATAAGATCGTTATGGTTTCCATCGATCGGCGCGGTGAATTGATATCCATCGGTGTCAAAGAACTCGATGCCTTTGTACGCCGTATCGGCCTTATGGAATCGATGCAGGTTCAATCGCTCGGTGAATTGCCTCAGGCGGTTTCCTTTCTTCAGCGACGCGCGTTCACTCCGATGGCCCGCATCGAAGACAATGACAACAAGACAGCCGTGTTGCGAGTGCGGGCTGCAGGTTTGGCTGCGTCCGAGGATTCACCGGTACATATCCGGGCGGGCGATGTCGTCGCTCCCTATGTGCGCCGCGATGATCTCAATGGCAATCCCACGCAGCTTCAAAGCTTGGCCTTTACCTACATCGCCATCACCGAACCGATTGACTCTGCTCGCTACTACGGAGCGATTTTCGCGGCTAGTCGCGGCGCCCTAGTCGCAGCCAAGAATCGTCGCACCCGACGCGTAGCCCTCAAGATCCAACCGCGGTTTCCTGCCAGTCAACTCAAACTCGGCATTCGACAAATGCCATCGAGCGTCGTTCCAGGCGCAGAGATCTATTTGCGGACTCCCGGATCGGAAGATCTTACCATGGTCGGTCGGACCGATTGGCGAGGGATTATCGATGTTCAGCAAACGAAGGCTCCGACGATCACTTATGAATTGCCAACCTATAGTACTGTTGCGTCGATCGCCAAGGCCCGAAGCACCGTAGCCAATGGCGATCCGATCCCGGAAGGGGAAGAGCCCCAGGAGACGGAACTGTCAAAAGAGGAAAAACTTCAGAGGCTCCGAGAAAAGCCCCCCACCAACACCATTCAAATCAATGTGCCTCTGTATTTGTACTACATCAAGAATGGCGAAACACTCTTGGCGAGGTTGCCGATCATCACCGGATATCGGGAGTTGGAAAAAGCGGACTTGCCCGATGACCGCCGCCGCTTGCAAGCCGAAGGATTCCTCAAAGGCTTGCAGGGAGAAGTTCTCGATGTCGTAGCTCGCCGAAAAATTCTCGAGGCCCGCATCCGACGCAAACTCGACGAAGGAAAGCTCGATGATGCAGCCTCGCTGGTCGATGAACTCAGAAAAGTCAAGAATTACGAAGAGATGTCTGCGCAGATCCAGGGGATCCAACGCCGCGCCTTCGCGACCGAATCGGGTTACGTTCCCGCTCCGGTCGTGGAACGAATCGATAGGATGCTCAACTCAACCCGTTCGCTGATGGCTCAGTATCTGCAAACCGACCTCGTCCGCGAATTGGAAGTCAAATTGATCGAGGCTAAACAGAAACAGTAATCGGCTATGCGCAAAACCATTCTCGATGTCGGGAATTGCGGTCCCGACCACGCCGCTATTTCCGCGATGCTTCGACAAGCATTCGATGCGGAGGTCCTGCAAGCGGATCAATGGAGCGACGCATACGCTACTCTCCAAGCGCGACATGTCGACTTGGTGCTTGTGAATCGAAAACTCGATATCGATTACTCGGATGGGATAGAGATCATCCGCCGGTTGAAAGCAGATCCTGTTTTCCAATCGATTCCCGTCATGTTGATTACCAATTATGCTGAACACCAGCAAGCAGCCGTAGCGATCGGAGCCGAGTACGGGTTCGGTAAACTCGAACTTCGGGCCCCAGAGACCCAACAGCGATTGACCAGATGCCTGTGCCCACAGTCAAGAGAGGTAGAGAATGAAGCCTAAGAAAAACCCAGTGGACGACGTGCTCGAAGCGCGTCGGATCCTCAAGGAAGCGGGGCTTCGGAGCACCCCCGCCCGCATCTCGGTCATCATCGCTCTGAAGCGATCGGCCAAACCGCAGACCCACGCTGAACTAGCGGATCAATTGGTGCCGCTCGGATTTGACAAGGCGACAGTATTTCGGAATCTGACCGATCTGGCCGAGGCCGACTTGGTGATTCGAACCGAACTCGGTGATCACGTCTGGAGATTTCTGCTGGCTGATCCAAATCACGATCGGAGCAGTCACCCACATTTTGTGTGTATGGATTGCGGGATGGTGTCTTGCATCGAAGACATGCCTTTACCCAATTCCTCGGTTCGACGCTCACACAACATCGCTCGCATCAGTGAAGTGCTGGTCAAAGGGCACTGCGGAACATGCTTTACCGCCGGTGCCGTTTAGTGCTTCGTTCGCTCGACGCGATCGATTAAGGCTGCGGCTTGCTCACGACCTGCTCGATCTTGATCGCCTTGCGCCCTTTGTAGGAGCCCGCGGAGGCGAGAAATTTGATCCGGTTGGCGATCTCAACTTCAAGCGGATGGTGTACATCTTTTTCCGTTGAAATGATGTCCCCAACCTCCAAACCGAAGAGTTCCCCGGTGGTGATCGAAGAACGTGCCAGTGTAACGACCATATCTGCGATCGATCCATCGAGTCGCGAACTGATCTGCGCTACCGACTGGTCGTTTTTGCGAGCAGCCGCATAGCCGATCCAACTGTTGCTCGATAATTTGCTTCCAACCCTTTCGATCGTGTTGAAGGGGATGCACAAGTTGATGGTTCCCCGAATGGCACCCATGATCAACTCAAAGCTGACCATCACCACCACTTCGTTGGGCGGAACGATCTGAACCAACTGAGGGTTGCTCTCGACACGCTCCACTTGCAAATCCATTTCGATCACATTGGCCCAAGCGCTTTGCAATTCCTTCAAGAAGACATTCGTGATCCTAGCGGCCAATCGAAGTTCGATGTCTGACAGCGGACGCTTGGGGACCGCCTCGGTGCTGACCGAACCACCGAGCATCCGATCGATGATCGGATACAGCAGAGATGGGCTGATATCGAGAACCCAGTTGCCATCCAGCGGCAACGGCTTGAGCAGGTTGAAACAGGTCGGTATTTCGAGGGAATAAACAAATTCGCTGTAGGTCAGCTGGTCCACGCTGATAAGTCGAACCTCGATGATGCTGCGAAGCATCGCCGACAACGATGCACCGAAGTTGCGGGCAAAGCCATCGTGCAAGGATTGAAGCGATCGCATCTGCTCCTTGCCCACCCGCTCGGGTCGCTTGAAATCGTAGTTCAAGACCCGAATCTTCGGTGCCCCCTTCTTACCGTCCGACTTTACGGGAGAGGCGGGGGTGGGAGCCGAAACGGCCGATGCACTTCCCTCCAATGACTTCAAGAGGCTCTCGACATCATTGCGGCTCAGTGTGCTATCCGACGACATGGCGAACTCCTTTTCGCTGACCCCTATTCCCTGATATGCCCTTCACCGGTCACGATGTACTTGTACGTCGTTAACTCCTGCAATCCGCATGGACCGCGGGCATGCAATTTGTCCGTGCTGATCCCGATCTCCGCTCCCAGTCCAAGTTCGCCGCCATCATGAAAACGGGTCGAACAATTGATCATCACCGCAGCCGAATCGACCTGTCGGGCGAATTGGTTCGCACACGAGATATCCTGGGTGATAATCGCATCGGTGTGATGGGAACCGTAGCGCTGAATGTGGTCGATCGCTTCTTCAAGCGTATCGACAACACGGATGCTGAGGATGGGGCCGAGATATTCCGCCGACCAGTCTTCCTCCGTTGCCTCAATCGCATCTGCGATGATCTCCATCACCCGCGAGTCGCCCCGAAGCTCGATCCCTCGATCCCTCAAGGCCTTGGCCGCGCGGGGCAGGAACGTTGTCGAGATCGAACTGTGAACCAACAGCGATTCAGCAGCATTGCAAACACCCATGCGCTGAGTCTTGGCATTGATCACGATGCGCTCGGCCATCTCTAGATCAGCATGCTGGTCGATGTAGACGTGGCAGTTCCCTGTGTAATGTTTGAGGACAGGCATCGTCGCTTCAGATACCACTCGGCGAATCAAACTCTCACCGCCGCGCGGAATCACCAAATCGATGCAGTCGTTGAGCTTCAATAATTCGCCAACCACACTCCGATCAGGCGTTGCAACCAATTGAATTGCATGTTCCGGTATTCCGACTTGATGAGCCGTCTCCTCGAGTACCGATACCAGCGCAGAAGAACTGTGCAAGGACTCTTTTCCTCCGCGAAGCAGGATCGCATTGCCACTCTTGATCGCGATCGCCGCTGCATCCACCGTCACATTGGGCCTGGATTCATAGATGAACAATAAAACACCCAGCGGCACACGGACCTTCTGGATTTGAAGGCCGTTGGGACGAACGCCTCCACCGAGTACCTCGCCAACCGGGTCCGGTAGCGAAGCAATCGAACGCAGAGCCTGTGCGATGGAACCTAGACGCTGCGGATTGAGCAACAGGCGATCGATCGCTGCCGGAGTCAAACCGAATTCCTTCGCTTGGGAAACATCGCGCGCATTGGCATCGAGGACCTGATCGATTCGCTGCGTCAATCGATCAGCCGATCGCTCGAGCCACGCGTTTTTGATCGATGTGGACAGATCCCGCAACGGGAGCGAAGCTCGCTTGGCCCGCTCGGCCAGTCGACGACTGTACTGCGCAGGCCCCTCCGTCAGAGAGGGATCTTGATTATTGCTAGCAATCGCCATGGAACTGTGAGGAATAGACGTTGAGGATGCAGGGAGTTTCGATCGGAGTATCGAGGAACCCACAGGTGCGGTCAATGGAGAATTCCAACTACCTCTAGCAGAGACGAGGCCGGGGGTTACCGCTACAATTGATGGTTAGCAGGTTGTGAATTTCCTTCCATCGAAACTGCGAGGATACTTAGCATGGCATTTTCCGTTCGTGAGCCGATTTTGGTTCCGTTTGATTTTTCAACGCATTCTCGATCTGCGGTCGACAAGGCTTTAGAGATCGCCGATTCGCCATCGCAGATCCATGTTCTGCACGTGTTACCCACGTTCGTACCGTTGGCCCCCGAAGGATTTCCTGTCGAGGCGATCGATGACCGAGTCCGATTGGAGTACACGCAAAAGGCACTCGAAGAGGAGTTTGCGGACTCCAAGTATGCTGGCATTTCTAGAGAAGTCTTGATCGGTGATCCTGGGATCGTGTGTGTGGAGCGAGCGGAGGCGATCAAAGCGGGGCTATTGATTGTTCCGTCCCATGGTCGGAGCGGTTTGTCTCGATTGCTGCTAGGGAGTGTAGCAGAGCGGATTATTCGTTTAGCGAAGTGTCCGGTTCTGGTTCTCAGGATTCACTAACCTAGCGACTCGGTTAGCGGATAGCGATCGAGTTTTGCAGCGGCTTGAGAATGTGTTCGACGACGTAATTGTCCATCAGTTCGCGCGTCAGCCTTTCGAGTCGCTGGAGCTCTTCGACAAACGATTCGTCGGGTCCCAGGGAATCGAATCGGCGGACGGTGAGATAGACGCTGAGGAGCTCTTCGGAGAATTCGGGTCCTCGATGTGGTAAGGAACCGACGCGTGGTTCAAAGTTGATCCGTGCATGGGTGCGGAAGACATCGTCAAGCGAGATTTGGACCATCGGCTCGTAGGCCATGAGTTGCGAACCGGTCCGCTGAGCGATCGCTTCGAAGCCTACAGGGAGGCCGATGGCATCGGCCAATAACTGGTTATGATTTCCGCGATAGGCGAAATCGAAACCGTACATGAGGCTGATGGCTTCGCAATCGAGCCGGCTGACCGATAGCATATAGGGAGCCATTTCGAGGACCTCGCGATGTTGCTCCATGGCTTCGTCGAGGGTATTCGGGTTCACGACGCCGCTGCTGACTCGCCGCGACTCGACCGCGACCCATCGATAGGCGCCATGTTCCTTTTCCTCTTCGAGGATGAATTCGCCCCGTTCGCGTTGGTAGAAATGTTGCAGCCTGGGAAAGCGTCGCTGCATCTGTTCGAAGAAATGGAGGACGGAATCGCGTCCTGTGGGCAAGTCCATTTCGGTTTGCAGCGTCACGTTGGCGTAGAAGTCATCGCTCAGGGAGCCGTAGGGATTCATGCTTGCTGTTTATCCTCGAATCGAAGAGCAAAGAAGGTGTGAATGCAAGGGTCGAGGAGTGCCAAAAGCATCACTTCGAACGATTGAATTATAGAGTGCCTTGATGCCGAATTCAAAGGCTTGACAGGTCGATGGCCGTGGAATCCGTAGCCAGCAGGATATACGGGGGAGTCTTTTCACCCAATCGGGCTGTCGCTGCGGCCAAACCCATTGGATCAGGTCCTTTTTCCATGGGGTTCATATGCATGAAGATCAACCGTTGAATGCCATTTCGATGCGCGTTTTCAAGGACCGCACTGATACAGCTATGCCCTGTTCTTTCAGCCAATTCTTGTTGTTCATCGCGGAAATTGCACTCATGGATCAACCAATCGACACCTTGGATCTTCGACCAATAGCTCGAATCGTGGCGCGAGGTTGTATCGGTCACATAGGCTAGGCTGACTCCTGGGAGTTGCAATCGATATCCGACACTCCCGCCGGGATGCTGCAAAGGGAACCAAGTCACGCTAGTTTGCCCTACTTGCCAAGGCCCGGGCTCGGAATCGATCGGATGCCATACCAAGGGGGGCAGAACCGGAAATATCGCTTCATGAAAAAGGTGTTCCTGGATCGCCTTCAATTTTCGCTCTTCGCCATAGACGTGTATCCGTTGCAATGGTGTAGTGCCGACCAGATCCAGGAAATAGGTCAACCCAACGACGTGATCCAAGTGGGCGTGTGACAGCAGAATCGAAAGTTCCGGATCGCGAATCAGTTTGTCGAGACGGAAGACGCCGGTACCTGCATCCAGCAGCAAGTTGGCCTCGGAGATAAAAAAAGAAGTTGTCTGTCGAGTATCGTTAGGATGATAACCGGCGGTGCCCAGACAGTGCAATTTCATGACGATAGGTTCTTCGTGTTGTTCGGCGCCAAGAGTCCAGTTGCAAATGCATCGACCATGATAAGTTATTTTCGATCGGGTCGCTGAAGCTGCACGCGAGAAAGTTCCTCCCAACCGGATTGATTCCAACGCGTCCATCGCAGGACGCCCTTAGCATCGACTTCCACTCGCAAGGCGTGATCGCGCGCTGTGATCAGCAGAACTCCTCCCGGAGGTGTGAACGCATCGATGACTCGCTGGGACACCGCCCGCGACGAACCGCTGACCACTACCCAATCGGGTTCGGCCCATTCGATCACCTGCTCTGCACGAGCCGCAAGCGATCCATGGTGCGGAGCCATCATCACATCGCACCGGATCGGCGCCTGGGCTACCACGGCCTGTGTTCCCGGCGGCTCGAGATCTCCGGGTATCAAGATGATCCGCCCCGCAAACCGAATCGCTAAGCACAAACTCTTTGCGTTGTCGCTCCACTTCGGTGCATCTAGTTGTTCAAACGAGGGATGGAGAACCTCGACCTCCCAACCCCCTCGCCCAGCGTAGCGATCTCCGCGCCGCCAAGTCGCAACGCGAGTGGATCGTCGTTGGAGCTGAGAAACAAGATCGGTGATCATCGGGTTATCCGCTTTCAGTACCGATTCGGTGGTCGCCAATTCGCGTGGGAAAAATCGTTTGGCCAGTCCCGGCATCGCGTTGTAATGATCCGAATCGGCATGCGAAAGGATCATCCGATCGATGCGCGAGTAGCCGAGGTGCCACAAAGCGTTGGCGATCGGCTGATAACTTCGCTCGTGATCGCCAAGTCGTCCCGCATCGTAGAGCCAGAACTCGCCGTTGGGAGTTTCGATCGCGGCGCATGTTCCATGACCTACGTCGATCCATGTGACGGCCAGCTTACCTGGTCCATCCTGGGTCGCCATGCCGCGCCACCAAAGGCTGATCGGTTCACAGGCCAAACCGATCGCGAACCAAGCCGCCAGCGATCGCCATAGGATTCGACGAGCACTGGCGCGTCGCGTTCCTCGCCACACAACAATGCTCAACGCGATCGCATAAAACATCACTAGCCACCAAAACGGAGGAGCTGCTCGCCAGAAGTGGCTCATCGGGATCGCGTCCGCAAACGCTACACATTGGGTCAATATCCAAAGCGAGACACCGCACAGCACACCCAGCAGCGCTGCGACTGGAGGAAGCCAGCCGAAAACGATGAGCGCTAAGCCCGAGAGAAGCGCAATCAACATCGGCAGCCAAAGCACAAGATTCAAAACAATGGCGATCGGACTGAGAATATGAAAACTGTTCCAAACCAAAGGTGCCGAGAGAAAGCAAACCCAAAAACTGCTGCGCAGCGACTCCCATGCAAATCGTTTCGCGCTCCCCCAGGCGACTTGACTGCTGGTCTGCCTGCTCTCCAGCAGTCGTCTAAGCGGAGTTTGTCTCTGTTGCAAAATCGGGAAAGTCAGAATCAAGACAGCAACGGTCATGAACGATAACTGCGTGCCGATTTCAAAGGCGATGCTGGTCCGTTGGATAAGCAGAAGTAGGGCGGCGCCCGCGAGAATATTCAGGCTGGTCAGTTGCCATCGCAATAGCCGAGCGATGCAGGCTGCCGTCAACATCAACGCCGCCCGAGCCACGGGAGGATTCGCGCCGCAGAGCATGGCATACAAACCGCAAATCAGGACGATACTAATCAATGTCGGGGCTCGAGGTAGTCGTAACATCAATCCGGCTACCATCAACGCGACCGCCACCATATCGATATGCATCCCAGAGATGGACAACATGTGTATGGTGCCAGTGGCGAGTAGCTCTTCTTGCAATTCCCAATGCGCTTGTTCCCGTTGGCCCAGGACCAGCGCAGCAGTCAAAGGGGCTTGGCCGAATGGAACATAGCGCTCGATCGTTGCGAGAGCTCCCTCGGTCATCATGGCAAGAGGTCGATCCAAACGAAGATACTCTGCGGTGCGAATTCGAACGACCTGCTTGGACGATTCCACTCGCAACTGGGCCGTCCATCCGAGTTCGGCATAGCGAGCTCGCAGATTGAATTGACCCGGGTTGGAGGGCTCCGGGGGCAGCCGCCAATGACCGTAAAGCTCGACCAGATCGCCGGGATAGTAACCGCGCAGTGGATCGTCGATCACCACAGAAGCTACGGCGTTGCTCGAGGTCCATCCTTCCGCATGTCGAGCTTGATGAATGCGAACGCGGGTGAGGGTTTGCCAGTGGAGATCGGTTTGCGACGCGCGATCGTCTTGTGACAAGCCTTCGCGATCGGAGCTTTCGATACCCGATGAGCGAGGCATTGTCGAACGCCGATAACGAAGGGTTTCTTCAATGACGGCGCGGACTGCGATCGGACGCCAAGCATTGCTGTGCATACCTTCGGGCTGAAGGTCTTCGGTCTGCGACTTCCACGCCTCCGCTTGCCGACGGCGCTGGTCTCGATGGTGCTCGTGCACGACCCCATACGCGGCAGCGATACCGAGCATGTAGACCAGCGACATAAGCGGAATCGGAACGTTCGCTGCGCCGGACTCGGCTCTTGCTCGCGTCATGCGATGGCGCAGCATCGCGTAACCCATCCATAGCATTCCTAAACCAATTGCCGTCATCAGGGACCAGACGATGATTCCGAACGATTCGACGATATAGATCGTAAACAGAACTAAAGCCAGCAAGACGACGAGAGGATAGTAGACTAGGGCACGAAGCCATCGACGCGCGAGGCGTTCTCCGAAAGTTCTCTTTGTTGGGAGTGTCGAATCGATTCCTCTATCCGTTCCTTTATCCGTGTCCTTCATTTCGGTTTGCTTGATAAGTCGGATGTGCGATGCGATCGGTTTCAAATCCAGACCAAATAGTCCGACCGCCATCGACCGGAAGGCAAACGCCGGTGATGAACTCATGCCGGGCTAGAAAGAAGGCAGCCTGTGCGACATGTTCGGGCTGGCCGTGTCGTTGCAGCAGACTGGCGCGGCGGATCTTTTCCGCCCCTTCGGCATCGATCGATGGATCGAGCATGACCGGACCTGGCAGAATGCCGTTGACGCGAATCGACGGGTTGCGAGTTGCCAACTCCACCGCCATGCAGCGGACGATCGTTTCGATCGCTCCTTTGCCGGTGAAGTAGGCGCTGAAGTCGGGATAGGGACGCGCGACCGCCCAATCCCCGATCAGCACAATCGCGCCGCCAGTCTCCTGATGCGTCATCTGCAGTCCGGCTGCTTTAGCGACCGCAAAGGAACCGAGCGTATTGATCTCGAAGTTGCGTCGAATGTCGTCGCTGGTGGTTTGCTCCAGCGACTTCCACTCCCATATCGCAGCGCAGTGGATCGCCGCATCCAGTCGTCCGAAGTGGGTGACAATTGCTTCGACCGCGCGCTGCATCGACTGCATATCGCTAACGTCGCCATCGGTGACCATGCAACGAACCCCTTCGGACCGCCACGCCTGGGCTACCTGTTCCGCTTGATCGATCGAGCGATGCGCGTGCAAGGCGACGGAATAATTTTCTCTTGCGAAGTGTTCGGCGACCGTTCGCCCAACACGCGGAGCTCCACTCCCCGTCACCCAGACAACCCGAGGCGATGCGGACTCGGCACCTGGCTTAGCCGCAGAGAAAATGTTCGAAGATGGGTCTCTTGTTTTGTTGTTGGTCATGCAACGATTATCTACCAATCCAGCCAGCGAGGCACGGGGGGATCATCCACGCTCGGGTATATCCTTGGGAAGGATTCTGTACGAGAAGGATCCCTTTTCTGGGGGAGGTCAATTTTGCGTATGCGCGGTGACTCGGAGTGTGCTACAAATAAGCAAATGAAGCAGAAATCTCTTTATCCGATCCCCGATACCATCCGCGAAAAACTCCAGGAATTGCGCGGCATGATCAGCCGCTTGATCGCCTGCCAAGGTTGGGTGTCGATCTGGATTTGGGTCATGGCGGCCTTTTGGGCCTTCGGTTTGATCGATTATCTGCCAACTCGATTCGGTGCTGACGAGTCCCCATCCCTAGTGCGGATGATCATGCTAGCAATCCTGGGGGCAGGAGTTGCCGCACTGGTCTATCACTTCTTTTGGAATCGCTGGTTGGTCCGTTGGAGTAATGACGCGTTGGCTCTCGCGATCGAGAAGCACTACCCGGATTTCAAGAGTTCGCTAGTGACAACGGTTCAGGCATCATCGGCTACATCGAGCGAACCGACCGATCGTTTTGATCATCCCCTTCGCCCAGGTGTCCTAGAGATTGCTCGGAAAGAGGCTGAATCTCGAATCGCCGGTGTCGACGTTCGGACCATGGTCCGATTTCAGTCTTTGCAGCGAGAACTGATCGCATTAGCCGCCATAGCCGGGATCAGTTGTGTGGTCGCACTTTTGGCTCCGAAGTGGACATGGCATTGGGGGCAACGACTGTTTGGGTTGTCGAACGTTCCATGGCCGCGAACAACCCAGTTGGGGCTGATCGGCGTGGAACTCGATGTTCCTCCGTTCAGCAATCAAACAGTTCGCGAGAGATACATGGTTGCGTTTCAGGGGTCCTCGGTCCGCGTCCCCAAGGGGAGTTCGGTACAGCTCAAGATGTGGGCAGAGAATCTTTTGGCCGCACCATACGATACCTGTACTTTGAATTATCGCGATACAGATGGCAATCGGGGCCGGGCGAATCTGCGACGTGGCACTAAGGATGGAGTGCGTCAGAATTTCTTGCTCGATGGTCCCCCGTTGGAATCGATCAATGATTCGCTTTCGATGACCCTCTCGGGTGGCGACGCCAGGATCGGGAACCTGACTCTGCAGACCGTCGATGCACCCTTGGTGGTGGCGGCAAACATCGATGTCGAATATCCCACGTATCTGCAACGATCGACTAAAACCGTTTGGGGCAAGGAGACTCTTCCCTATCGCAACGGTATTCGCCTGCCCCATGGAACGCAGGCGGGACTGCGGATTCAAACCAACAAGGGAGTTACTCGTTGCGAATGGCTGATGATCCGGTCCGGGCAGGATGGGGTGACGAGCGAGCCGCTCGGATCGCTCGAGTTCGATCAACCGACTGAGGAGTTCAGCTTGCCTCTCGGGTTCTTGAATTCCAATCTTCTCGTGGAAGTCCGATTGTGGGATTTCGAAGGGCTCGTGTCGACCCGCGTGCAGCAATTCGTTCTCGCATCCATCACCGACAATCCGCCGAATGTCGATTTTGTTCTCGATGGGATTGGGACCGCAATCACCGAACAGGCGATGCTGCAAGTTCGCAGCAAGGTAATCGATGACTATGATTTAAAGGAAGCATGGATTGAATCCATCACCGACGAACAACCCAAGCAACGAACCATGCTCGCAATAACACCGCAGGGGGAAGCGAATATCGATCTCGATCTCAAAGCGATGCGAGAGAATGGTCAGGAGACGCCGAAGGCGGGCTCGGTCCTGGCGTTGATGGTCTCTGCCTCCGACTTCTTTCCTCAAGACGATACGCCTCATATCGGTCGGTCGACTCCGATTCAGTTGAATGTCGTAACGCCCGATCAGCTTCTGATCATTCTCGAGCGCAGGGAACTGGCCATGCGAGCCAGACTGGAACAGATCATCAGTGAGTTGGGACAGTTGCGCGATCTACTAGTGGCGATGAACCGAACCCCGGACCCTAGTACCGATCCGGGAGAACGAAAGGAATCATCCGATGCTGAGGATCCCAAGGCTCGTCGTTTGCGTCTTTTGGTTCTGCGTGCTCAGCAAGCTTCGGCGCAGGTCGATAAATCGGGGGGCGAACTCACGGGAGTCCGTTCGGAGATCGCTCAGATCCTCGCGGAACTGATCAACAATCGCATCGACAGCAAAGATCGACGCGAGCGATTGGAGCTAAAAATCCAAATTCCTTTGGTCGCGCTTTTGGGTTCCCCTTGGGAATCGTTTTCCAAGGGTGTTGCAGAACTAGAAAAAGTGGTCAGTCGAGAGTCACCCTCGGATCGCGAACAGAAAATCAATGTACTGCTCACACAAAATGCCGAGATCATCGCAGCCTTGACCGCGATCCTTAACGATATGATCGACATCCAAGACTTTAATGAAGTGATCGATATGGTTCGCGATATGTTGGAGGATCAAAGCGAGGTTCTCGAACAGACCAAAGCCGAACAGAAGAGGCGTTTGCTGGAGGCCTTGAAATGAGCGAAATGCTTCATCGTGTTTGCTATGCTTTGCTGGCCGTGTTGTTTCTATCGCCATCGGCATGGAGTCAAGACACACCAACTCCGGATGCCGTTCGAGAACTGGAACAGCAACAGCGACAGCTTGCCGCTCAATACGCGAAACTCGAGGAATTGTTTTTGCGAATGAGCGAACTCGAAGCCGTCTCGAATCCGACCCGGTCCGGTCTCCTAATGCAGGCAGCCCAACTGAGCAAGCAACTCGCAACACAGCAAAGATTGTTGCAAGCCAGCGATCTGCTCGCTAAAGGCCAGTTCTCCCGAGCCATCACCGAACAGGAAGCGAGCCGGGAGAATCTGAAGAAATTGCTCGAGTTGCTGCAAAGCGAGAACCGCTCCTCGCGATTGAAAGATGAGCGAAAGCGATTGGAAGATATTCTTAAGGATATTCGCCGCATCGAGAACATTCAGCGTTCCACTCGCGGTCGAACCGAAGCTGGCCAAGATGCAAAAGATGCGGCTGAAGACCAAAAAGGGATCGAACAGCAGCTCGAAAAGACCGAGGCAGAACTCAAGCCCGAGGAGGCGAAGGGTTCTCAGAAGTCGGATCGGTCGGATCAGTCGGATCGGTCGGATCAGTCGGATCAGTCGGATCGGTCGGATCAGTCGGATCAGTCGGA
>JBILVV010000224.1:0-7811 GCA_044370255.1 Pirellula sp.
CGCGATGTCGGTTCGCCATTTTACATTTTCCGATTCGCTCCACTTCACGGGTGGGTTGGCGTTGCGTGCGGCGATACCGTCTCCTCGCGGCCCACGATATTGAGGCCAAAAGCCTTCCCCTGCTCGGCTTACTTCATCGGTTGTCCATGCCCATTCAACCGTTCGCGGATCAGAGCCCGTATCCTGCGAGTGAGCCGTTGCTTGTAGCAATAGGATCGAGAGCCAAACAAGCGAGAGATGTATAGGTCTTGCAGACATGGTGAGTGAGCAAAATCGGAAGGAAACATCGGACACAATGGAAGCCGCTCTGCGGTCCCCTATCGCGTGATTTGTTCCAGTATAACGAGACTCGATCGCCGACAGGCACTGCAACGATAATCTTTCGCTTCCCCCCGTATCCCTAGCCCTCTCCCCCGCAGGGGAGAAGGGACCGGGACAGTTCGTCCGCATCTCGAGTTCCACTGCCGCGGTCTCAGAAACTGCAATTACTTCCCTCATAGACGCTCCGGTTTGGGATCTGGGATTACCGTAAAAAGACTCCATCGAGCGATTTGTGAAGCGGGGCGACCAGGCTTAATTCGCTGCCAGTTTGGCTTCGATCCAGGGTTCAAAAACGGGAAAGCTTGCTTCGGGAGTCGACCAACCAACAAGGTAGCGCAGACGGCTTGCGGCGATCTGGTCCCTGGGCAACCGGAAACTCCCATCCTGGGCCCTCGGAATGAACATCGTTTCGACTGTTAAGACACCCTGTTGTTCGATCGCACAAACCATTTCAGCCGATTCGCTTGCACCCTCGGCGGCTTCCGCGCGAATGACTATTTCACCGGATTCGACGGCGAGTTTGGAAGACAGTCGCGGGATCCCCTTCAGAAACTCCGATTCTCTTTCCTGGAGTGCGTCGAGCTTTGCTTCATAGGCCGACGAGAGCATTTCGAGCGAAGCGCAATTGTTCTGCAGCAGCGTGCTCCACAGCTGGGTGGCCCGATATCCAGTAGGCATGTTCAGACCTCGCGCAGTCTCCATCATTCGGCGAGGCATCGTTGGACCACCGATATCAAGCAGCGATTGCGCGACCAAGTACCCAAGTGGGTAGACGATATTCTCATCGCGAGTTTGTTTCATCAGTGCATCGTCGCAAAGAACGAACAGCGGTACGCGGCCGCGCGCGTCGACGGCTGCGGCCCATCGTTCCATCTTCAATATCTCGGCTGCCGTCTCCTCGTCATCGGTAGAAAACTGGACCGCCGTTGCGACTCCTTCGTGAAAGACTCGCAAGGCGTTGAAATACGCAGTCGCTTTGCCATCGCTCAGTTTGTTGATGTACACATGCCCGACTTCATGCCGAAGCGTTTGAAGGAAATCGAATTTGCTGCGCGACTTGGCCAGCGGTACTCGCACCCTTGTCCAATTGGTCACGCCTGCGGTATGGCCTGGAACCAAACCCCCGAGGTCCACGACGATACGACCGCTTACAGGTGCGGGATTTTGAAAAAAGTCCAAGACTTGCTGGTGAACCGGGTCCAAAGAATACCTCACTTCGTTCAAGACTTTTTCTGATGACTTTCGATACACAAGTTGAAAATATTCGGTTTCCAATCCATCGAAGTTGTCCACTCCCGATGGCGAATCAGTCAACATACCTTCCGGCTGTCCTTTATCGCCAGCAGCCCGTTCCACCACCGGACGATCATCGGGATCGTCGCCGTTTCTGGCCCCCCAAGTCGACAATAGAACGAACCACACGATGCCTGCGAGTACATAGCCGACGGCCGTGATGTAGCCACCAATGGGTAGATCGGAATAACGATCCATCATTTGCGTGATGCGACCGTCCCGATGGAGAAATGCAAACGCAGCCAGCAACCAGCCAACGACACCCAGACACGCGTGCCCGACTATTTGCTTGAGCGGCCAGACGATTTTTCCTTCGACAACGTTCGGTTGCACCAACGCACTCGTGTCCAACCATATTGATAACGGTCCTTCTCGCATCCCGATCCAAACCAAAATCGAAACCACGATGCCTAACAGAAGAGGGAACCACTTCCGCGAGAAGGACAGGAACGCTACGCCCCCTAAAACGCAGGTATTCAATAGAACGCGTGTTGCGAAGCTTGCCATCATCTGCGAAGTTTCAATCGGCTCAGATAGCGAATCTCGTTCCAAGTAGGCGAAGAACCATTCGTAAGCTTCGAGGAACAGTTCCATAAGGACGGCCATCACCAATGCCGCGACCGCCTTGTGCATAAAGATGCTCAAACGGGTCACCGGTAGACCATCGAGAAACACCAAGGTGCGGTGCTCGCGTTCCTGACCGACCAGAGCGATTCCAAACACAATTCCAATCAGAAACGAATTGAAAACGATACTTAATACTTCTTCACTACTGTCGCTGCTGGATGGGTCGGGTCGGTCGGGGAAGCCAAGCAGGCACCGGTACGCCAGATCGATCGCGAGAATCGCGAGAATCAATCCGACACCGAGCCGCAAACCCATCATCTCTTTCTTCAGTAGGGTTAGATTGATCATCGGACCCCCTCCGTCCCGTTCTCCGGGGAAGAGGTTATCAAATCGGATAGTTTCAGTTTCGTTTTCGAGCGCAATACAGAACTGACCGAGTACCAATAGTCGTGAATCGTCGCTCGAAAATCATACGATGCTTGATAGCCCAGCACTCCCACAAGGAACTCTCGCAACGAATCAGGGGCTGCCTTCTCGCTCAGAGTAATCAGCAGTCTACCCGCTGCTTGCTCTGCTCGACTCTCCCCCACTTCCTTCTTATAAGCTCGCCAACGACGGAGATCCGATGCGCTCACATCGCGAACGCTCTGATCGCTGTTCCCCTCATCGAGCTCATTCCCCTGCGTGATACCGGCATGATCATTTCTTGAGGTCCACCACGCTGCGAAACCGGTAACCACCCAATCCCGAGTATCCGAATCGAGCCTGTTATGTTGATGGGCCATCAGCACGGATCGCACAACCATCCTTTGCCATCGCTTGTCGTCCGGAGCATTGTTTGTCGCGTTCATCCGAATCAACACACCTTGCCGAGTATCCAAATCCCCGAGCTCGAACCGATCCGATTTGAAATCGGGACGGTGGACGAGATAGAGCTTGGGCAGACTTGCAATACGGAGATAATCTCCCACTTCATTGAGCAATTCCGAAGTCGACTTGGCATGGCGTTGGATCGCAGAGAGTTCTTCATCCTTGGGTGCAGCGACCGCAGCTGCCACGGAAACCGTACCTCGCGCGTAGGCGACATCGATCGCACCGGGTAAGTAAAGAGGTTCAGTACTCTTCTGTCGCTCAATCACCGAAGCAATGACGAAAAAGACCGATATGATCATCGCTGTCGTTGCCAGCTTTTCGCGGAAAGACATCTTCTCAGCCAACATGCTGGCCATATTCGCATCGCGAAATAATCCGAAGGCGAATCCAATCCCCGTGAAAACCGCGATCAATCCCAGTGTGTAAGCAATCGAAACGATCGGAATCTCGAAGCGTTCGTATGCGAACTGCTCACCGATCAAAGCAAATGGGCCGAATCGGCTGACCTTGATATCAAGCTGATTCTCGAGGAACAGCAGGGTGATTATCAAGATAAAGCCGGTGGCAAAGCGGTACCGACCCAGGAATGCGAACGCAAACAATGCAGACCAACAAAACCAAGCCCAAAGCGATGTCTTGATCAATAGCAATCCGGCGAACCGCGCCGACATCCCCTCGTTGAACCAGTTGAGCAACATCGTGACCCCGAGAAGGAGAATTGCGGTAAACAACGTCACCAACAATCCCAGCGAGTATTTGACCAACAAGAAAACCAATCGAGGGACGGGTAGTCCTTCCAAAAATACTTGCGTACGTTGTCGAAACTCATCGGCAATGATCGCGTTGGCGAGGATCAATGTGAAGAGTGGAAAAAACAGCCAAAGAAACCAGCTGAGATTGTAAAACTGGCTCCCTCCCGCCAACGCCAACTCTCTCATCCCTCCATACAAGAGCCAACCGCAGGGAATGAGGAACGGCAGCAGCAACAACAGCAGACGATGTTGATAAAACTCTTTGTTCAGGATTCCGCGAATCACCAGTTCAGGCTCCTTGAACCGACGCAAGCTAGGAAAATATCCTCGAGGGATAGCGTCTCGATCGCCGCATCGCCGGCTACCTGCAAATCCTGCCACGCAACAGACGGCGCTCGATATGTCCGCAGCACTTCACTCTCATTCCTTCGTTCGGACCAGAGTTCGAAAGACTCCGGCAAGTGGGTCGTGTCATCACTGCGGAATCGAATCCGTCGCACCTCGTCGCGCAATTGAGAAAGAGCACCCTCGAATCTCATCTTGCCGGCGTGGATGATGCCGATTCGGTCCGCACATCGCTCGACTTCATCGATCAGGTGCGAGGAGAAGAATGTGGTCCGTTGGTAGGTCCTAGCCTGCGAGGCAATGATGTCGAGAAAATCACGGCGTGCAACCGGATCGAGCCCCGCCGTGGGTTCATCCAAAATCAGCAGTCGCGGTTTCGGTGTGATCGCCAATGCCAGGGCGAGCTTGGCTTTCATCCCTCCCGACAACTGCGAAACCTTGCGACCGCGTGGAATCTCAAAAATCTCAAGCAACCGAAAAAATTCAGCTTTATCCCAAGTCGGATAAAACGATCCCACGAAGTTACCGAGCCGCTCACAGGACATCCACGGATAGAAATTCTGATCCTGCGAAACATATCCGATATGTTTCTTCAGTCGCACGCTGGTCCTGCGGGTCGTTTCTCCTAACAGCGTGATCGTTCCTGCTTCCGCAGCGATGATCCCCATCAGCATCCGAATAGTCGTCGTTTTGCCCGCACCGTTGATCCCAAGGAACCCATAGATCTCTCCCGCACGCACCTCCAGATCGACGCCATCGACAGCATGGTGCCTTCCAAAGGATCGTTTCAGTCCCGTCGCTTTCAAGACCACTTCATTGGAATTGCCCGATGAATCGATTGGTGAACTCGATTTCGCAATAGAAATTGACATGAGTTTCCTTCAATAAGCAGAGCTAAGCACACTCCATAAAGATGGATCAAAAAAGACATCTGCAACATTTAGCGAGACGAATCACGCAAATCGGAGATCAGCTTTTTAATGGCAGAATGATTTTCGGAGGTTTGTGTCACACTAATTAAACCTGGACCTTTTACCGTAAACGAAGCTTTGCCGCCACGCGATTGCCAACTTCTTGGAGCGATCACATTCTCGATCGCTTGCAAAATGGGTGAAAGATTATTGCCGAGAATTCCCGATAGGTTGTGTTCCGCGGTGATCAAATTTTTCTCCGCTTTTTCCTTGCTGGTAATGGAGATCGTTCCATCGGTTTCGGCAGTGCAAAGTCCGCATGGTTGCAGGATTAGCGTCAGGGCGGTTCTGGCTCGGACCTTTTCCAGGTCGAGGGTTACAGGCTCATCCTCGCTGATCCCGATCTCGCGGAGTGCATCAACATCGAGCGATATTTTAAGATCGGTCATTTTTGATACCGAAGCCAAACATGTTTTGAGGGGAACCTGTTGGAAATGAAAAGTGATGGGGCGATCCAGTCCCGACGGTGGCGAGGCTTTTTTTCTTGTTGAATTCGCGAGGACTAACTTTCCGGAGTACATTTTTTCTAATTCCCTATGAACGGCTTCTTCGTTGTATACGACAAGACGGTTCGGCGGGAATAAATAGATGATTCCTTGTCCGCCATTTTGGATCCAGGAATTAGGAGCAACTTTATCCATCATCCCATCGACGTACTCGGATTTGATTTCGGGTGATTTCACGCGATAAACGCGAAAGTTCATCGGTGATGATGCTGCAGACGTGATGAGAAGCACTCCATCAAAGTCAGACCAAGTCAATTGCAGCGGGGTCAACATCGAGTCTAGTGCATTTTCGAACGATTGTCCCGACGGCGTATATTCGATCTCCCGATTCATCCCGGCAGACCCCCTTGATGGTGCTTCTCGAATATACATACAGATATTGATGGAGAGTTCTTCTGAAATCTGTTTCAATCCTTGAGCAACCGATTGCTTTGCTAGTGAGAATGAAACGGGGGACTTCAAGACCTGCGTAACGGGTACCTTTGCTTGGGTTTCTGAATCGGGAGAAGGATCGGTTGTTCGATTCCTCAAGTACTCGCGATCTGCTTTGCTCAGGCGATTGATGGAAACACGGATTTGTGCGCCGTCCACCTTCTTCAATACAACCTGATCTTTCTCGATGGCTTCGAATTCCGCTTTGACCTTGAATTTGCCACTTTGGTCGGTCCATTCCCGTAGTGACTCCTGCGCAGACGTAGTAAGTGGAAGAAGATTTGAAATCAGTAGGAAAGCAATAAAGCACAAGTAGCGTGAGAGAAAAGAAAGCATAGTCCGGGATTCGGTATAAAAGACCAGCGGAGGGTTGAGACAATGATACCGGACGTTCATTAGGCATCATTACAACAAGATAGTCAATTGCCGAACGATAATTCAGTAGCGACAATCGGTGCCAGGCATCTACGCGACTCCTCGAGGATGGTTCTACTACTTTCGCCACTGTCGATGGACCATCTGCCTACCCCTATCGGGGAACGCGGTCCAGTTCGTTTTTTGAATATGGCCGTTGGCGATAGAGGCCTTTTGGCCAAAGGCCATATTCACCCTAGCCAGGGGCATCGCCGCTGGAAATCTCTATGCACCTAAAAATCGATGCGTGCCGTTACGGAAGTGGACTGATCGCCAGGCCTAGAAACTCGATTTTGGTTCCTGGGTCGTGCCCTTGCAGCATGATGGTGCCAGCCTCGGTCCGTAGACCTTTTCTCGGATTGGGATCCGGCTTGCGAGTATCCTCCCAATGCACCACTTGGACTCCTTCGACCCAGGTCGCGATGCGGGGCCCATCGGCGATGATCGTGACGTGGACCGGACGCCCTTCGTCGCTCAAGACCGCTTTGGCGGCCTGCCGTCGAAAGATCGCGCCGGAACCGGAGTCGACCGGACGCCGCCGATCCTCTTTGAATCCATGATGAATTTGACATTCGTAGCCGTTCATGTCTTCACCCGGGATGCAACGAAAAAAGATTCCTGAGTTCGTATTCTCGCTTCGCGTCAACGCAGTTGCTTGGATCACGACGTTGGCATGAGGCTGCAAGAGTTCAAGATGTCCGCGCCCTCCCTCGATCAGAATCGTTCCTGCGTCGGTAAACTTCGACTGAATCGTTCCTTTGGGTTCGTTCCAGTCCGTTGCGTTGGCGGGGGGGATCAATCGATATCCGATCGGGCGAACGCGAATGTTGCGAAATCGAATCGGACCTTCGCGGAACTGAAGACCGATCTTTCCCGCCGTCAGACCGGTATCATCTTGGTAATCGACCGACTGCTGGCCATCAACCCATGCTTGAACATGCGATTGGTCCACCAAAGCATGGAGCGTGTGCCACATACCTGACTCCGGTTCATCTAGTTGTTCAGAAGCCTTGATGCGACCTACGAGCGAACCGGTGGGAAACGGGTTGTCGGGAGGTGCGATATTGAGCTCATAGCAATCGGATTTCGGATCGGTCGGTTGATCGGGTGTGCGAAGGAATACGCCGCTGTTGGTGTTCGCGTCAGCCAGATACTCTAGCTCCAGTTCGAAGTCGGCAAAACGAACTTCCGTGACCAGTAGTCCCGATTCGCCGCTCGTCGCGACGATCTCGCCCTTTTCGACACGCCAATCCGCGTTGCCCGCATTGCGCCAACCGATCAGAGATTGGCCATCGAACAATCGGATCCAACCCAGGTCGAGTTCTTCAGCAGGAAGC
>JBILVV010000225.1:0-7782 GCA_044370255.1 Pirellula sp.
ACGGCGATCATCTCATCGCGACGCTGATTTCCGAGCAGTTGCAGTTGATGGCGGAACATGTCATCGATCAACGCTTGCTCGATGGCGTTGAGGAAATCCTGCAGACGATTGAACGACCAAGTTGTCCGGTTTCCCTCATGGAAGAGATCCAAGCCGAACGGACTTCCGAGGTTATCTGATGATCCAAGCGCCGGCCGCCAACACGGGTCTCGTAGATGACTTTCCAACGCGAGCAGGATCGAATCGCGGTCGCGCAGCGGTGATCGGTAGCGGTTTCGGCGGCTTGGCAGCGGCTATCCGATTGCAAGCGATGGGCTTTGAGACCATTTGTTACGAATCGCGCGACCGTGCTGGCGGTAGGGCTTATGTCTACCGAGATGCCGGCTTCACATTCGATGCGGGACCAACCGTCATCACCGCTCCTCACTGCCTCGAAGAGCTCTTTGCGTTAGCTGGCGAATCGATGTCGGATCATGTCGAGTTGATTTCGGTCGATCCGATGTATCGCCTGCAGTGGCCCGATGGCATGAGCTTTGACTACAGCAGCAACGAGTCCCGATTGGTTGAGCAAATTAGAAAGTGCTCTCCGAACGACGTGGATGGCTATTATCGTTTCGCGGAATACACGCGACGGGTCTTCGAGAAGGGATACATCGAACTCGGGGCTACGCCGTTTCTGAATTTTCGAGATATGATTCGTTGCGCGCCGGACCTGATGCGATTGCGGGCTGATCGGAGTGTCTATTCGACGGTCTCCAGGTTCATTCAGAACGAGCAGTTGCGGCAAGCGTTTAGTTTCCATCCGCTGTTGGTGGGTGGCAATCCGATGGAGACCAGCGCCATCTACACCCTCATCCATTGGATCGAACGTCAGTGGGGAGTCTTTTTTCCGCGAGGTGGCACAGGGGCCTTGGTCGAAGCACTGGTCGCCCTATTCCAGCGGCTGGGAGGAGAGTTGCGATTATCGAACCCGGTCGATCGGATTGCCGTTCAAACCGACGCTCGCGGCAGAACCGTTCATAGTGTTCATGATACGAAGGGGGATACGGAACATTTCGATCTGGTGGTCTCCAATGCCGATATTCATCACACCTATGCAAAGCTGTACCGCGAAAACGCAGGTGGGAACACCATGCAGCGCAAGCTCGAGCGGATGGATTGGTCGATGTCACTGTTCGTGATGTATTTTGGAACCAAGCGGCGGTATCCAGACTTGGCTCATCACACGATCCTGTTCGGCCAGCGTTATCAAGGTTTGCTGAAGGACATCTTCCACGGTAGAAAGCTGCCTGAAGATTTCAGCCTCTATCTGCACGCTCCGACCGTATCCGATCCAGGGATGGCACCGCCGGGCGGAGAAGCTTTTTATGTCCTGAGCCCCGTACCTCATTTGGGGCGCGCGAATGTCGATTGGGAAGAGACCGCGACTCGTTACGGCGATGCGATTTTGGAGTCTCTCGAAAAGCATTTGCCCGGTTTGCGCGAATCGATCGTCACGCGCAGGCACTTCACCCCCAATGATTTTCGCGACCAGTTGAACGCCTATCAGGGATCTGCTTTCTCGGTGGCACCCAAACTGACGCAGAGCGCGTACTTTCGACCTCACAACAAATCGGAGCACATTCCCAACCTCTACATTGTCGGTGGAGGCACGCATCCAGGAGCGGGAGTCCCTGGCGTTGTGAATACAGCCAAGGCCACTCTTGGAATCATCGCTCGCGATTTTGCAAAGGTGCTGAAATGAGCGAGCGATTCGAGAATCGCAACGATGCCGACAAATTGATCCACCCCATCCAGGATGCGAACGCCGTGATCGCTCGTTCGAGCCGATCGTTTGCGCTGGCTTCTTCGTTCCTCCCTTATCCGATCCGGACCAAGGTTTGGGCCCTGTATGCATGGTGCCGCAGCGTGGATGATGCAGTCGACCACGCAGAAAGTCCGATCGAGGCGGCAGAGGCTTTGCTTAAATTGGAAGAGGATCTCGCGCGATGCCAACGGGGTGAATCCCCTGCGCATCCGGCCTCCGAGTGGATCCGACCCCTGATCGTCGCTGGTCACATTGAACCTCGCCATGCAAGGGAGTTGATCGAAGGCATGCGCATGGATTTGGACGGGTATTCCGTTCGCAACAACGAAGACTTGGAACGTTACTGCTACCATGCAGCCGGTACGGTCGGTCTGATGATGACATCCTTGATGGGGGTCACAGATCGGTCCGCCTATCGACATGCGATCGCCTTGGGAGTCGCCATGCAAATGACCAACATTGCTCGCGATGTCCGAGAGGATGCGGAGCGAGGTCGATCCTACTTGCCGGGAATTACTCATGTGTTGGACGCGAACTCGGATCAAATCTCCGAAAGTGTCGCCAAGATCCTTGCTCTCGCCGAGGAACGCTACAACCTCGCGATCGAGGGGCTTCACTACTTGCCATGGCGATGCCGCATTGCAATCCGTGTCGCTCTCGAAGTCTACCGCGAGATCGGTCGCGAGATTCAGCGAAAAGGATGCTCCGTGATGGGCGGCCGGACAATCATCAGCAAGGGGCGCCTAGCCTGGGTTGCAGCCAGAGCCTTGTTGTCATCGATAAGAAACAATATCACCATGACTCTGCGTAGCGTCATGGATCGTACACTATTTCCTTTGAAGGAGTTTTTCATGAACGAATCATCCGATTCCAATCCGTCTGCTCGTCCCTGCACCGCGAACCAAGCCAAACAGGTCGCATACCTGGGTCTCTCGTTGACCGCTATCATGGCGACGGCACTTTTCTTTCTGGTTTACATCAATCCCAAGGAAGAGGGGTATTCGTATCTGCCGCTGGTTTATGCCGGCGGATCGGCGATTGCAGCGGTTTTTTTCAACCGGCTGTCGGCCCGCTACGACCGACCCAGCGCTCAGCAGGCGTCGTAGATCGGTCTGATCGGTCTGATCGGTCTGATCGGTCTGATCGGTCTGATCGGTCTGATCGGTCTGATCGGTCTGATCATCGCGTGGGTTGCGTTATCCCCAGCTCGCGCATCAGCATCTTCATGTCGTCCCAGGTCTGATGCTTGGCTTCGGGGGTGCGTAGCAAGTACGACGGGTGGTAGGTGACCAGAACCTTTGCGTTCTTATACGCATGGAACCTTCCTCGAAGTCGACCCACACTGTCATTGCGTCGCAGAACTGCCCGGGCGGCGATCGATCCCCAACAGATGATGTACTCGGGCTGCAGGATCTCGAGCTGGCTTTCAAAGAACGGGCGGCAGTTTTCGATCTCGGCATCCACCGGAGTTCGGTTTCCAGGCGGTCGACACTTGAGGGTGTTCATGATGTAGACCTGATTGCGAGCCAAACCCGATGCGAGCAGGATCTTATCGAGCAGTTGGCCTGCGGCTCCCACAAAAGGTTCGCCCGCTCGATCCTCGTCCGCTCCCGGGGCTTCACCCATCATCACTAGCTTTGGACGTAGCGGTCCGATACCGAAGACGGTTTGCATCCGACGACAAACGATATCGGCGCACTTGCGGCAAGCTTTGACTTCCTCATGCAGTCCCTGAAGAGCGACGGCACGACCGTTATCATCGAGGGAGGTGTTCGCCCATGGCGTGAGCGTGATCGGACCTTCCATCGGTGGCAACGGAGCTACCGGTTTCGTCGGTAGAGGATTCTCCGGCGACGATGGCACGGGTGGCGGTGATGGCTTGGGTGGCGGTGATGCTTGCTTGGTCGGAGCAGGCTGCAATGTTGACGGTCCCTTCGACGAACCGGTCGCGTCTGCGCTATTGCGATCTGCTACGGGCCACTGTGCGATCTCGTCAGGCAACGGATGACGTGCGATGGGGAGATGCGTGATGCCGGATCGTTTCCAATGGCCGAGCAATTGCTCGGCGATGGTTGTCCAGTCAATCCCTTCCGTTTCACGACTCATGATTAGCCTGCTGCCCTATTAGCCCGCTGCCCTATTAGCGCCCGCTGCCTTGATGGCCCGCTCAAAGGCATTCGCCGCGTGGAGCAATTGCTCTTGCGAATGAGCAGCAGATACCTGGGTTCGGATCCTCGCCTTGCCTTGGGGCACGACAGGATAGGAGAAGCCGATGACGTACACCCCTTCCTCGAGCATCGCTTTGGCAACGCGGCCCGCGAGAGCGGCATCTCCCACCATCACCGGAACAATCGGGTGCGTACCGGGCAAGATATTCAATCCCCGCTGCGTCATCGCTTCACGGAAGAAGCGGGTATTCGATTCGAGTTGATCGCGCAGTTCGGTGGACGACATCACGAGTTCCAGAGCGCGAATCGCACCGGCAACCACAGGAGGTGCAATCGTATTGGAGAAGAGATAGGTTCGGGATCGCTGCCGCAGCAGTTCGATCATCTCTTTCGGACCCGCTGTGTATCCGCCACTTGCACCGCCGAGCGCTTTGCCCAGGGTGCCGGTCATGATATCGACCCGATCGAGCACACCGCACAATTCGTGAGTGCCGCGGCCATGGGGCCCGATGAATCCGACGGCATGCGAGTCATCGACCATAACGAGTGCGTCATATTCATCAGCCAGTTGGCAAACAGTCGCCAGATCCGCAATGGTTCCATCCATGGAGAAGACACCATCGGTGGCGATCAATCGAAAGCGTGCGCCCTTAGCTTCTTCGAGTTTCGCTCGCAGATCGTCCATCGAGTTGTTCTTGTAACGCAGCCGTTGAGCTTTGCACAATCGGATACCGTCGATGATGCTGGCGTGGTTGAGTTCATCGGAGATGATTGCATCGTCGGCAGTGAGGATCGTTTCAAAGAGTCCGCCGTTGGCGTCCCAGCATGAGTTGTAGAGGATCGTATCTTCCTTGCCGACGAATTGACTGATCTTGGCTTCTAGGTCTTTATGGATCGTCTGCGTGCCGCAGATAAATCGCACCGACGCCAAGCCATATCCCCAGCGGTTGAGCGCGTCGGCGGCGGCTTGGCGAACACTAGGATGTTGGGCGAGCCCGAGATAGTTATTTGCGCAAAGATTGAGGTATTGTCGGCCATCGGCTAGTGTGACCATCGTCCCTTGGGGAGAATCGATTACTCGTTCGGTCTTAAAAGTGCCTGCTTCGCGCATGGCTTGATTCGCCGCAGCGACGCATTCAAGGAATTGTGCATTCATGCCGTATTGATGGATTCGGAGTGATGGGAGCTTGGGGAAATGGGAATACGCGTCCAGTAATCGGTCCAGCGAAAGCCCATAAATAATACCAGGATCGCCGCGAAACCGTAAGCGAACCATGAAAGGGTCCCCATCAGAGCCCACTCTTTCTGGATGGCTATACTATAAAGCATCTTGGTGGCTTCAAGAAAAAGGATTTCTGCCACTGCATACTCTGCGATGGTAATCGCTGCAAGGATCGGAAACATCAGCCATCGCCATGGCCTTCCAGCCAGCATCCAGCCAGCCGTAAGGATAGGCACGAACGGAACGAACAAAGTCTCGGCAAATTGAATACCCAGCCACAGGCGTCTCGAGGTAGCGATCGGGGCTTCCGGCAACGGACCGAACATCGATTTGTCAATCGCACCCAACGACATCTCGGCAGTCCAATTCAGCCTCGTGAGGGACACTTGAATGAAAACCGCCAGCACCGCCATCAGAACCATCCATCGAGCCAGCGTCCATCGAGGACGCATGCGGACAGTCGGGTCGATGATTTCAATACCACTGATCATGCTGAGTAGCCGGAGCAAACACCAACCTATTGCTGCATCCATCGCATAACTGGGGAAATCGATACTCCAAAATGTTCCCCAGTTGGCGAAGGTAATCGGACGAAACCATCGATACAGGCACAGGGTGATGCATGCCAAGACCACGCAGTAAAGGATTCCTCCGATGGTATTTCGCCATTGCCCCGGCCCTTGCATGGCGATGAACGCGATTGCGCTCCAGCCACTCCAAGCGACGATACTGACGGCTACTCGATCGCTGATATCCTCGAAGACGAGAACAAGAGTGGGTGAAGCGACCAACACACCCGTGAACAGGATTCGTAACCATTGCGGCAGCCAGCGATGCAAAGAACCTGGCGATGCACTCTCGCTCATTTCAGTGCCTCCTTACTGTCAAGCCAGGACACACTCCATGCGAATTCTTACGCCGAGTGGAGTCCGAGATGAGGGTCGAGGCCGAACATGTAGTTCATGTTTTGAACCGCAGCACCGCTGGCACCTTTGACCAAGTTATCGATCGCGCTGACCAAGATGATGCGTGGTCCATTTTCGCGCACCGTGATGTCGACGAAGTTGGAACGGGCTACAAAGCGAGTCGCCGGCAGATGCGAGACGACGCGTACGAAGCCGTGAAGCGGATAGTAGCTGTTGAGGCATTCGCGGATTTGGTTCGGCGTCGCGCCCGAGTTGGAATGCACATAAATGGTGGATAGGATTCCCCGCTCCATCGGGACCAAGTGGGGTGTGAAGACAATTTCCGGTTCGATGCCGGAGAACCGTTTGCAGATATCGACGATCTCCGGTTGATGGCGATGGTTGCCGACCGAGTAGGCGGAGATGCTCTCGTTGACTTCACAGTAGAGATTCCCAAGCTTCGGAGTTCGCCCCGCGCCGCTGACCCCCGACTTGCTATCGACGACGATATCTTTGGGACTGATAAGTCCTTCTTTGAGAAGAGGAGCTAGTGGCAGAATCGCCGATGTGGGATAGCAACCGGGATTAGCGACCAGCGATGCTTTGGGGAGTTGATCGGCAAAGAGTTCGGGCAAACCGTATGGGGTGGACCCGAGGCGCGATGGGTCCGGGTGCTTTTCACCGTACCATTTTTCGTACAAAGCTGGCGTACCGAGTCGATAGTCGGCGGACAGGTCGATGACTCGGCAACCTGCGGCTAACAATTCTTGGCAAATAGCCGCCGAGGCGCCGTGTGGCAAACAAGTCATCGCGACATCGCAGCGTTCCGCGATTTGAGCGGGAGAGAGGTCTTCGACTGGCAGACGCAAACGGCGAACGAGCGACGGATGCATGTCGGCGATCATACTGCCGTCTGCTTGCCGGCTCGTCGCAGCCACGATTTGAGCCTGCGGATGTTTGAGCAACCACTCGATTGCTTCCACTGCGGTGTAGCCCGACGCTCCAACGATAGCCACGCGTATCATGATGGTTTCATCCTTGTCCTTCGATATAGCCTTTATTGTAACCAAGGTTCAAACTGGTTGTCTTTTTGGATTTCCAAGATCACTTGTCGAAGCTCGGCCAGGATCATGGCCGTGGCACCCCACACAAAATGGTCTGCGATCCGAAAACCGGGCACGTCGAAATCGGCAGTCCCACGGCGCATCGTTCCCAAGCTGCTAATTGTATCCGAGAGGAGTTCGGAGACCGCCACTTGAATCACTTGAGCGACCTCTTTCGGATTGGGGTTCATGGTCGGCCGCAGCGAGCTGACGCAGACGTTGGGGGTCACGAAGTGGTTGCTCGCGAAGACATACAGGGGTGTTAATGTACCTAAGGGTTGGAGATACTCGGTCGTGCAGCCGAGCTCTTCACCGAATTCGCGGCATGCCGTACGCCATGGTGATTCACTCGCTTCGGCTCGGCCTCCGGGCAACGAGATCTGTCCTCCGTGATCAGACATATGCGAGGGGCGCAGGGTCAATGGGATGAACCATTGCCCGGCCTTGCCCGGGATCAAGGCAATCATCACCGAAGCTTTATGGGCGTAACGAGGAGCCGGTCCGCGATGGCGACCGAATGCGTATTGGGGCGCGAATTCCCGATGCGCGGTGTATTCCGGTTTCCGCGGCTCCAGTT
>JBILVV010000018.1:0-25185 GCA_044370255.1 Pirellula sp.
CGTGATGCTGGTCAGGGTGGCGGTGTTGCCCACGCAGAGACCAACACTCTCGCGACGTGAATCGCAGTAGCTGAAAAAACTTTTTTGCTTGATATGTTGCAGGGAGAGTACCGAAACGAATGAATGCCCCTTACGGATTCCCGGAAAAACAAGGGCTCTACGATCCTGAACTGGAAAAGGATTCGTGTGGCGTTGGTTTTGTAGCGCATGTTAAAGGGATGGCGAGCCACCAGATTGTGGTGGATGCCGATACGATCCTGAAGAACATGGATCATCGCGGTGCCTGTGGTTGCGAAGAGAACACAGGCGATGGAGCAGGAATTCTGGTCGGGATCCCTGACAAGTTCCTTCGCCGAGTTGCTCGCGAATCATTCGGTGCCGAGCTTCCAGCGAAAGGCCTTTACTCCGTTGGCAACATTTTCTTCCCAAAGGATCGAGCTGAGAGAGATTTCTGTCGTCGACAATTCAATCATTTGATTGCGGCAGAAGGGCAGATTTTGATCGGATGGCGCGATGTACCGCAGAACACCGATGCGGCGGATATCGGACCTACGGCACGGCTCGCGGAACCATGGATCGAACAAGTCTTCATCGCGGCAACTCCCGGAATTAGCTCGGAGGAATTCGAACGCAAACTATACGCGATACGCAAGCAGGCGAGTCACGCTCTGCGCGGCAATGCGGATCTCGAGCAAGCGTCCTTATTCTACGTGTGCTCCCTATCGACCAAGACATTGATCTACAAAGGGATGCTGACCCCCGCGCAGGTTGTTCCGTACTACTCGGATCTATCCGACCCTGATTTCGAAACGCATTTGGCGATGGTCCACTCGCGGTTCTCGACGAACACCTTTCCGAGTTGGGACCGTGCGCAGCCTCTGCGATTCATGAGCCACAATGGCGAGATCAACACATTGCGTGGAAACATCAACTGGATGCATGCACGCGAGGGGATGGCTCGCAGCGAGTTGTTTGGCGAAGAGATCAAAAAGCTGTTCCCTGTGGTCGAGCCGATGTGTTCCGACTCGGGAACATTCGACAACGTGCTGGAGTTTCTGCTGATGACCGGCCGCACGCTCCAGGAAGCCATCATGATGATGGTCCCCGAAGCGTGGCAAAAACACGACACGATGTCCCAGGAGAAGCGTGCGTTCTACGAATACTTCAGTTGCATGATGGAGCCATGGGATGGCCCGGCATCGATCGTTTTCACGGACGGTCACTACATCGGTGCAACGCTTGATCGGAACGGCCTGCGACCAAGCCGCTATTACTTGACCACCGACGACCGCGTTATTATGGCGAGCGAGGTCGGGGTGTTGCCGGTCGATCCAGCGCTCGTGAAGGAAAAGGGACGTCTTCAACCCGGTCGCATGTTCCTGATCGACTTCGACCAAGGGCGTCTGATTCCCGATGACGAATTGAAGAACAGCTTCGCCGCGAAACGCCCCTACCAAAAGTGGCTGCAGCAGAGCCGCATCACGCTCGACGAACTACCCAAGGCACCCGAGTGGCACGGATTCAACCCCAAGACTCTTCTGCCTCGCATGCAGGCCTTCGGATATACCATCGAGACCATGCACTTCATGCTGGTTCCGATGATCGAAAGCCAGGTGGATCCGATCGGCTCGATGGGGAACGACTCCGCGTTGGCCTGTTTGAGCGACAAACCGCGACTCATCTACGATTACTTCAAACAACTCTTTGCCCAGGTCACTAATCCTGCGATCGATTCGATTCGCGAGGATGTGATCATGTCGCTCGAATGTTACGTCGGACCTGAACGAAACCTTCTCGAAGTCACCCCTGAGCATTGCCATCGGCTGTTGATCCCGCATCCCATCCTCACCAATGAGGAGTTGGAGGCGATCAAGCACATGAGCAACCGCGGCTGGAAAACCAAGACGATCGACATCACCTTTGATCGTAGCGAAGGAAAGACCGGCTTGGTATCAACACTCGATCGCATATGTGCAGAAGCGGAAAAAGCGATCGACGAAGGCTATACGATGGTCGTCCTCAGCGACCGGCAAATCACGAAGGAGCGAGTTGCTGTCAGTAGCTTGCTTGCCGTCGGCGCGGTCCATCAGCATTTGGTCCGCGTCGCCAAGCGAACGGCGATCGGCATCGTGGTAGAGACTGGCGAAGCCCGCGAGGTGCATCACCACTGCCTGCTCATTGGCTTTGGAGCCGATGCGATCAATCCGTACTTGGCCTTCGAAGCTCTTTGGCAAGCTTCGCGAGATGGCATGCTGGCGGAAAAAGACGATGAAAAGATCGTCTTACTGTATCGCAAAGCGGTCGCCAAAGGGATGCTCAAAGTCATGGCCAAGATGGGGATCAGCACCCTGGCCAGTTACAAGGGTGCCCAGATCTTTGAAGCACTCGGTTTGCAAGACGAAGTCATCGAACGCTGCTTCAAGGGGACCAGCAGCCGCATCCAAGGCTGTTCCTGGGATGTCTTGGCTGAAGAGACGATGCGTCGCCACAGTCTCGGCTTTCCGATGAATCAAACAGACGCTTGGTCGATGCTCCCGAACGCTGGCGAATTTCATTGGCGAGCGGAAGGGGAACGGCACGGATGGGACCCAGCGGCCATTGCTGACATCCAAGTAGCCGCACGAAATGGGGACAAGAATGCCTACCGTCGTTTCGCGGACCACATCAATCGCGATGCGCGTATGCGATATGCTCTGCGTGGATTGCTCGAGTTTGAACCCGCACGCGATCCGATCCCTCTCGATCAAGTTCAACCTGCCAAAGAAATCGTCAAACGATTCTGCACCGGTGCCATGAGCCTTGGCTCGATCAGCGCCGAAGCGCATGAGACCCTGGCGATCGCCATGAATCGTTTAGGAGGCAAGAGCAACACGGGCGAAGGAGGAGAAGATCCGGTCCGATTCAAGCCGTTACCCAATGGTGACAGCAAGCGATCCGCCATCAAGCAAGTTGCCTCCGGACGCTTCGGAGTCACCATCGAATACCTCACCAACGCGGATGAACTGCAGATCAAGATCTCACAAGGAGCCAAGCCGGGAGAGGGTGGCGAGTTGCCTGGTCGGAAAGTCGACAAGTACATCGCTCGTATCCGATACAGCACACCTGGTGTTGGACTGATCAGCCCACCGCCGCACCACGACATCTACTCGATCGAAGACCTTGCGCAGTTGATTTACGACTTAAAGAACGCCAATCCGAGCGCGCGGGTCAGCGTTAAATTGGTGAGCGAGGTCGGAGTCGGCGTCGTCGCCTCGGGTGTTGCAAAGGCCCATGCCGATCACATCCTCATCAGCGGCGACACAGGGGGTACCGGCGCTAGTCCGTTGACCAGCATCAAGCATGCGGGGTTGCCCTGGGAACTCGGCATTGCAGAAACACACCAAACGCTCGTGTTAAACAATTTGCGCAGCCGCGTCACTCTTCAAACTGATGGTGGGCTCAAAACCGGGCGCGATGTAGTGATCGCGGCTCTGCTCGGTGCCGAAGAGTTCGGATTCGCAACCGCGCCGTTGATCACGCTCGGTTGCATCATGATGCGCAAGTGCCACCTCAACACATGTCCGGTCGGCATCGCCACACAGGATCCGGAATTGCGTGCCAAATTCGCGGGTAAGCCTGAACATGTCGTCAATTACTTGTTCATGGTGGCAGAAGATGCTCGCGAGATCATGGCATCGCTCGGATTCCGAACCATTGACGAAATGGTCGGGCGTTCCGATTGCCTCAAGGTCGACCGGGCAATCGCGCATTGGAAGTCGGACGGTCTCGACCTGACACCGATTCTGCGGCCAGCCAAAGGCCCCAATCCGGATACTGTGATGCATTGCACGATCCCACAAGACCACGAGCTCGAGGAATCACTTGATCTTTGCGAATTGGTCCCTCGATGCCAGAAGACGTTAGAGACTCAGCAACCGATCCGAATCGATCTTCCGATCATCAACACCAATCGCACTGTTGGAACCATCCTGAGTCACAACGTTGCCAAACGTTACGGACAAGAAGGGCTTCCCGCCGACACGATCCACATTCGATTCACCGGCTCAGCAGGCCAGAGCTTCGGCGCTTTTCTGGCGCATGGGGTCACCCTCGAACTCGAGGGAGACGCTAACGACTACGTCGGCAAGGGGTTGTCGGGTGGACGATTGATCATCTATCCCGATCATCGCTCTGCCTTCAAGCCCGAGGACAACATCATTATCGGGAACGTTTGCCTGTATGGAGCCACGATGGGTGAACTCTTCGTCCGCGGTCAAGCGGCCGAGCGATTCGCTGTTCGAAACTCGGGCTGCAGCGCGGTGATCGAAGGAGTCGGCGATCACGGATGCGAGTACATGACGGGTGGGCGAGTCGTGATCCTCGGCAAGACCGGTCGCAACTTTGCCGCAGGCATGAGCGGCGGCATCGCTTATGTTGTCGACGATATCGATAGCTTGCGCATCCGCACCAATCTCGGGACCGTGGAACTGGAGCATCTCGCCGACGAAGAGGATATCCAAGAGGTCCACCAATTGGTCCTCAAACATGCTGAACTTACGGGTTCCACGGTAGCCAAGAATTTGTTGGCCGACTGGCAAAAGAGCATCGGCCGTTTCGTGAAGGTAATGCCGACCGATTACAAGCGAGTGCTCATGGAGAGCAAGCAAGCTGCACAGGCCTCGCCAGCGATGGCTCATACCTAAAACCCAAAATCAGCTGGGGTGGGACAACACCAGTTTTTTGAACACAACAGCACGAAAAAACGTTTTGCGCAATTTGACGGAAAGAAGACGATGGGTAAACCAACAGGTTTCAAAGAGTATCCTCGCAAGAAAGTCGATTGGCGATTGCCGATTGTGCGAGTCAACGACTTTGAAGAGATCTATACTGAGCCGACCGAAGAGCATCTCCGCAAGCAGGGGGCGCGTTGCATGGATTGCGGCGTTCCGTTCTGCCAGTCAGCAACGGGATGCCCGATCGAGAACCTGATCCCCGAGTGGAACGATTTGGTATACAACGGTCGATGGCGCGAGGCGTTGGAGAGACTGCACAAGACCAATAACTTTCCGGAGTTCACAGGGCGCGTCTGTCCCGCTCCCTGTGAAGGTGCCTGTGTTCTGGGAATTACCAATCCTCCAGTCACCATCAAGAACATCGAATGCGCGATCATCGATCGAGGATTTCAGGAAGGGTGGGTGCGTCCCGAACCGCCAGCATCCCGTTCAGGAAAAAGCGTTGCCATCATCGGCAGCGGACCTGCAGGATTGGCCGCGGCGGCCCAGCTCAACAAAGTCGGACACACCGTTACGGTATATGAGCGAGCCAATCGCATCGGCGGTTTGTTGACGTACGGCATCCCCAACATGAAGCTCGACAAGGACGTTGTACAGCGCCGACTGGATCTGATGGCAGCTGAAGGAGTCAAGTTTGTCACCAATGCCGACGTTGGCAAGAACGTCGATCCCAAGCAACTGATGGCAGAGAATCACGCGGTGCTTCTCGCGACAGGTGCGACTAAGCCTCGCGATCTACCGATTCCTGGGCGTCCATTGAAGGGTGTTCATTTCGCAATGGAGTTTCTCACTGCGAATACGTCGAGTCTGCTCGACAGTCATCTCGAAGATAAGAAGTACATCTCCGCGAAAGGAAAACGTGTAGTTGTCATCGGCGGTGGGGATACCGGTTGCGACTGTATCGGGACCAGTATGCGACATGGCTGTACGAAGCTGGTGAATTTCGAGTTGCTCGATCGTCCCCCAGAATCGCGAGCTCCGAACAATCCATGGCCGCAATGGCCGCGGATTTTCCGATCCGACTATGGTCATGAAGAAGCCGAAGCGAAATTCGGTTCCGATCCTCGCGCGTTCAACATTCTGAGCAAAGAGTTCGTCGATGATGGAAAGGGAAATGTAGCCGGGATCCGAACCGTGCGTGTTCAGTGGTCGTTTGAGAACGGCAAGATGAACATGAGCGAGATTCCCGGAAGTGAAGAAGTGATCGAGGCGGATCTGGTCCTATTGGCGATGGGATTCTTAGGCCCCGAGCATTATGTGTCGGAGATTCTGGGGATCGAAACCGATCCGAGGAGCAACTACAAAGCGGAGCATGGACAGTTTGCTACGAGCGTTCCTGGCGTATTTGCTGCGGGTGATTGTCGTCGCGGTCAATCGTTGGTGGTGTGGGCGATCAACGAAGGTCGCGGCGCGGCTCGCGCGATCGATATTTACCTGCGCGGCCACAGCACCTTGCCCGCCCCCGGTATCACGCTAGGTTCCGCACTGTCCACCGCATCGGTTTAGCCTGGCATACTCGCGAGCATCGCACATCCGTTGGTTCCTCGTTTCGCTGGGGCTTGTCCCCATCGGACGGCAATCGCAACCAGCACGCGAACGCAATGCGTTCCCCATCACGACGCGGGTTTATCCCCGTCGGTTGATGATCAGATGGTGGCGCACCTCATCGAAGACCACGCCCGTCGCAAAGCCTCCGAGCGTGCCACCCTGCCACCCTGCATCCGATCATTGCCCCGCGTGGACAAGCCACGCGGTGGCGACGTGGCGCAGGGGTTCCCGTTCTGGTTCCGCTCAACGCTCCACGCAGACGAGCCGCATGGTGGCATTTTTCCAGACTGGATTACCCGTACGACGGACTTCCTAGTCGGTCGTCATGTCAGTCAATGGACTGGGAAGTCCGTTGTACGAGGGGAACCAATCGTTGCGCAGCCTTCTCCATCAGCGCCTCGGAAGTCTGTCCGGAGAGGTGACGTCCCAACGGAGCACTGGAATATCCAGGCGATGCTGGTATCGCTGACGAAAGAACTCAAACTGCTGATTGACTTGCGATTGAGCTTGCATCGTCGCGGCTCCCATCTTGACCGCGCGGTCGACTACATCCTTCGAGCCGACGCCGAGTGACTCCACGAGAGTCAGTAGCGACCGAATCTGGGGATCGTTCTCTACCTGTTTCTGTGTCGTGTCGGGAACCGATCGGATATCGATCGGTACTTTGGATTTCCAAATCGGTTTCCAGTCATTGCCGAAGCGAACAACAAAGACGGATTCCACAATGCCGTCGCCACCAACGCCTTCTTGCTCCATGCATGAAGCGCGGAAGTAGTCGTCCCGTTCCTCCTTGAGCATCTCCCGGCAGGACTCCAACCAATCGCGGCGCTTGGCCTTGCGGCCATCGAGCAATTCACCCAGCAAATCCTGCGATTGTTGCTGGACACCTTGGGCCAGAAGCTTGCCGATGTCGGCTTGAGCATTGCGATCGCCGACTCGGACCATCATGCCCGCGGTCCCTTGGAATTCGATCTCACGGTCGCGGGAATAACGAACGATCGCCAGCCTGGCCCGCCACTCGTCTCCATGTTGAGGCATGGCTTGAAATCGTGACCCCAGGTCCGGCAGGTCCTGCTTCCAGTCGACGTTCGCTTGTTGCAAGAGTTCTCGCAATTTTTTTGCGTCGATCGACTCCGGTGCATCGATTTGTTTACGCCATGCCCAAGTCGCCAGCGCATGGTTCTCGCGCCCGGCGATTTCCCATTTGATGACATCTCCGAGCGGGATGGAGAGGATCACAAGTTCCGATGGCATCCTCCCCTCGCCGCTGAGCCAACGCGAGGCTCGATCAAGTTCTTGTTCTAGAAGGAAGCGATATTCGTTGTGATCAGGTTCCTGCAACATGGCCTGCGTGCGGTCGCGAAGTTGCTGGTAAGCGACCTTTTCCTCTTCGTCGGCTTTGTTGAGGTACGAGCGAAGATAGCCCTTGGCCTCGCCGACTGCCGCGCGGCGCACAGCGAGAAAGGCATACTGGGCATCGCGACCGAGAAAGATGCCAACACACTTGGTGCGATCTCGTAAATGCGCAGTATCAAATGCCGATTCCCCCGCGTCAGCCAACACTCCACAACCGCACCACCACGCAACGAAGATCAACCAGAACCCTACTTGAGTTCTGGAAAAGCATGTGTAGGCGGAGCTTAGCGATGGTAACTTAGGCCACCACCGATTGAGCGAGGTGATGCCACAGTCGGCTGCTGGCGCGGATGCCACGATAAAAATCCTCCAGGCAGAATTTCTCATTGGGGCTGTGGGCTCCATCATCGTCGAGGCCCCATCCGATCAATAGTACGTCACAATGCAGGGCATCGACCATCTGTGCGACGATCGGGATCGAGCCTCCCTCCCGGATCAATACCGGTTTGACATCGAATCCCTCTTCCACCGCTTTGACCGCCCCCTGCATGTAGGGAGAGTTTGGATTGACGACAACGCCACGTCCACCGTGCAAGTCGATGACTTCCACGCGAACTCCCGGCGGTGTATGGTCCTTTAAGAAGGCGCGGAGTTGTTGTCCCACAGTTTTCGGATCTTGGTTGGGAACCAGTCGGAAGCTGATCTTGGCACCATTCCACGATGGGATAATGGTTTTGCCACCTTCTCCCTGGTAGCCACCGAGCAGGCCATGGACATCGAACGTCGGCCTCGCCCATCGACGTTCGAGTGTGTTGTATCCGACTTCGCCGGTTAGGGCCGACACCCCTAGTTGTTCGGCGAACCTCTCATCGGAGAATCCCAAGCTCTTCCACATGGCACGCTCGGATTCTACAAGAGGAACAACGGAGTCGTAGAAACCGGGCAATTGGATCTTGCCATCGGGTGTTTTGATTTCCGTCAGAATCCGCGCCAAGGCGAGAGCCGGATTGGTGACGGCACCACCGAAGGAGCCCGAGTGCAAATCCGCTTTCGGACCATGAACTCGCAACTCAAAGTAGGCGATACCTCGCAAACCGTAGGTGATAGCGGGTTGGCCTTTCGCGTACTGCGAGGAATCGCTGATCACGATCACATCGCACTCCAACCGTTTAGCGATCTCAGGAAGTTTGGCCTCGAGCACTTCGCTCCCCTGTTCCTCTTGGCCTTCGATGAGGAACTTGATTTGGAGAGGCAACTTCATCCCGCAGGCATGCCATGCCAAGACGCTCAGAACGTGGGTCAGCATCTGCCCTTTGTCGTCCGTGGAGCCTCGAGCCACGATGTTTCCGTCTCGAATGACAGGTTCAAAAGGAGGGCTTTTCCACAGATCGAGCGGGTCGGCGGGCTGGACATCGTAATGGCCGTACACCAACACAACCGGTTGGCCGGGTACCGGAGGAGTCTCCGCGTACACCAGCGAGGGACCATCGCCGGGGATCAGTTCCGTCTTGAGCCCCGCTCGCGACAACCGGTCCGCCACCCATTGGGCCGCCCGGTCCATCTCCGCCCGCTTCGTGCTGTCCGCGGAAACACTGGGAATCCGCAAGAGTTCAAAGAGCTGATCGAGGTGAGTTTGACGATTATTCTCAAGATAGCGATCGAGGCTGGCAAAGTCGGTCATGATGGATTGGAGGATTTATAGGGAAAGTGCTTGCCAAAACAGTCGGTTCTACGCATACAATATAGCTTGTTTGTAGCGGTTGTGCGGGAGAGATGGGATTGCTTTCGCGCCGCTTGCAAACTGGTAGTGTTCTAGGAGTCGATTCTCGCCATGTCTTCATCCAATGCAGCCGTTGCCCATCCAGAAGTCGAGCAGCAGGCAGCCGCATCCAAGCCCAAGCGTCAACCGCGATATCACGTCATCCTTTGGGACGATCCAGAGCACACGTATGCTTACGTGATCGCGATGATGCAAGAGTTGTTTCATATGTCCGAGACGCAAGGTCGTAAACTCGCGGAACAAGTCGACACGACCGGCCGAGCCATTTGCCTGACGACCACTCTCGAGCATGCGGAATTGAAGCGGGATCAGATCAAGGCATACGGCCGCGATCCCAACAGCATGCGATCCAAGGGAAGCATGAGCGCGTCGATCGAACCGGCTACTTAACTTGAAGGGCTTCTCTCATGGATTCGATGTCGGATCCGTTGGATACTTAATTGCGTTTTTGAGCATCTTGGCCTGGAACGCTTCCGACAGATCGATCTCGAGGACGCTTGCCAAGCGAAGCAGATAGGCGAGCACATCGGCCATCTCTTCGCCGATCGCATTGATCTGTGTTGGCGGAACTTCGTCTCGGACCTCGGTCCACTGAAAATGTTCCATCAATTCAGCAGCTTCGATCGCAACGGACATCGCTAAATTCTTGGGAGCGTGAAACCGCTCCCAATGCCGTTCCGCCGCAAAGGTATCGACCAGCGACTGAAGGTCTGAAAGCGATTTGCTGTTAGTCATGATTTGCTCTAGAGGGTTGGTCCGATCGCCCAGGGTGTGAACTCATCATCGCCATAACCGAGCAACTCGCTTTTCGTTTTCTTGCCGCTTGCCGTTTCTAGGATCGCTTCGAACATACGATCCCCGGCTTGTTCGATCGACTCCTGATCGAGGATGGTCCCCATGTTGAGATCCATGTCTTCGGGCATCCGTTCGAAGAGAGAAGTGTTCGTGGCCACTTTGATGCTTGGCGCGGGCTTGCAACCAAAGCAACTGCCACGTCCCGTAGTGAACACGACGACATTGGCGCCGCTTGAGACCATCCCGGTAACACATACCGGATCGAAGCCGGGGGCATCCATGATGACCAACCCTTTTCCGGGGATGGTATCGGCGTAGTCGATGACGTTTTGGAGAGCGGTCGAGCCACCCTTGCTCGCTGCACCGAGCGATTTCTCGATGATCGTGGTCAGGCCTCCCGCCTTGTTTCCGATCGATGGGTTGTTGTCGATGTCTTCGCCGTAGTAATCGGTGTATTCACGCCACCACTGAAGCTTGTCGAGCAACTTCCTCGCGACCGCTTCGGACTGGGCACGCTTGGTAAAGAGTTGCTCGGCGCCATAAAGTTCTGTGGTTTCGGACAATATCGCAACGCCACCACATGCGACCACGCGATCCGCAGCAACGCCGAGCGCGGGGTTCGCGGTGATTCCCGAGTAGCCATCGGAACCTCCGCACTTGGTCGCCAACACCAATTCGCTTGCCGGAACGGTGGTGCGCTGCATGGCGTTGACCTGAGGCAACAGTTCCCGGACCAATTCGACGCCGCGACGAATCGTCGCGCGCGTTCCACCCGTTTCCTGGATCGATAGCACGGGCACATCTTGAACATGCGACCTGCCGTCGGGCGAATGCCATCGCATACCTGGCAGTTGCACGAGCTTTTGATTCTTTTGAAGATGGCCGAGTGTGTTTTGCTCACATCCCAGACCGATGAGTACATACGCGGCGATGTTGGGGTGCCTAGCGATGCCTCCTAAAACGCGGCTCAGGGTGCGATGCTTGATCCCCTCATAAGCCATACCGCAACCGCTATCGTGCTTGAATGCGACCACGCCATCGACGTTCGGGAAATCTTTCAGGGCCTCCGAATCGAATTGCCGGGCGACGGCGCCGGAGACTCCGGCGGAGCAGTTCACGGTCGAGATGATCGCGATGTAGTTTCGCGTGCCCACACTTCCGTTGCTGCGCACGTACCCTTGAAAGGTTTTGTCACGGATCGGTTCAGGCGGTTCCGGAGTTTGCGTTGCAAGGCCGGTGTAGTCGAGAGCGTGTTCACAGCGAAGGTTGTGATCGTGAACTTGATCACCTCGCGCGATCGGTTGGCTTGCCACACCGATCGGCCAACCGTACTTGAATACCTCTTGGCCGGGAGAACGTTCAGAGATCGAAAGTTTGTGGCCTGCAGGAATATCTTGCCGGACGACCACCGGAGTTGATCCATCATGCAAATCGATGGATTCCCCTTTGGCAAAGCGTCGAAGGGCAACGATGCAGTGATCGTCGGGGCTCAGTTGGATCCAGGGCTTATTCTGCATCGTTAATTTCGCTTGGGGCTTCGCGTTCGGAAGTTAGTCCGCACAGTGCCGAAACGATCACACTGTCTTCTGCGGGATCGACCGTTCGAAGAATCAAATCCACATGATCCGAAAGGACATTTCCCCAGATCGCCGGAGTGTGATGGGCTAATTTTTCAGCGATCTGGGAAGTGGTGCTTCCCGCTTTCGGAGTGACACGCAAGACCGCACTCTGCATATCGACTTCTTGCCAGACGCCGCTTCCTAGTTTGCAGGCTTGAGTAATGCATTCGACTTTGACCATCGCATCGGGAGTGCCGCACTGGGCGGCGATTCGCTTGGCGCGGTTTTCCAAATTCGCGAGAGAATTGCTCAGCACAGCGCCGACAGGAGTGGTGTTCCAATTCTCGCGCGTTTGGGACTGGCTGATCGCATCGGCGAGTAGCAGGTGGGTCGCTCGCGAGGCAAGCATGCCGGTCCCTTCGGCCAATTTGCGAATCGATTGAATGATCTCTTTCTTGCCGATAAGAACGCCGCATTCGGGGCCTCCTAATAGATAGTTTCCGGGCAAGATCATGAGATCGGGGCCGTGGTCCCAACGACGACTCAACGCGCTCGACGCGATTCCGATATCCATCAGGTCATACAATGAGGCATCGAAAACGAGTTCCGCGACCAAGCAATGGTTTTCGTGCGCCCGGGCGATACCTGTTTGATACGAAGCGTCACGCGTTCCGAATGTCGTCAGCAAAAGCAGTTGCTTCGCTGCATCGAGAGAGCGATCGAAATCGGAGGCCAAACACTCTCGACTCGAGCCGATCTCTCGCACGGGGAGTCCGCAAGCTTCGAGCATGTCGGGAAGCATGCTTCCGCCGTGCGATGGTCCTGATGGAATGCGGACCGAGCATTTCCTGGGTAGGACCACACCCTCGATACGGTCGGATGCTCGCAGCCCTTGTACTGCCAAATGAATCGCTATTCCCAAGTTGGGTGCAACGAGGGCATCGGCTGCACCCGTCGCACCGCAAAGTGCGGTTCGACAATGCCCCTGGACATCGGAATCCTCGGTTGTATTGGCGTGGATCAAATTCAAGATCGCCATGGCATCGGGACTCAGCTTCGATGCCGTCCATCGACCACTAAAGCATTCTCCTGTTGCATTGATCCCGGGGACAAGCAGTTTCCCTTGGTTCTCAGCCCAAGGCTCTGTAGCCACGTCGATCCATCGCCCAGCCTGACGCAATAGCTCCTGAAGACTCGATAGAGATGGCACTTCGCGAATACCTAACTTCTGGGCGGCTTCGCGAAAGGCGTTGGTCAATACAGGTTGATTCACCAACTGCGCGAGTTGTTTCATCGCCTCCGATGGCCCAAAACCGCGAAAGGGAGGAATCGGCATAGCTAACCTCGACCGGTGAGCCGCCATCGGCTCCGAAAGAGAAATGTCGTCAACGCGAGAAGGAGGGATGTCGCGACGACCGTAAAACCAAAGTACGCAGCGACTAGCAGCCAAGAACCGATCTTGGCTCGCGCCGTTGTCGTACCGGATTGTACCGCTGTCATCGGAACGCTGTCGGCCGCCATCAGCGGGCTGGTGATCCCAAAGAGACGGAGATTCTCAACGTTCGTGTCCGGAGGTGCAAAGTTCCAGAATAAAAAGTAAATCGCGATCGGCAAACCATACAGGATCAACAACGTCACATAACATGTCATCAAGGCGGTGCTGGTTCGGCGTACGACCGTCGATACGAACAAGGACAACACGGAGTTGAATACCGAGGCGGCGATACAGATTCCGAAGTATGCGAGCATCGCTCTCCAGTTGCGAGATAGTTCCGGATTGATGCAGGCCAAGAGCATGGGAAACATAAGAAAGGCGGTCAATACGAACGACACGCGAAATCCCGATATCAACTTGCCCCAAAGAATTTGCGACGATGAGACCGTCGTCGTCAGGAGCAGGTCCAGCGTCTGCCGCTCTCGTTCGCTGGTGATGCTCCCCGCATTGAATACAGGGGCCGTCAACAGGCTAAATACCAGAACATAGCCGACGTAATACGATGCTAAATTCGGGAAAAGAAATAACAGAAACGCCATCAACGGAATGGCCAGGAGCATGCTCAACTGGATTACCAGTCGCAACATGAGTGTCCCCTGGCTAAAGAGTTCGGCGTGCATTTCCTTGTCATAGACCGGATTGGCTGAATCCTCCATGAGCTTGTTACGCCTCGGAGGAGCAAAGAGCTTATCGGGAAACTGATCCCGCTGAATGACCAACCCGACCGCTTCCCGCTGTTCCCGTTCCAAGTCGATTACTTCGCTTCCTTGGCTCCCAATATCCGGAGGATAAAGGAGCCGTCGCGCGGTCACCGACAACAGAAGAATACTCACCAGCAAGCTAGCCGCTGGCACCACGGTCACGGTCATCATCAATCGGAAATCGCCTCGTGTTGACAAAGCCAGCCAAGCGAACACACCGATGACGAGAATCGGAAGAATGAGAACATAGCTCACCACCAGCGATGATGACGTGCGCTTGAAGTAACTCGAACAGAACAGGCTGATGGATCCGAACAGGAAGATCGCAAACACGAGCCCCATGTAGGCGGCAAGCAACTCGTAGATCGAAACGCCTCCGAGCGGCAAACAGAGCATGATGATCGGGAGCGACCCGAGTATCAGCACCACCAAATGAGTCAATGCCGCGATCAGTTTCCCAGATACGATCACCCATGGGCGAAGGGGACTGGCCAAGAGCATCTCGTACGTCTTGCGTTCCTTCTCACCCGTGATCGCTCCGGCGGTGAAACTGGGGGCCATCAATGATGCGATCGCGAACTGACCGACAAAGAAGAAGTCGACCAGTCGCTGAGCGCTCGCCGATTCGCGGCTGAGATCGATTTTTACATCTCGCGGATACGCGATTAGGACGACCGATGCCAGTGCGATCTGATAGAGCAACATCAAGGCGAATGCGCGAGGAGCGCGCAAATTCGTCAACAGTTCCCGTTGCATCACTGGGTTGTCGACTAAGAGCATGGGTTATCCCCTCGCCTGTGAAAGCTGTTGCATCTTAGCGATCGACCCACGCAACGGGTTGAGGCTCAATCTGTTCCGAGTAGGGTGACCCGCAATCCTTGCGACCGCTTCCCTCGAACCGGCTGATCAACCGGACACTCATGTCGTGATCGCACGCAATCTGGCAGCTTAGTCGAACACCGGTCACTCCTCTGGCGGCCAGGATGTCCCGCTCGGCCACGGTGATCTTGGACGGTTCGCCAGCGAGGAATTCCACACGGCAGGTGGTGCAGCGAGCTTTGCCGCCGCACGCATGCAGTTGGTCGCTTCCCACTTCTTCTCTCAGGGCAGCAATCAGGCGCTTACCCTGTGGGACTTCGAACTCTCCTAAACCTTCGACGGTCAATTTCGGCATGATGGATTCTTTCTTGTGCAAGTGGCAATTGTCGTCGTGTTTCGATCGTTTGGTTGTTGGTGAACAGCCGCGAGTGGAATCCACTCGGTTTCAAGTTCACTCGGGGACCATCGCTTGGCCTGTGATTTCATAGCCAAGATCTTGAATCATTTGATAATCTTCGTGAGGCGGTTGCCCTTGAGTGGTTAGGTAATCACCGACAAAGATGCTGTTGGCGACCAAGAGGCCGAGAGGTTGCAGCGATCGCAAATGGCGTTCTCTTCCGCCGGCGATCCTCAGTTCGCTCGATGGATTGACGAACCGGAACATGGCGAGAGCTCGGAGGCAATCGCGAGGAGATAGATATTCCTTTTGCTCCATCGGCGTGCCATCGATCGCATGAAGGAAGTTCAAAGGGATGGATTCGACCGACAGTTCGCGAAGAGAAAAGGCCATCTCGACGATGTCTTCGCGTCGCTCTCCCATGCCGATGATGCCACCGCTGCACAATTGTAAACCCGCCTTTCGCACGTTGCGGAGCGTTTCCATTCGGTCATCGAAGGTGTGGGTCGTGCAGATCTTGTCGTAGTAATCGCGACTGGTGTTCAGGTTGTGGTTGACTTTATCGACTCCCGCTGCCGCAAGCCGCTGAGCCTGCGACTCGTTGAGCAACCCTAGGCAAGCGCAGATATTCAGCCCGTACTTCTGCTTGATCTCCGGGACGATGGTTTCGATCGCCTTGATCTCCCGTTCGTTGGGAGCTCGACCGCTGATCACGATGCAGTATGTCTTACTCTGTCGCTCCGCGGCAACCCGTGCGCCGTCGAGAAGTTTGTCACGGTTGAGAATCGTGTACTTGGGGATCGGTGCATCAGAAACTTTCGATTGGCTGCAGTAGTGGCAATCCTCGGGACACAGGCCGCTCTTGGCGTTCATCAAGAAGTAAAGCTGCACTGTCTTGCCGAAATAGTGCAAGCGAATCCGATTCGCCGCAGAAAGAATATCCATCAACTGATCGTCGTTCGCGTTGAGGATCGTAAGGGCCTGCGATCGGTCGATAGCTTTTCCAGCCAACACATCTGCGGCCCATTGCGACCAGAGACCGTCCCCCGTGACGGCGACACAGGAATCATGTTCGGTACAACCCTCCTGAGTGACGATGGCCTGCGTCGAATCGGTTGCATGCGGTGAGAGCATAGATGGAACTTGCTAACGGGTAGAAACTGGGAAAAACGGGACTTGGATGGGCTCCAAATCTTAAAAAAGCGATTGTAAGGCAAAAACGCCGATCGGACAGCGGTTTGCGTTCTCGGAACATCCGCTACAGGCAGGTCCGAGGCAGAATTCCTTAGAAATGATGGCATTCCGGCCGATTCAATCGTGTCTTGCCCCATTTCATTTTCTGCTTCCCTTCTGCACGTGAGAAAGATCCATCGATGGTCCATCCTCGACCGTTTCTCGACAGCGTGGAGGATCCACTCGACGAAGAAATCGCCACGATTTCCGATCGTCGACGTCGCAAGGATGGCGACCAATTGCAATCTCCTCTGGAAACTTATCTTCGGGAGATCAACGAAACCAAACTACTGACGGCCGACGACGAACAGGTCTTAGCCCGTCAAATCGCTACAGGTGATGTGCTCGCGCGGGACCGCATGGTCCGAGCCAATCTTCGCTTGGTGGTCAACATCGCTCGAAGTTATGTCGGCAAAGGGCTTGCCCTTCAGGACTTAATCGAGGAGGGGAACCTCGGATTGTTGCGAGCGGTGGAAGGCTTTGATCCGGATATAGGGACCCGCTTCAGTACCTACGCCAGTTATTGGATCAAGCAATCGATCAAACGTGCGTTGATCAATTCAGCGAAGACCATTCGGATTCCTGCGTACATGGTTGAGTTGCTCAGCAAGTGGCGGCGAGCCACCGCGCGGCTCAGTGAGGAACTGGGTCGCATGCCGACTCAGGAGGAGGTCGCAAGAATCCTGGGGCTCCCCAAGAAAAAGCTGCCGATCATCAAGAAAGCGATCCAGATCTACAATGCCACTCCGCAAAGCGACCAATCTGAACAGGGATGGTCACTCGGGGAAATGGTGATGGACGAGAGGCGCAAGAGTCCCGACGAAGAGTTGCTCGACCATGACGTTATGAAGACGGCGATGGAATTGCTCGGCACGCTTGATGATCGGGAGTCGACGGTTCTCAAGATGCGATTCGGGCTCGGCGACTCACCACCGCATACGCTTAAAGAAATCGGTGCCGAGTTGGGACTGACACGAGAGAGGGTTCGCCAGATCGAAACCGAAGCACTGGCCCGTCTACATCATGCGCTCAAGGATCCCAAGGAGCGGTTGGGACTGGCATAGCCTCCGCTCAGCGTCCGATCCAAAAAGCAATCGGCTCCCGGTATTCGCGCCTCGCCCCGCGAACACCGGGAGCCGAGCTTTTTGAAGTTCCGCTTTTCGTAGCAATCACAACCCGAAGCGTAAGTTTTGAAGTTGCGATTTTCGCAATAATCACAACCCGAAGCGTAAGCGAGGGAAGGAGTTACGTCGCTTGCGACGTCTTCCCTCATGCGTCCCTCGCTCACGCGTCGGGTTGGGATCATCCTAGGCATGTCAACGTCTTGCTGGGCTGAACGTCTTGCTGGGCTGAACCAAACGCGCGAACTCGAAACCGCCGAGATCGCCTATCCTGCCGAGTCAGGAATTTCTTGAAAAATGATGGTTGCAGGAGTGGTCTGCGGCCATGGGACATGCATACCATTCGGGCGTGCGGAGTCGAGAATGACTCTCGAAGCATTTCGGTTAAAATGATGGATCTAAGGTTTGTCCCTAGAGAGTGTCTTACCGGTTGCTTGTCGCATGAATACCGCACCTGATCGTTGGGCATCTGCCAGCGCATTGTTCTCTGATCCAGTCATTCAAGCTGTATTGGGTTTGTTGATCTTGTCTATCGTTACGATGGTCGCATACTTCGCCCTGTCAAAGTTGCGCGATTCCAACACGAAAGACCGTTCCATCACCCGTCTGCTGGAAAAGAATTTCGAAGAAATGCGGAGTGAAGGTGACATTAACGAACAGGAATTCCGAAAGATTAAGTCGTTGCTTGCCGGAGGGTCTCTCCCCGCCGCGTCGGCAGCGAAACCGACCGCCCCCCCTGCTGGCACCTCTCAAGAAAACGATGTCAATCCATCGGCGAACTTGTGATATACTGCTGGAAGTGGTGGTGAATCTGAATCGGCCTGGGAGGCCGCTGTCGCCTTGAGCGATCAAGCAACTTTACCCATCGGCTCGTAACTGTGGTCAAGGAAGCCCGGTTTGCACCCGCAATCGAAACTTTGCTTTGCGAAGATTCGAACGCAGGAGTTGACGATCGAGCTTCCCCAACGTGAACCACATTCCTGAAACGGAGTCGATCGCGACTCGTTTTGGGACAACCAAGGAGTCGAGAATGCCCTCAGGCAAGGATATGATGGCCGGCCGTCGCGGCGGCAGCGGCGGTGCTGCGAAAAAGAATGCTTTCTGCTCGTTTTGCCGCAAGAGTTACCGGGATGTAGGCCCCTTAGTCGAAGGTCCTGGAGATGTTTACATCTGTGGCGAATGCATCGAATTGTGCCAGTCGATTCTCGACCAAGAACAACGTCGACGCGGCCCCACCAAGAAACTCTTCAACGAAATCCCCTCCCCTCGAGAGATCGTTGAACATCTCGATCAATATGTGATCGGCCAGGTGCAAACCAAACGTTCGTTGGCGGTTGCAGTCCACAATCATTACAAACGATTGAGCGCGGAATGGGAGGGTGGCGAAATTGAAATCGAGAAATCGAATATTCTCTTGGTCGGCCCGACCGGTAGCGGCAAAACGCTGATGGCTCGTACCCTGGCCAAGATGCTCAATGTGCCGTTCGCCATCGGGGATGCGACCACCCTCACTGAGGCAGGGTACGTAGGCGAGGATGTCGAGAACCTTCTCCTGAAATTGCTGCATGCCGCCGACTTCGATATCGAAGCAGCCCAACGAGGGATCCTCTACATCGATGAAATCGACAAGATTGGCAAGACCAGTCAAAACGTCTCGATCACACGCGATGTGTCGGGTGAAGGGGTCCAGCAGGCACTCCTCAAAATGCTCGAAGGAACCGTTGCCAATGTTCCACCTCAGGGTGGACGTAAACATCCGGAGCAACAGTATATTCAGCTCGACACGACGAACATCTTGTTCATCTGTGGTGGCACTTTCGTCGGTGTCGAAGACATCATCAGTAAACGACTCGGCAAACGCTCACTGGGCTTCGGCCCTGGATCGAGCATCAAAGGTGAAACGGACTCCGCGAAGCTCCTCGCTCAAATCCACTCCGACGACATCCTCGAGTTCGGCATGATTCCCGAATTGATCGGCCGACTCCCTGTCGTCACGGCCCTTGCACCGCTGGACATCGAAGGCTTGGTCAAAGTCCTTACGGAACCCAAGAATGCCTTGGTCAAGCAATACCAAGCACTCTTCGGTATGGAGAACTGCGATCTGCAGTTCACCGAAGCGGCATTGCGAGCCGTCGCGGAAAAAGCACACCGAAAGAACGTCGGTGCACGGGGTCTGCGAAGCATTGTCGAAGAGATCATGATGGATGTCATGTTCGATCTGCCCGAACAGGAAGAGGGTACCCTCTTCACCATCGACTTGGATCCCAACGATGGAAGCATCCGCCCAATCAAGTCCACTTCTAAGCGCAAAGAGAGCGCCTAGCGTCGGGACTCAATGGCTACCTGCTTCAACTAACCGCCGAGTCTTCGGACTCGGCGGCAATCTCGCGGCCGAATTCGTCCAGCTTGACGTCGGCAACAGCTGTCTTTTTCTTGGCCACGTGCAACAGATCCTCATAGATCGGATTGGCTTCCGACTTCTGAATCGTCGCAACCGCATTGGCCACTTCCTTGAGATACCGAAGAAAGATGCTTCGGCGATTCCCCTGAGCCGCGATGGCTTGCCGTTTGCGAATGTAGCCTGCAAGCGACCGACCGATGGCCTGGATTCCCAGTCGCAATTCCTTTTCAATCTCCGGTGCGTTAGCGATGGCCTCCTTCGATTCGCTGGTGAATGGAACCCAAACGCTCGCCATGTGAACGATCAGAGTCACCGGTCCCGAGGGCAATGCCCCCTTGGACTGGGATAATCCATAGGGTCGCCAATTGGTGTTGAGGACCGCTTGGGTGATGGCACAGGCTCCTTGTTGGTATTGAAGAGGCACACGATTGGCAAAACGATAGATTTGCATCGATTGGCCTTCGGAGATGTTCACCTCTCGCAACGCGGTGTGCAACGCATCGATCTGATCCTTTTTGAGTTTTTGCGGACTGCATCGGGTCGGCAACTTGGTTTCGGCAATGATCTTGTCGGCCGAATCCCCGCCGATGCCATTGAACGAATCGATCAGGAATTTGCGGAGCGTCCGGGCATCGGACTGGTTAATCACTTCGACCAATTCCTCGCGGGTGATTTTTTGGGTTGCGACTGTACCGCCATATGCCAAGGCGACTTCGATTTGAAATGGAGAACCGCGAAACACCGAAGGAGGACGGGTCACAGCATCGTGGAATTCACCCGGCACGATGGCCTTGAGTCCCGCATACAGTAGATCTCGCCCAATCGGTACGATGCAATCGGTCGACGGAGGACGGATCTTGGTCTCCTGCAATGATTGATACAGTCGTTCGGCTTCGGTCTGGCCAACTTTAATGGCCGAAGCCCGCGTGCTGAGTTTGGCTACTTCGCAAACCTTGCGAGCGACCGCGGGTGTTACACATGAAAAAGAACTGGTCAAAAAGGAACTGAGAGTCGCCGACTTGTCATCGCCAAGCATCGTGATCAAGCGGCCCAATTCCACTCCATACGGATGCGGCTTGATCTCCTTGGCTTCGCGAGGCAGCTCCGTAGTCGTACGAGGAATGGTTATCTTCTCGCCATCGGGGCTTTGCCAATGGATGGTCACGTGCGGGTTCGCGATCGCCGTCTGCTCTAGGTACTCGTCGACGCTCCCACGACTTCGTTTGTAGACACCCGTCAACTCGATCGTGACGCGAGTGCCCGATTCGACTTCTGGTCCCGGTTTGCCATCGCTCCCTGGATAATGGCTATCCCAAACGATGTCGTTGTCCCGCATGTGGGCGAGCCCTTTCTCGCCAGCCGGAATGTCGACACCCTCTCCTTTGCCATTGATGATCTCAGGTTGGTTCTTCTTCGTATCGACTTGCAGTAGGAAGTAATGGACCGGCGATTTCTTGCTGGTCTTGGAGAGGATCTGCATCGGACGACCGGTGGTCAACATGCCGTTCATCCCGGCGGCGCTGATGCCGATCCCTTGCTGGCCGCGACTCATTCGCAAGCGATGGAACTTGCTGCCATAGAGAAGCTTGCCGAAAATCAACGGGATCTGCTTCTTCACGATACCGGGTCCGTTGTCTTGGACTGCGACACGGAATCGACCGGCTTGGGTCTGGTCGATACGGACCCAGACTTCGGGCAGGATGCCAGCTTCTTCGCAGGCATCCAATGAGTTATCAACCGCTTCCTTAACCGTGGTCAGGAGCGCTTTGCGGGGGTTGTCGAAGCCGAGAAGGTGTCGGTTCTTGGCGAAAAACTCGCTAACGGAAACGTCCCGCTGCTTGGTCGCCATCGATTCGGCGGTGGCGCGACGGGATTTGTTCGAATTCGATGTCATGCTCGTCAATGATGCGTAACCAATCCTGGATGTCAGTCTGAACTCCCGCGATCCCACGGGTGCGACAAAGGTTAAAGGATAACAGCGGGATGGTCTATGAGGCCTAGCGAATTTCAGCCAGTCTTGGGGCTAGACCAAGGATTTTCGGTAGGATCGTTCCACCCGGTGTCCTTGCCCTGTTTCTCGGCCGGGACTGCCGCAGGACAAGGGATTGGCTTCGGAATGCTATCGCGAATCGCCGAGCAGAGAAATTGAAGGTTTTCCCCTTTCCGCAGATACAGGAGTGCAAGGAATGCGACGGCTTGGATTGGTAAAGATGAGTTTGGCTGGCGGAGTTGCCATTGCCTCTCTAGGAATGATTTCCCAGGAAGCGAGCGCACAGTGCTCGACTTGCGGCGCAAACGCCGTTCCGTATGTGCCGGGTAACTCCTACGCGGGTGGCGGTGTGCGAGGACTGGTCGCATCGCATGCCGGTATCGGGGGAGGAACCGGAGATCTCGGAGCCGAGACCTACGGTCAATACATCGGCAAGGGAACGCAACCTCTGTTCGATAACTACTTCACCCAAGGCAACGCGAACCAAGCCACCGCGGGCATGTACATCTCCCCGATCGGAGTTCCTGGATGGGTGGGACATACCTACTACACCTATCAGCCGCTCTACCCGCACCACTACCTCTATCAACACCATGATCGGTACCATTCGTATTACGACAATGGTCAAGGATTGAATCGCACGCACGCGAGTTACTCCGTACCGCCGATCCACACCACGCTCAAGCAAACATACAAGCGAATTCGATTGCCTCACCAGTAATCCTGGCCGAGGAGATTAACGATTTGATCGGGATCGGATCCTGATCCTCCAAACGATGGTTCAGATGAGCGTCAAGGACGATGCGCGACTGATCTTCAACCAAGAATGAATGAAGTGAGAAGCGTATGAGTCAAAGATTCGTCCTGGAAAGCACTGCTCTTGCAGCAGCGCTCCTGATGTCTCAGATCGGTCTGGGGCAGGAAGTCATCGTCGGCGACTGCAATTCGGGCAATTGCCAAGGATCCGCAGGCCATCATTTCGGTGGTCGAGGTTTCGGCACAGGTGGCGGCCTGCTCGGTCCTAACACGGGAGAGCATGGAACGCTGAAAGCCTGGGCTTGGCATTCCAGCTGGGGCGATTACTGGGCTCGCAACCAAGCAGCGCAGCGACCATGGCACGGCGGCTACTACTGGATGCGTACCGGCCAACCGACTGCATTGGTGGTTCCCCCTGTTGTTACCATGCAACAACACTACTCGTGGGGTGTCTCGCAAAACACGATGACCCCGGTTTACCACCAGTTCGGTGGCGTACCTCCAAATGGAGCAGGTGGCGGAGCATTCCGAGGAACGCCGTATTGGCCAACACATACCGATCAGTTCGGTGTCTATCCAGTGCGTGGCCCCTGGTAGTAGGCGATCTTCCGAAGTCGAATCACGGAAGAAGGGTGCTCCAACAAGCACCCTTCTTTGCTTTCGAACAATTCTCAATCAGCAAAACGATTACCGATCTGCACTCGAAGCTTTTCGATCCTCGCTTGCATCTCGGAAACATCCATATTGGCCAACTCCTCATCAGGCGATTCCGCCAGGCCAAGAATCGATTGGAGGATTCGAATCGTGTTCCGTTTTTCGCGAGCCTCTCCACGAGCCTCACCGCGGGCCTCACCGTGGGCCTCACCGATTGCTACTCCCTTTTTGATCAGTTGGTCTGCTGCCGAACCAGGCTCCGGTGAACTAAGGTATATGGCTCGTCTGTGCTTTTGTGATCTATCAAGACGAATATATAAACATAGTTGGTCTTCATGCCCAAAAGCTCGACGGTCTTTGGGGAAACATCGACCTTGAAGAGTCGGTCAGCAAAGCGACGGCGAAGATTGGCGTCGATGAAATTCGCATCTACAGAAGAGAGTGTATGAAATTGTAAATGCTCAGCGAATTCGCTCATCGCGAACATTCTCATCGTGTGGAATTTCATGCACGTCTTGCCCATCGAAACAATCTTCGGAACTCATCCATACAATGATACAGGAAGCAGCGAACGAGGATTGGAACGCAAAGCGAGATAGGGTCCCAAATGCATGTTGCCAAGGCAGATTTGCTAGCAATCTCATCGACCGTTCTACACATCGATTGCTTTGTTCTGAGATGACATAACACAACGCACCAAGAAGGAGCGCACGCCGGTCAGCATTAACCAACTCAGGATGATCGTGAGCGACCGAGCAGCAAGAACAGGACCGCCATCCGAATAGCGATTCCATTGGTGACTTGATCGAGGATCACCGACTGAGGGCCATCGGCAACCTCAGGAGTCAACTCGACTCCACGATTGATCGGGCCCGGGGCCATGATCAAGATCTCAGGCTTGCTGCGACGCAGTCGCTCTTGATTCATCGCGTACAACAGCGTGTATTCGTGTACGGATGGGAATGGTCGAATCGCTTGGCGTTCGAATTGGATGCGCAGCAGATTCAGGACATCGCAACGAGGCAAGATCTTATCGAGATCATAAGCGACTTCGACACCGAGCTTCTCCCAGTTCTTGGAGACGAGCGTTGCTGGCCCGCACACGATCACATGGGCTCCGAGTTTCAACAATCCCCAGATATTGGAACGCGCCGTGCGTGAGTGGGCAATGTCGCCCACCAGTGCCACCGTGAGTCCTCGCAATGATCCGCGACGGCGTCGGATGGTAAGGATATCTAGCAACCCTTGCGTGGGATGTTCATGCGGACCATCTCCTGCATTGATCACGCTGCAGGCGAGACTTCGGGCCAGCAGATGCGGCGTTCCGGGAGAACTATGTCGCACCACAACCGCATCGACCAGCATCGCTTCGATCGTCTTCGCGGTATCGATGAGAGTCTCCCCCTTGGCAACGCTCGACCCAGAAGAGGAGAACTCGACGGTGTCGGCTCCCAATCGCTTGGCAGCGAGTGAAAAACTGTTTCGCGTCCGAGTGCTGTTTTCAAAAAAGAGGTTCGCGACCGTGCGGCCTTTGAGCAGATCGAGCTTGCGTCGCCCCTGGTGAGTTGCCTCTTGCAGTTTGTCGGCGTAGTCGAGAATTAATTCGATTTCCTGCGCCGTCAAGTGCTCCAAACCTAACAGATGGCGATGCTGCCACGAATCGGGAACTTGGTTCTCTTCTTTCACTTGATCGCTGGTCAGCATGTCCCCGTTGGCCCTTTGAATGAAAGTGAAAAGTTATCGCCCTCGGCAATCAAGCCGTTCGTTTCTCCACCATCGCGAGAACGCGATCTTCGTCGACAGGATGG